>NZ_JAMYDZ010000002.1:0-502823 GCF_024129905.1 Pseudomonas sp. 21LCFQ010 | reverse complement strand
AGCGGAGCTGGCGCTTTTTGAACTGCTTGCGCCGTGTGACATATTCGTCGGCAACAGCCTGCACCGATTGGCTGTGCAGTCCCAGGTCTTTGCCGGCCCCGTTGGTGTACTTGTGAATGTCGAACGCCGACAGAAAACGACCACGTTCACGAATCAAGCGACTACTCAACTCGTTTACGTAGTTCCACACAAAATTCACAGCGCGAGACGCTTCACGCAGCTGCGCTGCGTGCTTGTCTCGCACTCGAATCTTGAGGGTTTTGGTCGCTTTCATTTCAGTCATGAAACACAGAATAGGGGCGGTTTTATGGATCTTAACCCCTATCAGCGCTTCGCGGTGGCGCTTTCATCCCCCACCTGAAGGAAGGGGCTTTTCGCGCCAGCTTGATAAAGGCGAACCTGAAGAACCTGGCTTACCCAAAAAAACTTCACCCGCCGTTCATCCAGGTCTGTATATAATCGCCGCTTCCGTTGGGGAGTAGCCTGTCAGCGAGCAATCGCTGGCGTTCGTATCAACATTCTCGGCACGTCAGCCGTGGTACGAACACCTTTTAGGTTGGTGAGACCAGCGACATTGCACACGCCTAAAGCCGGGCGCGTTGCCGTGTCGTTGACTCATAGCCCGGCTGGACGTAAACCGTGACCCCGTTTGCCCTTATCTTCCTCGCTCTGGCCATGTCCACGGACGCTTTCGCAGCGGCCATCGGCAAAGGCTCCGCACTGCACAAACCCCGCTTTCTCGAAGCCCTGCGCACCGGCTTGATATTCGGCGTCATCGAAGCCATCACCCCCTTGATTGGCTGGGCCATCGGCCGCGCCGCGTCAGTATGGGTCGCCGACTGGGACCACTGGATTGCCTTCACCCTGTTGATCGGCCTGGGCCTGCACATGATCTACAACGGCGTGAAAGACGACGGTGAGGAAGAACAGGAAAGATCCAGCCAGCACTCGTTGTTCATCCTTGCCGTTACCGCCGTGGCAACCAGCATCGACGCCTTGGCAGTGGGGGTGGGCCTGGCATTTGTCGACGTGAACATTCTGGTTGCCTCAGCGGCGATCGGTCTGGCGACCCTAGTGATGGTGACCATCGGCGTGATGCTTGGGAGAGTGCTCGGCACGATGGTCGGCAAACGAGCCGAGATTGTCGGCGGCGTGGTGCTGATGATTGTGGGCGGGACGATTCTGTTTGAACATTTGACGGCTTGAGCAAAATGCCCGGCAGCTGGGTCTGGCGTTAGCAGCCGTGTGGCCTGCGGCGCCTGATATCCAGCGCTACTCGACAGTCCTTGCCCGGCGCTTGATATTATTGAGCCACAACCCCGGACAAGGACATGTCGATGCGAAGCGTTATTTTTATTGCATTGTCTGCCGCGCTTACAGGCTGCGCAGACTCACATCAATGGATACCTCAACAACAAGCCTTGGCAACTCTCGAACGAACTCAAAAATTTTACGTCTCCACGCCCACTGACGGCGAGTATGGCACTCACACGTACAAGGGCTCAGGGAGGAATACCGCCCAGATCATCCGGGCAGCTCTGGCTAAAGAAGTCCATAGCATTCGTTTGGGGCCTGAGACGAATCACTTTGACCAAGCACTGTATGCAGCACGGGAAGCTGGCCAGGACCTGCTGGTTTTCCCAACGATTCTTCACTGGGAAGATCGCGCAACCGAATGGTCGATGATCCCGGATAAAGTCGAAGTCAAAATCGAGATAGTTCAGGTGCAATCAGGGGACGTTCTGAGCGCCGCCATCATCAAAGGCCGAAGCGGGCTGGCCACGTTCGGAGGCGACCATCCACAGGATCTGTTACCCGAACCTGTGAGTGAGTTTGTGGCAGGGTTGTTTCATTAGAGCCCACGCAGAGCATGGTAGAAATAGAATCGACAAGGTGAAACGCGAGTAAGAACCAACGGCATACCATGGCCAAACAAACACTCTTATGATGTCCGAACGACAGAGACACCTACGACACATTCGATAAGAGCTTCGGTGATTTTCTGAGCTGCCTGTACGGAGGTGAAGGCATCTTTGAAATTCTGATTGAATGCGTTGTTTTTCTGAGCTGCCTATACGGCAGTGAAGGGTGACGCCTGCTGCGTGGACAAATCTGGGCTTTTCTGAGCTGCCTATACGGCAGTGAAGGTGGTGGCTCGTCAGGCGGCGGGTCCTCTGGTTTTCTGAGCTGCCTATACGGCAGTGAAGCGCGCCGCCCGCAATTGAGCCGCCGTGGCGTCTTTCTGAGCTGCCTATACGGCAGTGAAGCTTGTACTGCTGAATATATTCAGTCGTAGATTTTTCTGAGCTGCCTATACGGCAGTGAAGTTGAACCACCACCAGTACCAGGATCAGTGCCATTTCTGAGCTGCCTATACGGCAGTGAAGCTGCCCGGACATGTCTGCCGCCTCGATCTTGATTTCTGAGCTGCCTATACGGCAGTGAAGAATCAACATGCTGCGCCGCAGCGGCCGGTTAATTTCTGAGCTGCCTATACGGCAGTGAAGACGGTCGAGCCGAAGTTTATGGCGATGTTCCATTTCTGAGCTGCCTATACGGCAGTGAAGCCTTCGAAGTGCGCGGCCATCTTCCGGCCAACTTTCTGAGCTGCCTATACGGCAGTGAAGGTGTAGGCCTTCGCCGCTTTGGTGGCCGCATTTTTCTGAGCTGCCTATACGGCAGTGAAGCAGCGTGGTGCCAAGGTCGAATGTCAGCTTTATTTCTGAGCTGCCTATACGGCAGTGAAGCGACGTACCTACCATCGGCCACGGCTCGACGCTTTCTGAGCTGCCTATACGGCAGTGAAGACCACATCATCAACGGCCCGGAAGGCGCAAATTTTCTGAGCTGCCTATACGGCAGTGAAGGGCGTCCCGGAAGCTGTCGGGCCAGGCACCCATTTCTGAGCTGCCTATACGGCAGTGAAGAACAGCGCCAGAGGTTTTGTAAGACCCATTAGTTTCTGAGCTGCCTATACGGCAGTGAAGACACGCTCAGCGACGAGCAGCGCGCTGAGCATTTTCTGAGCTGCCTATACGGCAGTGAAGCTCGACAGTGTTACAGCATGGGTGGAGTCGCATTTCTGAGCTGCCTATACGGCAGTGAAGTCGACCATGCTGCGGTACGCTTCCCGGTTGTCTTTCTGAGCTGCCTATACGGCAGTGAAGGCGATCTGGTCCAGCGACTTCTGGCTATCAGTTTTCTGAGCTGCCTATACGGCAGTGAAGACTAAAATCTTTATGCTTGACGTTGCTCTAGATTTCTGAGCTGCCTATACGGCAGTGAAGTCGATGTATCAAGCACGGCTAGCCTGCGCGCCTTTCTGAGCTGCCTATACGGCAGTGAAGGATCGTATGCCCGGAGGCTCTTGGACCAGGTATTTCTGAGCTGCCTATACGGCAGTGAAGTACTGCTGGCTGGCGTACCACTTGGCGAGCAATTTCTGAGCTGCCTATACGGCAGTGAAGGGGTTCAGTCACGGCGGCACGCTGCGGGATCTTTTCTGAGCTGCCTATACGGCAGTGAAGGTGGCTCGTCAGGCGGCGGCTCAAGCGGTGGTTTTCTGAGCTGCCTATACGGCAGTGAAGTGAAAAAGGAAAGCGTACCCTGAACATCGGCATTTCTGAGCTGCCTATACGGCAGTGAAGGCAACGCCCACGGCGCAGCTCCTGAGGTTTCATTTCTGAGCTGCCTATACGGCAGTGAAGTAGACACAATGCGCCATAACCCTCCGTTTTAAAAGCCAAAAACTTCGTTATCCCGCGCCCGACCCTTTTTTCAGCCCACCCCGTAAGTCATTGATTTACATAGCCACGCCCCACTCCAGAAAAAAGAGGGTCACAAACCCCATCCAGCCACTCATGTCCCGACATAAAAAACACATAGCCCACTGCCATCACTTTCCGCTATAACCCCGCAGCACAAGGACTGCTCTACTTTCACAGTGGTATCTGCCATGGATGACATCAAGGCTTCGGATCTCAAGACGATCCTGCACTCAAAACGCGCCAATATTTACTACCTGCAACACTGCCGCGTTTTGGTAAACGGTGGCCGGGTCGAGTATGTGACTGATGCCGGCAAGCAGTCGTTGTACTGGAACATTCCCATCGCCAACACCACGACCGTACTGTTGGGTACTGGCACTTCCGTGACTCAGGCGGCGATGCGTGAGCTGGCCAAGGCCGGGGTTCTGGTCGGGTTTTGCGGCGGTGGCGGGACACCATTGTTCAGTGCCAACGAGATCGATATCGAAGTCTCCTGGTTTTCTCCGCAGAGCGAATATCGCCCCACCGAGTATCTGCAACGCTGGGTCGGTTTCTGGTTCAAGGATGACTTGCGCCTGGAGGCAGCCAAGGCGTTTCAGCGGTTGCGGCTGACGCACATTCGTCGTCAGTGGCTGGAGCACAAGGCGTTCGACAAGGCCGGTTTCAAGGTCGACCCACAAACGCTGGACGATGCCCTGCAGAAGTCCCTGACAAACATCGAGCACGCGCCAGACCATACCTTTCTACTGACGGAAGAAGCCCGACTGACCAAGCGCTTGTTCAAACTTGCCGCCACGGCGATGAACTACGGTGACTTCGTGCGGGCCAAGCGTGGCAGCGGCGGTGACCCGGCCAACCGGTTTCTCGACCACGGTAATTACCTGGCTTACGGGCTGGCAGCCACGGCGACCTGGGTACTGGGTTTGCCTCACGGGCTGGCGGTGCTGCACGGCAAGACCCGGCGTGGCGGGTTGGTGTTCGATGTGGCCGATTTGGTCAAAGACGGTTTGATTCTGCCGCAAGCCTTTATATCGGCGATGCGTGGCGACGATGAGCAGGCGTTTCGTCAGGCGTGTATCGAACATCTGACCCGTAGTGAAGCGCTGGACTTCATGATCAACAGCCTCAAGGACATTGCCGTGCAACTGGGCGGGGATGTGGCGTGAACATTCTGCTGATCAGCCAGTGTGACAAGCGCGCACTGGTAGAAACCCGGCGGATTCTCGACCAGTTCGCCGAGCGCCGTGGTGACCGAACCTGGCAGACCCCAATCACCAAGGACGGCCTCGACACCTTGCGCCGCCTGCTGAGAAAGTCGGCCCGACGCAATACCGCCGTGGCCTGCCACTGGATCCGCGGGCTGGACCATAGCGAATTGCTGTGGATCGTAGGCGATGCCAACCGATTCAACGAACAGGGTGCGGTGCCGACCAACAGCACCCGCCGCAATGTGCTGCGCGCTGAAGACGAAAACGACTGGCACAGCGCCGAAGACATCAGCCTGCTGGCGCAGATGGCCGCCCTGCTCCACGACCTGGGCAAGTCGAGCGTCGCCTTTCAACAACGGCTGAGAAATCAACTGCGCGACAAGAACCTGTACCGCCATGAGTGGGTGTCGCTGCGATTGTTTCTGGCGTTCGTCGGCAAGAACGACGACGAAACCTGGCTCAAGCGCCTGACCGCACCCGATGCTCAGGACGATGCCAGTTGGCTACAACCCGGCCGTTATCTGCGCGATGGACTGGACGCTGATATCACCTTGCCCTTTCGTCAATTGCCACCTTTGGCAGCAGCGATTGCCTGGCTGGTGGTCACCCACCACCGGCTGCCGACCAAGCCATTCAATGCCCAGCAAGGTGAAAGCAACTGGTTCGGAAAACCGACGCCAGGCATTCAGGTCACGGCACTGGCCGATGTACTTGGTGTCATGACCCACGAATGGAACGAACTCAAGCAGACAGCCGCAGAGAAAGACATCAGTGCCTACTGGGATTTTGCCCATCAGTTACCGGTGCTGTTGCCCAAGTGGCGAAATCAAGCCGCCAAACTGGCTGGCCGTTTACTGACACTGCGTGCCAGGGCCGACAAAGGCGACTGGCTCAATAATCCGTACATCATGCATGTGGCACGGCTGGGCCTGATGCTCGCGGACCACCACTATTCGTCACTCAAAACCGGTGACAGCGGGCGGGTGAAAGGCGACGAGCAATGCCAGCTCTACGCCAATACTCATGGCGGCACGCTCAACCAGCGACTCGACGAACACTTGCTCGGCGTCGCCAGGCTGAGCGCGACAGTCATTCACGGCCTGCCCGGCTTCGAACGCCATTTGCCACGCCTCAAACGCCACAAAGGCTTACGCCAACGCAGCGCCAGCGAGCGCTTTCGGTGGCAAGACAAAGCCAGCGATGCCGCCACTGCCTTGCGTACCCGCGCCGCCGAACAAGGTGCATTTATCGTCAATATGGCGTCTACCGGCTGCGGCAAGACTCTGGCCAACGCCAGGATCATGAACGCTCTCGCCCTCCCTGAGCACGGCATGCGCTGCACCTTTGCCCTGGGTCTACGCACCCTCACGTTGCAAACCGGGCAGAGCTATCGCAACGACCTGCATCTGGGTGAGGACGATCTGGCGATTCAGGTCGGTGGCTCGGCCAGCCGCAAGTTGTTCGAATTTCATCAGCAGCAGGCCGAAGCCTCGGGCTCGGCTTCGATCCAGTCATTGCTCGAAGAAGACAGCCACGTGCGCTATGAAGGCCAGGTCGACAACCATCCGTTGCTGTCAAAGGCCATGCACGACCCGCAGGCCCGCAAGCTGCTTAGCGCGCCAGTGCTGGTGTGCACCATCGATCACCTGATGCCCGCCACCGAAGCCCAGCGCTCGGGGCGGCAGATCGCGCCGATGCTGCGCCTGATGAGCAGCGACCTGGTCATCGATGAACTGGACGATTTCGATCTGGCCGACCTGCCCGCCCTCACCCGCCTGGTGCATTGGGCCGGACTGCTCGGCAGCCGTGTGCTGCTGTCGTCCGCCACCCTGCCGCCGAGCCTGGTAGACGGGATGTTCCAGGCCTACCGGGCCGGGCGCCTGCACTACCGGCGCAATCGCGGCTCGCACGACCAGCACACCTGGCCGCCGGGTAAAATCCCGTGCCTGTGGGTCGATGAGTTCGGCGCCCATAGCGCTAGCTGCGCCAACGCCCAAGACCTCAACGCCCAGCATGAGCAGTTCGTGACGCGGCGCATCAGCGAACTGAGCAAGGTTGCGCCACGCCGCTGCGGCGAGCTGCTGCCGCTGGCGATCAGCGCCAAACAACCCGAAGCCATTCGCAAGGCATTTGCTGCCCATATTCGTCAGGCAATGTTCAAGGCCCACGCCTGGCATGCCGAAACTTGCCCACGCAGTGGCAAGCGGGTCAGTTTCGGGCTGGTGCGCATGGCCAATATCGAACCGCTGTTCGATGTCGCCCTAGCGTTGTTTCGCCTGGGCGCCGACGAGAATCACCGCATTCATCTTTGCGTGTATCACTCACGTTTTCCGCTGCTACTGCGCTCGGCCATTGAAGCGCAGCTCGACAGCACCTTGAACCGCCGCGATGAAAAAGCGGTTTACCACCGAGCGGAGATTCGCAGCGCTATTGATGGGTCGCCAGAGCAGAATCATCTGTTCGTGGTGCTGGGCTCGCCGGTAACCGAGGTCGGCCGGGATCACGATTACGACTGGGCGATTGTCGAGCCTTCGTCGATGCGCTCGTTGATTCAGTTGGCGGGGCGTATTCAGCGTCACCGAAACCGGCCTTGTGAATCGCCCAATGTGCTGATATTCGATACCAACCTGAAGCATTTCGAGCAGGCCGGTAAAGCTGCGTTTGTGCAGCCGGGTTTCGAACTGCGAGTCGACGATACGAATCACGCCTTCCGCCTGACCAGCCACCGGCTGGACAAGCTGATGCTTGAAGACGAGTACCGCATGATCACTGCTCTGCCCCGCATCCGGCCGCGCCCGGCGACGGATCTTAAACCCAAGCAGAGCCTTGTGGACCTGGAACACGCCCGCCTTGCCGCGCAGATGCTGCCCAAGGATCACTCGGCGGCCACCCGCCCCCCTGCACGTGGCGTCAGACCTCAACCGCTACCACTGGATGCCGCTTGCGCCTGGCAATACCCGCAGGCCGCGCTGACCTGGCTGCTGCCGCAGCACCAACGGTTTCGTGAGCAAACAAGCGATGACGTCGAATTGCTGTTCCTGCCTGATGAAGATGAAGACGCGCTAGTGCTGCATCGGATTCATGAAGAAGCGAAGCGGGGCGTTCCAGAGATTCATACCTCAGCGCAAGGTCAACTGACGGGCATCGACCTCGACAGCCAGTTAGGTCCGAGGATTGCGCCATGGGGACGGCATGACCTGATGACATTGCTGGAAGAACAGGCAGAGGAAAACGGGATCTCGCTGCGGGCGGCGGGGGAGAGATTTTCGGTGGTGACGGTGCGCGAGAGCCGGTTTGGCTGGCGGTATCACCCGGTTTTGGGGTTTTCAAAAAGAGGAGCCAGCAACCTAAAAAGTACGAAACCTGATCAATGAATTTCCGTTATGGCTTGTACCAAGTCAATTGCCAAGGTCTGTGACATGGATGAAGGATCTAAAGCTACAACTCGCTCCACTCGGTTCCGTGAGGCAATCAGCGCGTTCATTAACGATCGCAAAGAAGCCAAGCTCAAGGGCAGTGACGATATAGAAACAGTCGCCAAATACGACTACAGCATCTGGCTGGCAGACGCCGTCCGGAGATCTGAGCAAATCAAGATAGTCACGCACCCCGTCAAAGCGACTCATGGAGACATTAAAAAAGCCACTAGCATTCATGTTGTTCCGACGTCGTTGCCACAACATACAGAGATAGGAACGCACAATCTGGGGGAAGACTACAGTGTCGATGTCGCCGGTAATGCCGCCGCGTTGGACGTCTACAAATTCCTCAAATTGGAGATCGAAAACCGTCAAATTCTGGATTGGCTGCACGACAACGACGCTGACCTGCTACTAGCTCTGGACGCAGACCCGGTAACCGCAAATGAATGGGCCGAAACTTTCAAAAACTTGATCCGTCCAGCCACTACGTTAGTCAGCCATGTTCTGGCCAAACAGTTGTATTGGTGTACATCTGGCGAGCCTGCCGACAATACCGGTTTTCACCTACTGCAACCGCTCGCCTCCAGCAGCTTGGCGCATACAGTGCATCAAGACATTAACGATGCCCGTTTCGGGGAAGTCAATAAGGCTGCCAGACAAGCCCGACGTGATGGCAAGCACCATGAGGATCAGTATCACGACTATCGCAACCTGGTCGTGCGCAAGCTGGGAGGTACCAAACCTCAGAACATCAGCCAGCTAAACACTGAGCGTGGTGGTGTGAACTATCTACTGGCCTGCACCCCACCCCAATGGCGACAGGCCAAGTTTCCTAAGCTGCTGCGCATTGAGACGATTTTCAGCCGCTTCAGGTGGCATGACTCCGTGCCGGAGCAGTTGAAGGAGCTGACAACACTGCTTAAAAGCGATCCGCCGAAAATCAAGCCAACCCGCTTGACTCGCGAAGCTCTTGAACAAGCCCTTGGCCAATCTTTGGCCGAGTTCGGCCTGATAACCCGAGAACTATTCGGGGCCGGCTGGACGCGAAGCCCCGACTGCAAACTCTCCCTGCACGAACAGCTCTGGCTCGACCCTGAGCGCTGCAAACTGGAGCTTCGCGATAGCCATCTTGAAGAGGATCAGGCCTTCAACGCCGCTTTCCTCTGGGAAGACTGGCCAGCACAGGTCGCGCATGCCTTCGGCCAATGGCTGAACGCGTATCTGCGCGAGCAAGGTTTGCCCGTTGGCGATACAGAGCAAGTGCATTGGGCCAAGCAAGCCATCGTCGATGCCGACAGACCAGTTCCCTCTGGGCTGCTGTCACTGGCTAAAGCAAGGGAGGAAGTCAATCATGGCTAAGTGTCCGTACTTCGAGTACCTGCTGGTCATTCCGCATATCCGCGTGCAGAACGCAAATTCAATCTCCAGCCCACTGACCCATGGCTTCCCGTCAATGACGGCCTTTCTGGGCCTGATGTGGGCGCTTGAGCGCAAGACCACCGAAGCCGGAGTGGACCTGCAGTTCAATGCCATCGGTGTAGTCGCCCACTCCCATGAGGAACAGGTGACCGAAGGCGGTTTCGTAAATAGCTTGCGCCTGACCCGTAACCCAATCGACAAAGACGGCAGCACAGCGGCCATCGTCGAAGAGGGTCGCATGCATATGGAGATTAGTCTGGTATTCGCCGTCCAGAGCCTGACCCTGCTAAAAGACCTGACACAAGCTGAAAGCCTGGCCGCAAAGGTTCGCGATCTGTTGTCGCAGATGCGCATTGCCGGGGGCAGCGTGATCCCGTCAAAAGCTCCGCGCTACAAGCAACAGCCTTACATCGTCGCCTTTGAAAACGATGATACCGCTCGTGAAGCCCTGTTCAGAAAGCTGCGCCTGCGCCTGCTGCCCGGCTTCGTTCTGGTCGAACGCCAAGATCTTCTGGAGCAACGCCAGACAGCGCTCAAGGCCCAGCAAGGGCATGCCTCGCCACTGGATGCCTGGCTGTCACTGTCGCGGATCAACTGGCACAGCACAGCAAACGAAGACCCAGCCAAAAAAGCCGACTGGTCCCACGACCGCAACGGCTGGGTCGTCCCCATTCCACTTGGCTACGGCGCATTGAGCGAACTGCAACCCGCAGGCTCAGTCGCCAATACCCGCGACAAGGAAACGCCGTTCCGCTTCGTTGAAAGCCTGTACGGCATTGGCGAGTGGCTCAGCCCGCATCGCCTGCAAAGCGCTGAACAGTTGCTGTGGTATGCCGACTCGCAACCCGAAAACGGCCTGTACCGCTGCCGCAACGACTATCGCCCTGCCGAAACTCACCACTTCGATTAAGCATTCTCCATCTTCGTAAAAGGTATTTGAAAATGGCTAAAGATGATCTGAAAACCGCTTCCGTACTGGCCTTCGAACGCAAACTCGATCCTTCCGACGCGTTGTTTTACGCCGGTGACTGGCAAACCCGCAAAGACTGGACACCAGTCGCCATCCGCGAAAAATCGGTACGCGGCACCATCTCCAACCGTCTGAAAACCAAAGACCTGGACCCGGCCAAGCTGGATGCCCAGATCGAGAATCCAAACCTGCAAACCGTCGATGTCGCCGCCCTGCCCCACAATGCCGATACCCTGAAAGTCAGCTTCACCCTGCGCGTGCTGGCAGGCACCGGCCAGCCTTCGGCTTGTAACGATGCCGCCTACCGGGAAAAGCTGCTGGCCACGGTCAAGGGCTATGTCGACAGCAAAGGCTTTGCCGAGCTGGCCCGCCGTTATGCGCACAACTTGGCCAACGGGCGCTTTCTGTGGCGTAACCGAATTGGTGCAGAGCAGGTTGAAATCGAAGTCGCTCGACTGGTCGATGGCAAACCGGCAAGCCACTGGACGTTCGACGCTCTTGAGCTGTCTCTGCGTAACTTCGACGCCAGCAGCAAAGCCATCGACGAACTCAGCCAGTTGATCGCCAGCGGCCTGGCGGGCGAGCAGCATGTGCTGTTGGGTATTACGGCCTATGTGCGAGTGGGGGCCGGCCAAGAGGTGTTCCCTTCCCAGGAGTTGATTCTCGAGCGTGGCAGCAACGGCAAGAGTAAAACGCTGTATCACGTGGATAAAATCGCCGGTATTCACTCGCAGAAAATCGGCAACGCCATTCGCAGCATCGACACCTGGTATCAGGAAGCCGACGTCAACGGCCCGATTGCCGTTGAACCCTACGGTTCGGTCACCACTCAAGGCAAAGCCTATCGTCAGCCACGCAACACCAAGGATGACTTCTACACCTTGCTCGATGGCTGGGTACTAAAAGACAAAGTGCCGGAGCCAGACCAGCAACACTTCGTCATCGCCACCCTGATCCGCGGCGGCGTATTCGGTGAGGCGGGCTAAGCCATGGACCATTACCTTGACCTGCATTTGTTGCCGGACCCGGAATTTCCGGCGACGCAACTGATGAGCGCTTTACTTGCAAAGCTGCACCGGGGGCTGCATGACCTGCGCCGCGATGACGTGGGTATCAGTTTTCCGGGTATCGAAGGCAAATCTGCCGGGCTGGGCTCACATTTACGCCTGCACGGTACAGCGCAAACTCTGGATGTGCTGCTTGCGCTTAACTGGCTGACAGGCATGCGTGACCATGTGCGGTTGGGAGACTTGAGCCCGGTCCCCGCCACCGCCCGACACCGGACTGTCAGCCGTGTCCAGGTTGACAGTAGCCCTGAACGTGCTCGCCGCCGTCTGATCAAGCGTCACGGCATCAGCGAAGAACAGGCCCGCGAGCGTATCCCGGACCACGCTGCGAAGCGCTGCCACCTGCCTTTCGCACAACTGCGTAGTCAGACAACCGGCCAGCACTTCAGACTGTTCATCCAGCATGGACCGCTACTGGATGCGCCCAAAGCGGGAGCATTCAACGGATACGGCTTGAGCAACACCGCTACGGTCCCGTGGTTCTGACCCTCTTTTTCGAGGCCCAAGAGGCTGCTTGTAAAATCAATAACTTACGAGCAGCCTTGAGAAAAGGGTCCGTAAGGGTAAAGCAGAAGATTCTCTTTTAAAGACATAGAGTTATCGAGGTAATTCTCTACTTCACTGCCGTGTAGGCAGCTCAGAAAAAACCTCGCGCGGCCCGGAAGGCGAGCAGCGCCTTCACTGCCGTGTAGGCAGCTCAGAAACATGGAAAACGTGTGTGGTCACCGGCTGGACGCTTCACTGCCGTGTAGGCAGCTCAGAAAAAGTCAGTGAACAGGCTTGTCCCCGTCGAAAGCTTCACTGCCGTGTAGGCAGCTCAGAAAGCCTGGCAGCCAAGGTACTGACTGGTGCGATCCTTCACTGCCGTGTAGGCAGCTCAGAAAGCGCTATCGTGCTCCCGAAGGCTCAGGGCGAACTTCACTGCCGTGTAGGCAGCTCAGAAATGCGACATAGAGAAAATGGAGCGGTTGATGGCCTTCACTGCCGTGTAGGCAGCTCAGAAAGGTAACGGCGGGGCTGCCATGGTTGACCTCTACTTCACTGCCGTGTAGGCAGCTCAGAAAAGCCACCGCTTCACGTTCGAAACCACCGGCCTCTTCACTGCCGTGTAGGCAGCTCAGAAAGGGCCGGTCCCGCGCAGTTTGCTTGCCGATCACTTCACTGCCGTGTAGGCAGCTCAGAAAAGTGACTTGGCTCCGAACTTGCTTTCCGACCACTTCACTGCCGTGTAGGCAGCTCAGAAACAGTCCCCGACGGCGTCACATTCGTCAAGCGGCTTCACTGCCGTGTAGGCAGCTCAGAAAAACGTGGCCAGCAAGCAGATTCGTGGCCGCATCTTCACTGCCGTGTAGGCAGCTCAGAAAAAGCGCAATCAGCACTGCGTTCTGAAGAACATCTTCACTGCCGTGTAGGCAGCTCAGAAATTGGTACGCAGGCGCTGAGCGTCGATCGCCTTCTTCACTGCCGTGTAGGCAGCTCAGAAACTGCAGGATGCTTATGTCGAGCAGCTCGACAGCCTTCACTGCCGTGTAGGCAGCTCAGAAAGAGGCGTTCGGCGGCGAAGGCGCGCAAGTGATCTTCACTGCCGTGTAGGCAGCTCAGAAATATACGACTGCCGCAACTGCGGCCAGGACAACCTTCACTGCCGTGTAGGCAGCTCAGAAACATGTGGTGCGGGCCGGGCGGCGGCCCTTGATCTTCACTGCCGTGTAGGCAGCTCAGAAATATCAACCACAACACATCAGGCGGGCTCGGTCCTTCACTGCCGTGTAGGCAGCTCAGAAAAGATCCATTCGTACCGGTAGTGCGCTGGGTTGCTTCACTGCCGTATAGGCAGCTCAGAAACACTCGCCAGTGGGAACAGCCATGGTCGGTGCCTTCACTGCCGTGTAGGCAGCTCAGAAAATTGAATAGCAGCACAGACGACATCATTCGTCCTTCACTACCGTGCAGGCGGCTTAAACAATCGATGGTTCAACGTTGAACATACGAACTGATACCGATCAGTCAAGACCGGTTCAGTTCAGTAAAGAAGAACCTGCCGACATCCTTGGCGGCTGGAGAATACAAAGCGACATTAACAACAGATGCAGTGTTTTTACCGGCCTCTTCGCGACCAAGGTCGCTCCTACAAGGAGTACGTCAGCCTTTGATCGGCATTACTACTGCGATGTCCACCAAGGTACATCCCGGGCTCCATGAAACAGCCCTGCATGGCTTTGTCCGGTAACCGGAAATTCAAAGCCAGGCAGGTCTTATGACATGCCTGCGCTTGATCAATTGATAATCGACCTGATCACGTCTTTATTCTGCTGCTGTTGCCCCTGCGTCTGCCGTTGCGGTTGTTGCTGCTGACGCTGAAATTGCTGCATCTGCTGCCCCTGACGAATGATGTCGTCAGTGCTGCTGCCGGAAGAGGCATTGAACGGCGGACGGTTGAAGGCATTCGCCGGAGCCACGTAGTTACCTGAGTTCTGTGCCCGCTGTTGCTGAGCTGCACGCTCTTGAGCACGCTGACGTTGCTCGCGAACAGCTTGCTGCTCTTGAGCAAGCTGTTCGCGCCGACGCTGTTCTTCAACGCGCTGCTCACGCAACTCCTGAGCCTGACGATCCAGCTCTTCGCTTCTGCGCCGCGCTTCAAGCTCGTCCTGAGCCGCTTGCGCGCGGGCCTGCTCCTGACGAGCACGCTCGGCGGCGGCCTTTTGTGAGGCTTCGGCTTGTAGCCGGGCCTGCTTGTCATCTTCGACCTTCTGCAGTCGGGCCAGGTCGGCTTGCGCCTGTTGCTTGAGACTCAGGGCACGTGGTTCGTTGCGGTCTTTCTGCAGTGCGCTGTCGGCATTGTCGATGGCGCAGCGGTAGTCTTTTTTACCCAGGCAGTTCTTGCCGGCCGCAATGGCCTGCTCGATCATTTGCTGGTCATGCTTGTTGCCCAACTGCTGCAGACCATAAGCACCTACGCCCAAAACAGCAACGAGGGCCAGGCCGATCTTGCTCATGCGCCGCTTCGGCGGCACAGGCGCCGCAGTATCGGCTGCTGGCAAAGGTGCTGGAGCTGGAGCTGGAGCCGGAGGCGGCGGTGTCGGCGCTGCTGCGGCAGGTGCCGGTGCAGGTTGAGGCGCAGGCGCCGGGGCGGATGTTGCCGCAGGCACCGGGACTGGCGCAGGCGGCACCACTCGCAGAACCGGCGCAGCACGCGCCATGAGCGTGCCGCAGAACGGGCAGTGATTCACCGGCCCCGCGAGTGGCTGGGCACACATGTTGTTCAGGCAGGCAGCAGGAAACTGCAAGGCTTTGGCTGTCTCAGACATGGCTCAACTCACTGGCGGTGGCGGTGGCGGTGGAATGCTGGCTGCCGCTGGCGGGCCGCCGACCGGTGGCTGGAACAGTGAGGCCAGCTCAACGATTTGCCCGGCGCCTTGCCAACCGGCCATGCCCTCACGCCACAACTGGCTGTCGCGGGTTACCTGGCCGCTTTGCACGTACTGTTGCAATTGCGCGGTGGTGTACGGACCGTAGGTGCTGCCGGCCACACTCAAGTGGTAGCTGTATTGCGGCAGCGCAGCGGGTGGTGGCGGCGGTGCGAAGCCGCCCGGGGCCGGCGGTGGTGGCGGTGCGGCAACGGCTGGCGCAGCGACCGGCGCGGTTGCGGGTGTCTGGGCATTGAGCAGGTTATCCAGCCAGCCCTCATTGAAGAACTCATTGCGCACGCTGATTTTTTCAGCGTGTTCAGGATGGACTTCGTCGTGATAAACATCGGCACGTGAGCCAACCACAAATTGACTGAACTGCCCCAACGCCGCCTCTGCACTACGGACCAGATGGTCTTCCTGACCTGGAACCTGACGCTTGAGGCGCGCCTTGTATTCATTTTTGAGCAGTTCGGCAATCTTGAACGGGAACGACTGAAACGACTCGGAGGCGCCCTGCTCGTCAATACGCTTCTGCGCCTTATAGGCACTGCGGCTCATCTCGTCGAACACCACGACCAACGCGGCAACCTGAGCATCGTTGAGACGCTGGGTGCGGCTGCGCACCTGATTCTCTATGTCACCGCGATGCACCGGCTTGAAGCCGCTTTGGCGAATCGAGAACTCATCACCGATGGTGAAGTCTTCTTTATCGATGTAGAACTCGTACAGGTTGTTGTCCAGGCGCTTGAGCACACCCAAGGCAATGGCGTGCAGGTAGAGCTTGAAGTCTTCTGCAAACTGCCGGTATTGCTCTTGCGTAAACTGGATGGGTTGCACGAACTGACTGATGCGCTTGTGCACATGCAGCGGGATCGCGGTGCTTTCCTTGCGGTAGCTGGCCAGGTAGGTCGGCAACGGGGTCAGCGCCGGCATCGGGAAGCCCGACAACTCGGTGAAGCAGATCAGTTTGCCCGGCGTGCCCGACTCGACAAACTGAATCTGCCCGGCGTTCAAACCGGTGCCTTGTGGCAGGCACTGGCCCAGCATCGCACCGTAAACCCGCTTGAATTCGCTGGCGTCGTTGACGCCGATCAGGCAGGTGTAGCGGTCTTTATTGATATTGAAACCGCCAGTGAGGTTAAGCGGCGTCCACGGCATGGCACGCTGCAGCAACTGGCGGAACTTCTCGCGCTGCTCATCCGGGTTCAGGGCGCCTAACGCGGCCATCAGCGGGTCTGCGGCCGAAGCCTGCCGGGGCAATTGCTGTACCGATTTGTTACGCAGTTTCGACAGCAACTCTTCCTGGCCTTCTTCGGTCTGCAGCTTGCCGAACAGCACTTTGGAACCGCCAAAATCCTTGAACGCGTCTTTGGCCCACTCACGCACGTCCGGGTTTTCACCCATGGCTTCTTCGCTGTTTTGCACCAGCGTCAGCGCAATCAGGGTGGCGTGTTCCTCCTTGATGCTGGCGTCGATCTTGGCGATATCGGTGTCGATACGTTTGAGCAATTGGTTGACCGCGTTGCGGCCATCTTGCAGGCGACCGACAAAACCATTCCAGACCGGCTGGCCGTTGTGGTCCACCGACTCTTTACGGCCCAGCCACTCGGAAACATCACGCAGCAGCAACGCAGCTTCGCGGGCCGCGACAAAGCGGACATAGAACAACAGGCTTTCGCGCAGGGTGTCTTTGATCTGTCCCAGAACCGTGTCGGCCTGTTTGTCTTTACCACTCAGGCGGGCAAACAAGCCCTTGTCGGTAGTTTCCTTGAGGCGCTCGAACTCACGTGCCAGTTCGGCAGACTCAAGCTTCTCGGACAGTTCGCGAAAGCGCGCGGCGTTCTTTTCCAGCGCCGGGATAATCCCGCCGCCCTCGTTTTCCAGACGGTCCTTGAGCATTTCGACCAAGGCCAGGGTGTAATCCAGGCCACCGCGCTCGTCGTCGTCCAGACGGCGGAACAGTTTTTCCGGCAAGGCATCTTCGCGGGTCAGTTCAGCCAGTCGCTTGAAGCGATTTTCACGAATCCGCACTTCGTGGTTGCGCTCGGCGCTGTCCACCGAGCTGCCCTTGGTGTCGCGCTCCAACTGCTGCTGGATTTCACGCACATGGGTCAACCACTGCTCTTTATCCGCGCCACCACTTTGCAGGCGCTCAAACAAAGCTTCGACTTTCTGCTCGATCTGGCCAGTGACGCTGATGTCACCGTCGACCTGCAACAAGTCGTCAGCGATCTGATAATGGGTAAACTCACCCGTTGCCACAGTCAGCTCAACACGCGACAGAAACTCGGGCAACTCGGTGAACGTGCGCGGGGTCACGTTGAGCTGTTCTTTGAGAAACTCATCGCGCTCTTTATCGGTAGGCCGGTTGCCGCCGGCAGCCGCACTGGCCACGCCGAAAAATGCCTTGAGCATCTGCTGCACCTGGCGGCACAAGCGCACGTTCTGCCGAGCGTCGATGCGAGTGTCCAGCGTTGCCTGGCCAATCGAGGAGTAGCTGCACGGGAAGCGCAACTCGGTGTTGTCACCGTAGTCCTGGGGCAGACGCACGGTATAAGAGCGGATCTTGTGCTGGTTCTGGTTGACCGCGATCGAGCGCTTCTTGTTAGCGAAGTCCTGCGAGGTGAAGTCGGTGAACAACACGTCAGAGAGCATCTCGTAGATGTCTTCCTGATCGCTGGTCTTGGCCTGGGCGATGTTGGTGTTATCGATGATGTAGACATCATCGTAAGGGCGCGTGTCGATAAACAGGTTATCGGTGGCGTCCCAGTGCTTGAGCAATGGATTGCCGCGCATGCAGGTTTCCAGCTCCATCAACGCCGCATAGCCGTTAGCCTGCACGCGCTCGGTGTTGTAGGCATGAAAGCCGCCGGGCAATACAAAAAACAGATCGACCTTACCGGCGATGTTGCTCTCTTTAAGAATCGCCTTGGCCAGGTAGCCCATGTCCAGAAACGAGCCCGAACCGGTGCCGCCAGCAGCAGAGCCGGTGATCACGATGCGGATCTTTCCAGGCTCGATTTCCAGCCCGAGCTTTTTCAGTTTGTCGGCCTGGGCACCGATATTGCTCAGCAGGCGGCCGACCTTGTCGCGCAGTTTGTCGCGAATGGTCGGGTACTTGTCGAAGAAGTACAGGCGCGACAGAGCGCGAATCTGCCCGGCGCCCTTGGACGGGTCGATGCCCAGATGGCGGATCTTTTCCGGGGTTAGCGGAAACCACTCGGCCACTTCGCGGTGCCGGTTGAGCTCGTCGATGGAGTGGGTGTACTTGCTCAGGTTGAGCTGCTCGATGATCTTTTCTTCCGAGGTGAAGCTCACCTGCTCGGCCAGCACGTCGGTTTTCACCGACTTGCCGTCCTGAGTGACTTCGCCGGAATCGAGGTCGAAGTTGACAAATTGCACCACCGGGAAATCGGCGATCTGCTGCACCTGGCTATTGCCGCCCCAGATGGCATTGAGAATACGCCGGCGCACGCGGATGTTGACCTTCATCCCCGTACCGCCAAGGGCGATGAACAGCGTCGGGTGAATCTTCTCGACGATGGGGGTCGTTGCCGTCGCGCCGGTTGGCTGTGCAGTGTCGCTCATTGAAAACTCCATGTGCCCGGGCCGGGCAGGCCGAGTGGCTCGGCATTGATCCAGATATTCAGTACAGGCAACCACGGCCGCAAGATGCCGTGGTCATGGCAAGCGCTTTGCTCAGCGCTTGGCAGAGAAGGTCATCAGCCAAGCCACCAACGAGATCGCTGCCACAGCACCGAGCGGCGCGAAATACAACGGCGCCAGGAACTGGCCCGAATTGATCACGGCAAGCACGGCCATGGCTGCGACCATCAGCAATCCCAGGAACAGAAACCAGGCCGAGGCGTTGGCACGGCTGGGCGCCACGCGCTCACGCACCCGCCAGTTGGCGTAAGCGTTCTTGATCACGAAGAAGACAATCGCCAGCACCACCAGCACGGCAACGCCAATCAGCGCATCGCGGCTGTCGACTTTTTTCGGTCCCAAGTCCAGCGGTACAGGCGCGGCAAGAGTACTTGTGGTGGTTGCCGGAGCTGCTGCCTCGGTAGTGCTTTGGATCGGGGCTGGCAGTGCGCTGGTCTGGGCCATTTGAAAAACTTCCTTGAGAGACTTGAGAGTGAATTACTTGAGACGCACAGCGATATCAGGGGCCTGGTCTTGCAGACGCGCACCGAACAGGCCACGTTTCAACGTTGCGACCTTGTTCTGACGGGCGTCATAGACACCCACACTGGCAAACGGTTTGAGTGGATAAGGCTGGGTCATGCCTTCCACGGCAACGGTGAACGTTTTCTTGCCGCCCAGCATGGCGAGCAGCAGCAACAAACCGATCAACAACGCCACGAACAAGCCAAGCAGCAATAGCACAGGCCCCAACGGGTAGCTGACTTGCAACACGATTGGCAGACGCGTTGCCGAACTGCTGGCATCGCTTGAGGGCACGAACACATCGGGCAAGGCATCACCGGGAAACAGTTCGTTCATGCGTTTGACGAAATCCTGAGAAATGCGCAGTTGCTGCTCGCTCAAACGCACTTCAATGGCGCCAGAACGCTGATAGCCGCTGGAAAAAATCACTTCACTGGACCATTGAGACGGCAAAGGCGGCAATTGCAGGCTGATCGCCAACGGCGCGGAACGTGCGCCGGGCTCAAGGTCACTGATGCGCGCCAGCGAAATACTCGACTGCAAGGCTTCGCCCGGCATGTCCAGCGCCATGTCGATCTTTGCATCGTGAATCTGGTAGGGGTTGAACTGATTCTCGAACTGCCCCAACAGCACCGCCGTTTTAGGTGAGCTGTCGACCTTGATATTGAGCACCACCGTCTGCTGATCAGGCGCCAGCTCAGCACTGACGTCCTCGGTGTCCTGCACACCAGTGGGGATGAAACGCACCGCCGATCGCGTCAGTGGTTTCAGCCGCACATGATTGTCGTTGAGCAGGCTGGACAAGGCCGGCTGAGCCAATACCTGTTCCAGCGCAGCACCGGCACTCTTGCCATAGGCCAAGGCATAGATCATCAGGCCATTGGCTTGATAGTTAGGACCTTTTACCGGCATCTTCTGTGGGAACGCCGCAATCCGGCTGATCGACTCATCCTTGTGCAGCAAGTCATAGAACTCGCGATTCTTGAGCTGCGTTTCACCACTGTTGTTCGGGCTGTTCTTGTTGTTGGTGATGATCCACACAATCCCTTCACGACCCTCAAGGCCGGTGGTGATTGCAGCCAGCAACGCTTCCTTGAAATCGGTGTCTGCGTAAGCGCCGCCCGACTTGCGCGCCAGGTTCAATTGGTTGACGCTTTCAGCCAGCTTGCCGTGGGTACCGGGCCCCCGGTAAGTCCATTGCGGCGAGGGGTGCGAGTTGTCGGCCTGGTTAAAGCCACCGACCACCACTTCGCCGTCACCCGCCGCCATGGCTGCCAGTTTTATGACCAAAGGCTTGAACGCAGATGCCGGGTCCAAGTAGAACGGCTCCATCCAGCCGGAGTTCTGTACCAGAAACACTTGGCGCAGCGGCTGCGCCGAGGCCGTGGCGCAGGTCAACGCCAACATCAGCGTAGCGGCGCGAAGCATCAGCTGTTTCATTCGGCTTTCCATCGGTAGAGCGCTCCACTGGAATCGATGTACAGCCACATCGCGTTATCGAAAAAGAACCATTGGGCTTTCCAGGGTTCGCTGACCAACGCCTTCAAAGCAAAACCAATGCCGCCAACCTGATCAAGCCGATATTGCACATCGGCTTTCTGCTCGCTCTGGAGAAACTCATCCAGCGGGCGGCTCTGCTGGGCTCGCATCGACAACAGCAGGCGCTCAGCGGTGAACTCGACAAACGGATACACCACTTCGCGGGTCGTGGGTTCGAGGTTTTCGTCGTGTTCATCCCATGGCCGTTCCAGGCGGATGTTGTATTTAAAGCTCAGGTGCCCGGTGCCCAGCCGATAGCCCTTCACCGGACGGGACGGGTCGGTTGCACCGACATCCAGTTGCAGATAGCTCAGGCGCTCATCGCTGGACACTTGCTGCCACAAACCACTGCCATCGCGAAAAGGCGGGCCTTGCTCAGGGTATGCCGTGGCGCCATCTGGCCAAGGATGCCATTGGGCTTGCACGGCCATGCCCTGACGCAGGCTCAAATAACCGTGTTCACCAATCCACAGCAAACGTCGTGAAGAAGGATCGCGCACGGGCGCTGAAAGCCGGGTCATACGCTGCGGATCAGCATCAGCGACCGGGTAGTGCTCCCAGCCGGTATTCGTCGGGCTGACCAAACGCACGCTGTCATCGCTCATGACCAGCGGTAGCCAGGCACGATCTTCCAGATCCCCAGGCCCAGCCAGTGCCCGGCCCTCTTTACGCTGGGTCCGGTACTTGAGAGACACCGGGTCGACCTTTATCAGGACCGCCCCCTCTTCACCGCCCAAAAACAAGGCGTTGGTCCCATCAATGGCAAGCAGGCTGACTGACCAGGCCCAGTTCTCCAGCCGAGTACGCCCGATTGGCACACTCTCGGCATGCAGCTCTTGCCATTTACCCGCGCCGCGTAACCACAGAAACAGGCTGCCTTCACGACCCAATGCGAACAACGCATCGCGGTAGCCGCCCACATTGGCGACAAAGAAGTTCAAGCCGTTCTTGCGTGGCAGTTCGATGATTTCTTTGCTGTCGTTGAGATCGCGAGCGCCGCTGTGCTGCAAGCGCTGGAACACGCCAGACACAATCTTCTGCGCCATTGCGCACTGGCCATCGGCGATCACCCGCGAGCCACTACCGTCACCATAAGGCGGCAGCCAACAGCTTCGGGCATTCCAGGCAGGAGCAGGCAGCGGCTCGCCGCTACTGGGGCAGAACTTGAAGGCTGCGGGCAGGTATTGACTGGAAGAACCGGGTGCCAACCGGGCACCGGCGAGATAGTCCAGATCGACCAGGCAATCGCCAGTGTCTACGCCAGCGATGCTGCGCAACGAGAAACGGCCATCAGGGGTTTGCTGCCAGATCTGATTACCAAACGTCCAGGTGTGCACACCGTCCTTTGTGGCTGTATCCATAAATTCCTGCTTTGCACTTGAGCCAACCGGCCAGCCTGAACATCAGCGCTGCCAGCGATAGGTAGATTCGGGTGTCATTTGCGAAGCGGTGACAACGCGATAAGTAACAGCATTTTGCCAGCTAATCATCCAGCAAAACAATGCCATATCAAGGATGCAGGCCGCGCAGCAGTGCGCAACAGGCTCACTTGACGTTGCCTGGTTGCCAAGTCGAATTGGGAATCACAATGTTGCCGTCGGCCATCTGGCGATAGAGGGTGTAAGGCAACACGACGGTGTCGAGCACTCCAGATATTGCGCCATCAAGCAGCACACCGGCCAGCAGCCCGCCACTTTTGTCAGTGTTGCTGGCCGGTTTGGCGTTCAACTGGCAGAAGTTGTAAGTAACACCGCTGTAAACCCGGGCGATCTCATCGCAATGAGTATTGAGTTTGCGCAGTTCGCGGCCACTGTACTCATCATCACGAAACACTGTATTGATGGTGCCGCAACCACTGAGCAGCAGGATTGCCAACCCTAAAATTCCTTTTCTCATTCCTGTATCCCTGTCATCGGTAGATGCTCAAATTGCTCTGTTCGCGCTCATTACTTGCGAACGTAAAGGCGGCATCCTAACCCACAACCCTGTGCACCATCAGCCATGGCGCTGTTCAAGTTCCATCAGTTCTTGCTCGATGCCGTCCATCAGCACCTCCCAGTCAGCCTGGGTTCTTTGCCGGGCATGGCCTTCGATGGGGAACAGAAAATCCACGATGCCCGGCCTGACCGTCCCCTTGGTTACCGGCCCGAAGAACTCTACCGTCAGCGCCCGCGCCAGCATGTCGAGTTCGGCGGCGTGATTGACCCAGCGCCAGTCGTCACGGACCACCATTTTGTCGAGCAGGATGCATTGTTTCTTGAATGCCCGTAGCGCAAGGCCAAAGGGGCTGACGGCCAGCTGGGCGATGAGCCGCGCGTGATCGGATGCCATCCGCTGCTCGGTGGCGGGACCGAAGAACCACTCATTGAAACCGATCTCGATTTCGCGAAACGCTACATTGGCGTCCCAGATGATGCTCAGGGTCTTGTTCTGCCGGATATCGCGCTTCCAGGTGCCATAGGCGGCGAAGGCAACGCCGGCAATGCCACTGACCGCCAGCGCCCCGATCACTGCCGAGGCCGAGT
Source organism: Pseudomonas sp. 21LCFQ010 (assembly GCF_024129905.1). NCBI lineage: Bacteria > Pseudomonadati > Pseudomonadota > Gammaproteobacteria > Pseudomonadales > Pseudomonadaceae > Pseudomonas > Pseudomonas sp. 21LCFQ010. Next base: position 479,326 of record NZ_JAMYDZ010000002.1, on the reverse strand, counting down.
CGACGACCGCATAGGCCTGGCCGGAGCCGGCGCTGAGCATGGCCGCGCAGACCAGCACGATGAGGGCAAGACAAGCACTGTAAAACCCGAAGGCGTAGGGGTCTTTCATGATTGCACCGAGCCGGTTATTCCCAGTGGCGGGTGGCATCAACCGCTCAGATGACTGAGCTGAGCCTAGCCAAACTTCACCCGCTTCGCCCTGCCACGAGGCATTGATGCGACGGCAGGACAGGTTGAACCAATATCTTCATCCGGCTGCCCAAACAGAACCGGTAAGGTGTCGGTGCTTACTTTTTTCGATTCACAAACAACAGGATGTGTTGAACGCCTATGAAACATACTCTCTGGCTCGGTCTGCTCGGTGCATTTTCCCTTAGCGCTCACGCGGCCTCACTGGACGTCCCGGTCAATATCGTCAGCGCCGATGGCGCGCCCAAAGCGATCGGCAGCGTGCATGTCGAAGAAACCCGGTACGGCCTGCTGTTCACCCCGAAACTCAGTGGCCTGCCGGCCGGCATCCATGGCTTCCACGTCCATCAGAACCCGAGCTGCGACGCGGCCGAGAAAGATGGCAAGAAAGTTGCCGCTCTGGCAGCCGGCGGTCACTTTGACCCGGCCAACACCGGCAAGCATTTGGGCCCATACGACGACAAGGGGCATCTGGGCGACCTGCCGGCGATCTACGTGACTGCTGACGGCAAGGCCGAGTACCCGGTCCTGGCCCCACGTATCAAAAAGCTCGACGAAATCAAAGGCCGAGCCTTGATGGTCCATGCCGGTGGCGATAACCACTCTGACCACCCTGCCCCGCTGGGCGGTGGCGGTGATCGTTATGCCTGTGGCGTGATCAAGGGCTGACTGGGCGGGGCGGCGGGCTATCTGGCTCGCTGCCCGTCTGCCAGGCCGATACGGCAGAAACAGCTTGTGGTGGCTGGACAAACCTACCAATCTTTCCTGGACGCTTCAGATCAGGAAGACCTCAGGCATGAAACCCGGCAAGCCCATCACCCGTGCGTTCTGCATCGAACTGCAGCAAGAGCTGACCATCGTCGATGCACGCCGGGAATATTTCTCCCAGGAACCGCCGCGCAAGCGCTTCGAATTCCTGTGCTCCAGTGAAGTGTGTCGGGCCCAGGGCGTGAAAGTCACCGGGGTGCGCTATGACGTCAAGCCACAGGACAATCCCACCTTCGTGGCCGCGCACTTTCGTGCCAACCCGCACCATCAGCATGATCGCGCTTGCGAGTGGGTCGATGACAGCGATGACGCCCAAGAGCCCGATGTCAGCGATAGCCCTGACCCGCAGGTGCGTTTGCGCCAGGCGCGGCGCAAGCTCGACGACAATATCGACGTGTTCGACCCCAGCCTCAAGCAGCCGCTCAAGGAGCCTTCTGGCGCCGTGCCAACCGGCAAAGCAGAGGACCGGCCAGCCGCGCCTGAACCCGTTGGCCAGGTCAAAGAACCTGCCACGCCGGGTTACAGCGAAACCCGCACCAGCAATCTGGAGCGATTGGTGGACTTCTATCGGCAGGCCCGGGCTGAATTGAGTGATGAGGATTTCAAGCAGTTGACCTTGCGCGTTGCCGGGCAAGGTGAAATCACCCTGCGCTCGTATTTCCGCCACATCAAGTACGCCCACGAAGGCGACAACAGTCGGGTGCTGTACGGCGGCGGGCTGGTCGATGACAAGCGCTACGGCAAGGGCTTCAAGTTTCAGTTCTATGACCGCCTCGATGGCAAGCGGGTGACGTTGTATGTGTCACCGGCGCAGATGCAGGCCTATCGCTCCAGCCGCTACATCGAGGAGCTGCTCAGCCATGCCGCTGAGGTGAAGTTCTTCACGGTCTATGCCTTGGGCACGCTGGTGAAAAGCCCGTCGGGCAAGAGCTTCAGCCTGGAGCTGGACGACTTGCGGCATCTGGCGATCATCCTCGGGCCGGCCAAAGAAGAGGCCAAGCCAGACGCCTGATAACGCCCAATAAAAAAGGGAAGCTTGCGCTTCCCTTTTTGCTACAGCCGGTTCAGCGACTCAGACCTTGACGATCCAGCCTGCTGGCGCTTCAACGTCACCGGACTGTACGCCGGTCAGCTCTTTGTAGAGACGCTGGGTGACCGGACCGACTTCGGTCTCGCTGTGGAATACATGCAGCTTGTCTTTATAGGAAATGCCACCGATTGGCGTGATCACCGCGGCAGTACCGCAGGCACCGGCTTCCTTGAACTGGTCGATCTTGTCGATGAACACGTCACCCTCTTCGACCGTCAGGCCCAGACGGCTGCTGGCCAGCTCCATCAGCGACAGACGGGTGATACCCGGCAGCACCGACGGCGAACGCGGGGTTACGAACTTGTTGTCAGCGGTGATGGCAAAGAAGTTGGCCGAGCCGACTTCTTCGATCTTCGAATGGGTCTGCGGGTCCAGGTAGATGCAATCGGCGAAGCTGTTCTTCTTGGCTTCGGAGCCTGGCAGCAGGCTGGCAGCATAATTGCCGCCGACCTTGGCCGCACCGGTGCCCTGTGGGGCGGCACGGTCGTAGCCGGAGATCACGAAGTTGTTCGGCTTCAGGCCGCCTTTGAAGTAAGCACCGACCGGAATGCAGAAGATCGAGAAGATGAATTCCGGCGCAGTGCGCACACCGATGTTGTCACCCACACCGATCACGAACGGACGCAGGTACAGCGCACCACCGGAGCCGTAAGGCGGGATGAAGTGCTCGTTGGCCTTGACGACCTGCTTGCAGGCCTCGATGAACATGTCGGTAGGAACTTGCGGCATCAACACCCGCGCACAGCTGCGCTGCATGCGTTGGGCGTTCTGGTCAGGACGGAACAGGTTGATCGAGCCATCCTTGCAGCGATAGGCCTTCAGGCCCTCGAAGCACTGCTGGCCGTAATGCAGGGCCGTGGAGCCTTCACTGATGTGCAGAACGTTGTCTTCGGTCAGCGAACCGGCTTGCCACTCACCGTTACGCCAGTAGGAAAGAAAGCGCTTATCGGTCTTGATGTAGTCGAAACCCAGCGTGTCCCAGTTGATGCTCACTTGACTCATAACGCCCTCTTTCATTTAGCAGACTGCCTGGACGAGTCAGGCCAATGCCGTATTCTGCCAGAACTTGCGGGTCTGTCGACATTCAGTCATAGCAGTTTGAATTGCGCACACTCAACCAACCGGTACTGCTTCGGCTGCCTTGCGCCGCCGGATATAGGTCAGGAAAGCCTGCAGGTCCGCGCTGCACAGGGTTCGCGCCACTGACTTGACCTCATCCACCGGCCAGTCCCACCAGGCAGCCTGGAGCAGTTCTTCGCGAACCTGCTCTTCGAAACGCCAGCGGATGAACTTGCACGGATTGCCGCCGACCACCGAGTAAGGCGGCACATCGCGGGTCACCATCGCGCCGGCCGCCACAATGGCGCCATGGCCGATGGTCACGCCGGACAGAATCACCGCATCGGCGCAGATCCAGCAGTCGCTGCCGATCACTACATCACCCTTGCTGGGCGCGTAGTCCTTGATGTCTTCAAGCTTGTCGATCATCGCCGGAAACGGATACGTGGTCAGCCAGTCAGTACGGTGCTCACCGCCCAGCAAAATCCGCACACCGTCGGCAATCGAGGTGTAGGAACCGACCTTCAGGACCGTGTCATCGCCAAACTCCAGCACCTCGGGGATCCCGTAGGTGCCCACACCGACGGTATAACGCGGGTAGCGCAGCCTGATCTTTTCCGCCGACCTGTCCAGCTTGTCCATGCTGCGCAGGCGCTTTCTTGTTTTTCGTTCTTTGAGCAGTTCAAGGAATTTCATGGGGCTCCGGGGATCTTGAACACAACGCTTACCAATGTAGAACCAGACGCTTGAAACGTCGCCAGGTGGTGCGGTTCATGTGCTTGAGCGGGATCGAGCGCAGCAGGCTCCAGGCATGACGCTTGTCGGACACCACCGCATACTTGAGGGCCTTGTGCAGCGCTAACGTGCGGCCGTGCTGATACTCGGGGTGATCGCGATAAGGCTCAAGCGCTCTGAGGTCGGCATCGAGCAATACCCGGTATTTGCGCGACAGGTTGTTGGCATGCCGGCGGTAACGGGTGACAACCACCGGCAGGACGTCGATCCGATAGCCTTGCCGGGCAATGCGCAGGGTTATCTGGAAGTCCTGGACCTTGATTGCCGGGTCGTAGCCATCGGCATCGCGCAACGCCTGCATGCGGTACAGCGCGGTAGGCGCACCGACCACCACCGCACCGCGGACGATCTCGTCGAAGTGCTGACGCTCGATGTAATCGCGGCTCTGCGATTTGATGTCGTTGCCAGCGCAGTCCATGTAGCTGATCAGCGCACCGACGCAGCCGACCTCGGGATGCTGGTCGAGGTACTCGGCGCGGATGCGCACTGAAGACGCCAGCATGATGTCGTCCAGGTCAGGGGTGGACACATAAGTGCCTTTGGCATGCTGCAGCCCGTGATTGAGCGCGGCACTGACGCCCTGATTGGCCTGGGTGTAGAGCTGGAAAGGATATTTGCCCTGCAAGGCTTGCAGCATGGCAATGCTGTTATCGCTGGAGCCGTCATCGACGATGATGACTTCGAAATTTTCGTAGTCTTGGGCGAAGATGCTGTCGATGGCAGCTTCAAGATACTGCTCGGCGTTGTAGCAGGGGGCGATGATCGAAACCAGAGGCGCCTGGGTGGCGGCCTGCTGCGGAGTGGAAGTCATGAGATCACTTTGTTCTTGGCACGCATACTGACAGCCTGATCAATCAGAGGCTGATTGTACCGGCACAACGTTAGCAACTTTTTACAAACCCGATACATGATGCGGCAATCGGTCGGTTTTTGCCATTGCGGCTGGCCAGGGCCCAAACAGCAGGCATAAAAAAACCCTGTTCAAGAACAGGGTTTTTTGTACCGCTCAGGCAAGCATCAGAACGCGTAGGTCACCAGAATCTCTTTGGTTACCTGAAAGTCCACCGACATCATCACGCTCAGCGCGGTGATGGTGACGATGGAGAACACGAACAGCTTGCGTGCCCAAACGGTGTCATCAGCAGCCTTGTAGCCTTTCCAGGCCATATACAGCCAGTACATGCCCAGACCGGCAGCGACCGCGAGGTAGTTCAGGCCGGCGTAGCCGCCAACCGTCAGCATCAGGGTCGCCACCAGAAACGCCAGGATGTACAGCAGGATATGGCGCTTGGTCACCAGGATGCCACGCTTGACCGGCAGAACCGGGATCTTCGCTGCACGATAGTCGTTGAAGCGGAAGATCGCGATGGCGTACGAGTGAGGCATTTGCCACAGGCTGAACATCACCAGCAGGGTCAACGCCGCAAAGTCGAAGTTGTTGCTCACTGCGCAGTAGCCGACCACCGGAGGCATTGCCCCCGACAGGCTACCGATCAGCGTGCCGTGCACCGACTTGCGCTTGAAGTACAGGCTGTACAGACCGACATAAATCACGAAACCGATCACTACCAGCAGTGCCGACAGCGGGTTGGCATAGGTATACAGCAGCCACACGCCCAGCGCACCGAGAACAGCTCCGTAGGCAAGGGCCAGTTTCAGGGACACAAGCCCCTGAACCAGAGCCCGCTCACGGGTGCGCTCCATGCGCTGGTCGATATCGCGGTCAATGCAGTTGTTGAATACACAACCTGAAGCCACGACCAGGGAAGTACCGAGTACCGCCGCCAGAAACACGACGAAATCGATATCCCCCTTGGACGCCAGGAAAAAGCCACCTGCCACCGAAAGCACGTTACCGAAAATGATCCCCGGCTTGGTGATTTGGATAAAGTGCTTCAGTGACATCAGTATTTCCTCACTGCGCCATCATTTCGCGGTGGATGCTGAAGATGATCCACACCGACAGGCCCACCAGGAACACGATCACCAGCGCAGTGAAGACAAACGCCATCACGTTGTTGCGCTGAGCAGACGAGAAGTCCAGGTGCAGGAAGTAGCGCAGGTGAACCAGGATCTGGATGATCGCGAACAGCATGATGATCCAGATAGTGGTGTCTTTCGGCAGAACCGGCGACATCACCAGGGCGAACGGAATGGCAGTCAGGATGATCGACAGCACGAAGCCGATGACATAGTCCTTGACCGAACCGTGACCCTGCTCGTCGTGGGAGTTATGCGAACTAGCCATTTACAGGGCCCCCAACAGGTAAACAATGGTGAACACGCCAATCCAGACCACGTCCAGGAAGTGCCAGAACAGGCTCAGGCAGCTCAGGCGGGTCTTGTTGGTGTTGGTCAGGCCCTTTTTCTGGACCTGATACATCATGATGCCCATCCAGATCAGACCGCTGGTCACGTGCAGACCGTGCAGACCTACCAGCGAGAAGAACGCCGACAGGAAGCCGCTGCGGCTAGGACCGTAGCCTTCGTGGATCAGGTGATGGAACTCGTAGACTTCCATCGCGATGAACGCTGCACCGCACACGAAAGTCACTGCCAGCCAGCGCAGGACACTACTCTTGTTACCTTTGTACAGCGCCAGCATGGCAAAGCCATAAGTGATGGAGCTGACCAGCAGGAACGCGGTTTCCACGGCCACGAACGGCAGCAGGAAGATGTCCTGGCCGGTCGGGCCGCCGGCGACGCTGTTCATCATCACGGCGTAGACCGCGAAGAACGATGCGAACAGCACGCAGTCGGTCATCAGATACAGCCAGAAGCCGTAGATCGTCATGCCACCACTGTCGTGGTGTTCGTCATGCCCGTGATCGTGGTCGTGACCATGGGCTCCGGAGTTGATAGCAATGTTCGACATATTAGACCTGTTCCATCGAAGACTTGGCAGGAGTGTATGCACCTTGGGCCGCCAGGACCTTGTGATGCTCAGCTTCGATACGCGCAACTTCCTCGGCCGGGACCATGTAGCCCTGGTCATCACGTGCAGCGTGAGCAACGAAGACGGCGATGGTTGCTACCAGGCTCGCACCTACCAGCCACCAGATGTGCCAGATGAAGGCGAAACCGAACACGGTCAGCAGCAGACCCATGTACATGCCGGTCGCGGTGTTATTAGGCATGTGGATCGCCGAATACTTGGCCGGAACCTTGTAGGCAGTACCGTTGCGCTTGGCTTCGGTGAATGCGTCGATGTCATCAGCCTTCGGCAGTTCTGCGAAGTTGTAGAACGGCGGTGGCGACGAAGTGGACCATTCCAGGGTGTGGCCATTCCATGGGTCACCGGTCAGGTCGAGGTTCTTGTTGCGGTCGCGGATACTGACGAACAGCTGGATCAGTTGCGAAGCGATACCGGCAGCGATCAGGAACGCACCGAACAGAGCAACGTTCAGGTAGATGTTCCACTCAGGCATATCGGTCGCGTTCAGGCGACGGGTCATACCCAGGAAGCCCAGCGCGTACAGTGGCATGAAGGCCACGAAGAAGCCGCTCAGCCAGAACCAGAACGCAGCCTTGCCCCAGCCTTCGTGCAGCTTGAAGCCGAACGCTTTCGGGAACCAGAACGCGAAGCCTGCGATGTAACCGAATACCGCACCACCGATAATCACGTTGTGGAAGTGAGCGATAACGAACAGGCTGTTGTGCAGCACGAAGTCAGCGCCCGGGATGGCCAGCAGAACGCCGGTCATACCACCGATCGAGAAGGTGATCATGAAGCCCAGGGTCCACATGATCGGCGCGGTGAAACGCAGACGGCCCTGGTAGATGGTGAACAGCCAGTTGAACAGTTTCACACCGGTCGGGATGGCAATCAGCATGGTCGCCAGACCGAAGAAGGCGTTGACGCTGGCGCCCGCACCCATGGTGAAGAAGTGGTGCAGCCAGACCACGAAGCCCAGTACGCAAATACCGCCCGATGCGTAGATCATCGACTTGTGGCCGAACAGACGCTTGCCGGAGAAGGTCGAAACCACTTCCGAGAACACGCCGAACGCCGGCAGTACCAGGATGTAAACCTCAGGGTGACCCCAGGCCCAGAACAGGTTCACGTACATCATTGGGTTGCCGCCCAGTTCGTTCGTGAAAATGTGGAAGTCCAGGTAACGGTCGAGGGTCAGCAGCGCCAGACACGCAGTCAGAATCGGGAACGAAGCCACGATCAGGACGTTGGCGAAGGTGCAGGTCCAGGTGAAGATCGGCATGTCCATCAGCTTCATGCCAGGGGTGCGCATCTTCAGTACGGTAACCAGGAAGTTGACGCCTGTCAGCGTCGTACCCAACCCTGATAGCTGTAGTGCCCAGATGTAGTAGTCGACACCGACGCCAGGACTGTATTGCAGCCCGGACAGAGGCGGATAGGCAACCCAGCCGGTCTTGGCGAACTCACCAACACCCAGAGAGATGTTGATCAGCAGCATGCCGGCGACCAGCAGCCAGAAGCTCAGCGAGTTCAGGAACGGGAAGGCAACGTCACGCGCACCGATCTGCAGTGGCAGAACGATGTTCATCAGGCCGGTGAAGAAAGGCATCGCCATGAAGATGATCATGATCACACCGTGAGCGGTGAAGATCTGGTCATAGTGTTCAGGCGGCAGGAAGCCTTCGGCGCCATTCTGCGCCATGGCCAATTGGGTACGCATCATGATTGCGTCGGCAAAACCGCGCAGCAGCATGACCATGGCGACGATGATGTACATCACGCCGATTTTCTTGTGGTCGACCGAAGTCAGCCACTCGGTCCACAGGTAACCCCACTTCTTGAAGTAGGTGATAGCGCCGGCCAGCGCCAGACCGCCAAGGGCGACCATGGCGAGGGTCACCATGACTATCGGCTCGTGGTACGGAATCGCTTCCAGACTTAATTTGCCTAACATTGTTTACTCCTCTGCCCCAGCAGCTGAATTCTTGCTGTTTTGCGCACCATCGGTACCGGTGACTTGCTTATCACGGATGCTTTGCTTGCTCGGCCCGTGGTTCATGCCCTCGTACTTGTCGATGATGACCTGGAACAGATCAGGGGTGACCGAGGAATAGAGTTCTACGGGGTGACGCTCGCTAGGTTTGAGCAAGGCTGCGTATTCAGCCGAGTCAAGCTGCTTTGGTGAATTCTTGACTTCCTTGATCCACGCCTGGTAATCGGCCTGGCTGGTCGAGATCGCCTTGAACTTCATGCCGGTGAAACCCGCGCCACTGTAGTTGGCGGAAATACCGTTGAACTCGTGATTCTCGTTGGCGATCAGGTGCAGCTTGGTGTGCATGCCCGCCATCGCATAGATCTGGCCGCCCAGACCCGGAATGAACAACGAGTTCATTACGCTGTCAGAGGTAACCTGGAAATTGATCGGCGTGTTGGCCGGGAAGACGATGTGGTTGACCGTGGCAATACCCTCTTCCGGGTAGATGAACAGCCATTTCCAGTCCAGCGACACCGCCTGGATGACCACCGGCTTGACCTCGGACTCCAGCGGACGGTAAGGGTCCAGCTTGTGGGTCGAGACGTAGGTGAAGTAGCCCAGGAAGATCAGCAGGATGATCGGCACGCCCCAGACCGCGACTTCGATCTTGGTGGAGTGCGACCAGTCAGGCGTGTACTTGGCAGCCTTGTTCGACGCGCGATATTTCCAGGCGAAGATGATGGTCATGAAAATGACCGGGATCACCACGATCAGCATCAGCAGCGTAGCGATAACGATCAGGTTGCGTTGCTCGATACCCACCTGCCCTTTCGGATCGAGCAGCGGAAAGCCATCACAACCACTGAGCAGAAGCATACTGAACAGGGCCAAGTAGCCAAAAAACCTGGGGTACCTATTTTTACTCATCTCACGACCTCTAAAAGCAGCTTTCGCGGTGCTGTTGGGTTTCGACCGCCAACACTTCACCCTGCCAGTGCCGGCATGTTTTTTTGAATTGAACAAGGGCCTGCCAGAACGCGGTAGCGAAACGACAAATCCGGTTTAACTTGGATTCTTATCTTGAACGGCTGGAGATCACCTGCCAGGCAGAATAATCACCTTAAGCGCGGCCATTCAGTGCGCTTGGAGGCCAGCGTTGCGCGGCTAATTCAGAGTACGAGCAGCGCTCCCGGCCTCAAAACAGCTAATCGCCAAGCCAGGCTGGACGATAACTGCGGGCGATTGTAGATACGTAAGTTTTTATTGACTATGCCTTATTCTGCAACAGTTAATCTCAGAATCGGTAACAATTGCAAATTTTTGTTGTCCCGATCATGAAAAATGCCTCGTTCTACGAGGCATTTCTAAACTAAAGCCCTTGTAAACCTTGAGGTTTAAGCCGGTTACGTACGATCCCCAGAGGAACCAGTATCGCAGTAAGCACGAATGCTACCAGAGCCCACTGCGCCAGCGACAGTCCCAGAACCGGCGGATAAGGTGTGGAGCAGAAGCCGCTGACCTGAAAGCCTAGGGGAAACATCGACGCCAGGGGGAGTCCGTCGACGATCGGTTGCAGGGTGTCGATTCCGCAGCTCACCGCCGGGTTGGCCAGCACCCAGACGTGCCGGCCAGCCGCCGCAATGCCGCCTATTGCGCTGAGCACCACCAGCGCTTCGAACAGGGTCGTGCTGCGCCGGCCGGGCATGGCCGCGCCGATGAAGGCGAACAGCGCGATCAGCAGCAGCGCGTAGCGCTGCAGGATGCACAGCGGGCAAGGCGCCTCGCCCAATACGATCTGCATGTACAGCGCACCGCCGATCAGCGACAGGCAGATGATTCCCAGCAAGACCAGAAAGCGCTTTTCGCGCTTCAGGTACAACATGTTGTCGCTCATTCACATACCTTTTCAGTTGTTAGGCCACGGCTGCCAAGCGCTCTGGGGCGCCCTGGAACAGCCGATGATCGGGGGCAGGCGCCCGAGACTCAAGGCCCGGGCCGCCATACGGGAAGATTTGCCGTCCGGATGGTCGCCGCCCTGCGCCTAAGGCACCCGTGTGGCAGACCAGCCGGCCGATAACGAATTCCTTCCTTATATATAAAAGGCTGCGTCCTTTTGTCGCACGAGCATTTGCCTGGTAAGCCATTGCGGTGAATTGTCACACCCCACGGCAAGCTCGAAAAACTGTGCGCATTTGCCGCAGCCAAACCTGGCTGGATAACCATGCGCCCTATTGTCGCACGCGCTTCTATATATAGAAGGATGCGACCATTTGCCACACGGCACCGGTCCGATATTTGACGTCAATAAAGTCCAACTGCCACTATAGGTTCCATGCGCCTGCGCTTCTACGGCAAAATGCCAAACCGTGAAACGCCTCTCAGGCCAGATCGCTGCGGGCGACTATTCTCTAACAGAGCTCAAGAGGGTCGCTGGATCATAACGTCAAGACCCGCATCGTTCGACGATATCCATTTGCCATAAGGTTCCTATGTCCACCAAGCACGCCCGTGCAGATTCTCTCTCGCTGCTGTTGTTCACCTTGCGCAGCGGCAAGCTGATGGCAATCAACCTGTTGAAGGTCAGCGAGATCATTCCCTGCCCGGCCCTGACCCATCTGCCCGAATCCCACCCGCACGTAAAAGGCGTAGCCACGTTGCGCGGAGCCTCGCTGTCGGTCATCGACCTGAGCCGGGCCATTGGCGAGCGGCCCTTGGCCGATCCGGATGCCGGCTGCCTGATCGTCACCGATGTGAGCCGCAGCAAACAGGGCCTGCACGTTCAGGCGGTGAGCAAGATCGTCCACTGCCTGACCACCGACATCCGCCCGCCACCCTACGGCTCCAGCCGCCACTCGTTCATCACCGGCGTCACCCAGGTCGATGGCGTACTGGTTCAGGTGCTCGATATCGAGAAGGTCATCCATGGCATCGCACCGGCGCAGATCGTCGTCGAGCCCGATCAACTGACCACTCATGAAGTCGAACTGCTCGGCACGGTACAAATTCTGGTGGTCGACGACAGCCAGGTCGCCTTGCAGCAGTCGATCATCACCCTGCGCAATATCGGTATCGAATGCCGCACCGCGCGCAGTGCCAGAGAGGCCATGGATGTGCTGCTGGAACTCAAAGGCACCTCTGGCGAAATCAACGTGCTGATCTCCGACATCGAGATGTCAGAGATGGACGGTTATGCACTGACCCGTACCCTGCGTGAAACGCCAGACTTCTCTGACCTGTACATCCTGCTGCACACCTCGCTGGACAGCGCGATGAACAGCGAGAAAGCCAGGATTGCCGGGGCCGATGCGGTGTTGACCAAGTTCTCTTCGCCCGAACTGACCCGCTGCGTACTGGAAGCGGCCCGCACCGTGAATGCCCGCTGAGCACTGCGCCCGGCCAGCCGACGAAACCTTGCTCGGGCAATCCAGTCTAACGCCCATTGCCAATGAGCCTGGATGGATGCCATGAGAACCGTTGTGTTGTTACTTGCGACCCTGACCTGTGGGGTGAGCCAGGTCCAGGCCTCAAGTCCTGATGCCTGGCAACAGCTGGACAAGACCGAACGAGCCGCCTGCCTGAAGACAAGCCAGTTGCAAGACGTCAAAGTGCTGGGCAAACAGGCCCGTTTCGACGATCAGGTTGGTTATGACGCCCTGCTGCTGCAAGGTCGCTATCCACAGAAGCACATGAACAATCGCAAAGGCCTGGAGCTGTGCCTGTATCACCGCCAGTCCGGCGAGGCCACAGTCACTGAGTGGGATAGCGTCGAGAAGCGCTGACAGGCGCTGGCATATAACTTGCCTCATTCATTGCCAACCAAAGGTTGAGCGTACATGCCTGCACGCTCAGCCCAAACGCTGGTATGGACGACTCCTGGCGCGATGAATACCCGATTTTCCTGCGTCGGCTGCGGCAAGTGCTGCACTGACCACCATGTCCCTTTGACCCTCAACGAAGCCCGGCAGTGGGCCGCTGACGGCGGTGCCCTGATCGTCCTGACCGAAGGTTTTCTCGACAACGGCTATGGGGTTGAGCAAGCGCAGTGGCAGCACGCCACGCGCCGCTCGATTCTGGTCAACAGCGGCGCTGCCCGAGCGTATATAGCCATCACCTTCGCGGCCTATAACGTCGGACCTTGCCGGAATCTTGACGCGCAGCAGCTGTGCCGTATCTATGAGCGCCGGCCACTGGTGTGCCGTATCTACCCAATGGAGATCAACCCGCATATTCCGTTGCGTCCACACACCAAGGATTGTCCGCCGCACGCCTGGGAACAGGGCCCGGAGCTGATTGTCGGCAATACCCTGGCCGACCCGCAGTTGCTTGCCCTGATCGAACAATCCCGCCAGGCCGACCGCGATGACATTGCAGCCAAGCGGGCCGTGTGTCAGCAGTTGGGGATCGATACCACGGCGCTCAAGGGCAACGGGTTCGTCGCTTATCTACCGGAGATGTCCGCTTTTAGCGCAGCCCTCGAAGCGGTTCACAGCGCCGATGCAGTCGAGCAGACAGCGGCCGAGTGGCGCTTTCATGTCGCCGGCCAACAGGTCAGCGACACCTTGCAACAGGCCGGCGCCCGGCTGGCCGCGCCCGAAACGCCGCCTTACCTGTTCATACCTCTGGCAACCTGAGTGCGTTGTCCGCCGCGGTCATTTGTAATACAAATCGATCATCACCTCAGCGGCAAACGGTCCCGGCACCGGCCGCGGTGTCTGCCAGATAAGCTGTGCATCGAAATCGACCTGGCTGGAGGGGGTTCCCTGCAACAGGTCGGTCAGGTGAAACGACTCGTTGTAGCGTAACGGCTGACCGTCGGCGGCCCGCACGATGCGAATCCCCAGTGAGGCATTGTTGCCCGGCACCAGCAGATCCTGCACCAGGCTGCCGGTGACCGGGCGAAACCGCGCATCGAGGCTGAACGGCGAATCACAGCTGCGATTGGTCGACAGGGAAAACGACCGCTGTTCAAAGACCTTGCCGACCACCACTTGCTTGATCGGCAGCTCGCCGAACTCCAGGCTGGCCGGGTAAACCTGCAATTGCGCATCGCAGGCAATGAAGCGCAGCCCGGTCAGATTGTTCAGCACATAACTGAGGCTATTGCCCGCCCCGCTCTGCGGACCACTCTGCGCGCCGAGCTGAAACACCCGGTAGTCCGGAATGTCCGCCGGCACGCCAGAGACCGGCGTCGCACCGAACTTCTGCACAAATACCGAGAAAGCCAGGTTGAAACGGACCCTGGGGCAGGCCTCTATGTTGGAGTCGCCCTCATGGCAGACCGGTAAAACCTGACCGGTGGCGATTCGCCCGGAAAAGTGATCGGCACCGCCCACGCTCAACCCCACGCGAATCCCTTGACCGACGTTCAGGTTATCGGGGTTCAAATGCACGAACACTTCCTGAGCCACCGCCTGCTGGTCTTCGCGGGCACATTCGATCAGGACGTTTTGGCGTTCGGAACGCCAGACCACCTCGCCATGCGGCAAGGACTCGGGAATCGCCACGGTACTGCCCAGATCGCCGCGCAGGACCGGCGCGCCGGAGCCCTGCACGCTGCACACCAGAGCAAAACAGGACGCCGGGCTGAGCAACGCCAGCAGTACAACGGCACGCAAGCGCCGTGCAGCAAAGAGATAATCGGACATCAGCAGTCTCCTGCCATCAATGGAGTATCCAGCAGCCGCGCACTGAAGGCGGCCTGGCCGGTCGGTTGTGCGCAGTAGCCGCGCCGACCGCCGTAGTCGGTCAGCGCCTTGAAGGTCAATTGGCGAGGTGCGTGCGGCGGCGGCGGCCAGTCGAAGCGTTGCCCCGGTGCGAGCAGCAGGTAGTCGCGCAACCCGCGGCCATCGAGTTGCAGATCCAGCAGCGCCACGTGAAAAGCCGTGGGGTTGCTGACCTGCAGACGCGCTCTGCCCGCCTGCTCATGGCTGAGTGACCAGCGCAATGCGGCGGGCGCCAGCGCCGGGTCGCCGGGTAAACCGGGCGGACGGTGGAACACGTTGATCCGCTGGCGCACCGCGATACTCAATTGCTGCCCGGCCTCGGAACGTCGCGGTATCTCCAGAACATAGAGGTGGACCAATGACTCACGGTCAGTCGGCATGCCCTGGCCCTGGTACAACACCCGTAATGGGTGCCGCCCCAGGCCAGGCAGGCGCAGCAGCGCCGGGGTCACGACGAAAGGTAACGGGCGGTCGGAGGCGACAGCGGTTTCATCGCTGCTACCCGGCAGCGCCAGCCAGGCTTGCAGCAGCACCTCCTGGTCGCTGCGGTTGTGTGCCTCGATACTCACCTCGTTACCTGCACCGAGGATCAACCGTGTGCCGAGCAACGAAACCGTGGCCTGGGCAGGCACCATCGCGCACAGGCCCCACAGCGCCAGCCAGCGTTTGAGGTTCATTGGCAGACCACCTTGAGTCGCTCATAAGCGCGCCGAGCATCGCGGGCCGGCAAGCTGAACGGCGCCGCGCAACGCTGGGTCGACCAGCGCACATACAAGGTGCCGCTGTCCTGTTCGCTGAGCACCAACGCCTGGCTGGTCGGGTCGACAGTCGCCAGCGTCCTGCCCTGCCCGTCCTCGACCGTGGCGCCCAGCGGCAGGCGACTGCCATCGGCGCGCAGCAGTTCGAACTGCACACGGCGCCCGAGTGCGGCCTTGAAACGCAGCACCGGCACCGCACCGCGAGTCGGCACCAGTTGTCCGATGGCATTGTCCAGGTCGACATCGGCACCCAATTGGCGGGTGTCCAGATTGACCCAGTTGGTGCGGTACGGCTGGGCATAGGGCAGAACCGCATAACCGTTGCCCGAGGTTTCGACCTGACGCCAGGACGCCAGGCTGGCGCCGCTGACCTGCGGGACTTCGATCAGCGCAAAGGTTTCGCCCAGCGCCTGTCCAAGGTTGAGCCCACCGGCATGCGCCACCAGCGAGCCGCTGGCCCCCAGCAGCAGGCTGCGGTAATCGCGGCCCTGACTGTAGCCGGCCTCAAAGCGGCCATAGGGTTTGAGGGTGTTGACCTTGGCGGACCCAAAGCTGCCGGAACGACTGTCATGCCCGGCCTGCACCGAGTAGAACGTGTCGCGTTCCTCCAGCACTTGACCATAAACCCCGGCCTGGGTGTTGTACTCGCCCTGGCTGTCGCGCAACGCATTGAACGACAAGCGCGATGCGCGGGCGCTATCGCCCAGCGGCAGCGTCACACTGAGCGAAAGCCGATTGTCGTCACGCCCCTCGCCAAAGCGGCTCCATGCCTGGGTCCGTTCCAGCGACAGGCTGTAACTGAGGTTGCGCCACACCGAGTTCCACGCCAGATAAGCCTGGCGAGTCTTGCCCGGCAGGTTCCAGTAACGCTGCTCCGAAGCCGTCAGGCTCAGGCTGGCGGTAAACTCAGGCAGGGTCTGGGTCAGGTTGACCTCCAGCCGGTCTCTGGCCCGGCCCACCAGCGCAATGCCGGTGCGCTCGTCCAGTTCCTCAACGTGCTGCCCGAGGCTGCGGTAATGCTCGGTGCTATAGCGATAACCGGCCACCGCCAGGGTCGTCGCGGTGGCTTCCAGGGTATTGGCATAACGCACCCGCAGGCTGTGGCCCTGACGCTGTTGGTCGTGCACCTGACTGGCCGAATGAGTCAGGTCAGCCGACACCGCGCCCACTGGCGTATTGACACCCGCGCCAAGATTGACGGCACGGTAATCTTCGGCCCACTGCACACCGCCAAAACCGGTGATCGCGTCATTCACGCCGTAGATCCACGCCGCGCCGAGAAAATTCGGCGCCTGCTCTGCGCCGTCGTAGTTATCCACTTGCCCGCCACTCAAGCTGTAGCGAAACGCTCCGCTGGGCAGCATGATCGGCAGCGAGGCATAGGCTTGAGTGAAGCTGCGGCGGCGCCCGTCAGCCTCGATGATGGTCACCTGCAAGTCACCGTTGGAGCCGCTGGGGTAGATATCGCTGATCTCGAAAGGCCCTGGCGAGACGTTGCCGCTGTACAGCAAAAAGCCGCTCTGGCGCACTTCGACTGTGGCATTGCTCTCTGCGGTACCGCGAATGACCGGCGCATAGACGCGCTCGCTATCAGGCAGCATGCCGTCATCGGACACCAGCGCTGCGCCCTTGAAACGCACGCTGTCGAAAACCTGTCCTTCACTGAAGGTCTCACCCAGGCTCAACTGGCTCTTGAGCGAGGTGATATCGCGCTGGGCAAAGGTCCGGTTGCTACGAAACCGGTAAGGCTGGTCGCTGCCATGCACCAGTGATGACTCATTACGCAGCCGCCAGGCCCCCAGGTTCAGACCGTTGCGCAAGCCCAGATACTGCTGTTCGCTGCGCTGACCACGCTGGCTGCGCGCGGCGGCATTGAAGGTGTAATTGACGAACCCGACGGTTTCGCCCTGATCCCATAGCTGTGGCGATACATAACCGCGACTGCTGCGCGCCATCAATGCCTGGGGCACGCTGATGTTCAGGCGCAGCGCACCCGGCTGGTAGTCGATACGGGCAAACTCGACCTGGCCACTGAGGTCATAACACGTCGGCTGCGGCTCCGGTACAGCAGGCAACTTCTGCAGGTCCAGGCCGAAGTCACTGAGCATCTGCAGGGTCAGGCAGGGTTCGACGCGACCGCTGCGCGGGCTGCGCACGAACTGAATGTCGCGCCGCCCGCTCAGGGCACGATTGACGTGAATATCGACCCGATAAGTACCGGGCAGCACGGTGCTGGAGCGCAAAAATTCTTCGAGGTCCGGCGGCTGGTCACTGCCCTGGATGAACGCGGTGTTGAAACGCCCCGCTTTGGTGTCCCCTTGGGGTTGCGCGGCCCAGGCACTGAACGACAGGCTCAGGCCCAGCCCGAAGCCGATCGGCAACGGATGGTGTGACAAAGACAGCCCGGCGACAGACCTGGCCAGGCGTTTGACCGGGCCGCGCAGCGCCCGGGTTCTGAATCCCTTGTTATTCTGTGTGAGCCATTCCATTAGCTGTTGTTCACTCTGCTTCAAGATAACCGGTGCGTCGCACTTCCCTGTTCGGCAACGAACACATGACAACCGAGCACTCGCAGACATCGAGGCTCAGCGAATAGGCAGCCCCATGGCCGCCGCTAACGAGATTCGAATTTGCTGGCCTGGACGCCCTCCCCACCCTGCAAGCTGGCGTGGTAAGTCTCCTGCCCGCCGAAATCATTGATGCTGATAAAGCTCAACTCCAGCGGCTGGCTGCCGGAACGCGGTTTGAGCGGCAAACGCCAGCGTTGCTGCGGCGCGAGCATCCGGCTGTCCTGGCTGAGCAGCGCCTTGCTGCCCTGGCGTACGCCGATGTTCAACATCGAAACGTGAAAAGGGCCGGGGTTGAACACCTCCAGCGCATCCTGCCCGATCAGTTGCCATTGCAGACTCTGCGCGGCCAACAGCGGATCGCCGCGCAGGCCGGCCGGGCGGAAGAACAGCTTGATGCGCTGGCGGATGGCAATTTGCAGGGTATTTTCAGCGGCGCTACGGGGAATCTCCTGAACATTGAGCCACAGCACTGATTCGCGCTCGGTGGGCAGCCCGCTGCCGGAATAGATCACCCGCAGCAGTTGCTTGCCATCACCGGGCAACGGCGCCAGCGCCGGGGTGACGATAAACGGCAGATCACTGAGGCCGGTCTGCGGAGTATTCACCGCAGGGTCATAAGGCTCCAGCCAGGACTGCACGAGAATCTCGCCGGCGCCACTGTTGTGCACACCGAAACTGACCTCCTTGTCCTGGCCCTGATAGATGACCCGCGTGGTATTGAGCACGATGCCCGCCTGGGCACTGCCCAGACACAGCAGGCCGGCGAGCAGCAGCGCGCCGCGCGAAAAAGAGAAGAACATGCTGACGGTTGCCTCGGTCAGGAAACGGCAGGGCGACCTGCATCGCCCTGCCAGTGACATCACTCGTAGTCCAGCACGAAAGGCATGAAGCCATCTGCGTTACCCGGATTGGTCGCCGTGCCGTTGAGCACGTACACCGCACCGAAGTCGAGCTGCGCCGTGGCGCCACCGGCGCCATCCTTGACCAGCGGCTTGTCGATGGTCTCGGTGCCGGAGAGGTCCATCAGCACACTGGAGCCGTTGATCAGACCAATGCCCACCCCATCGGCCGCGCCGGTGGTACGCAGCAGGGTCTGGTCGTTGTTGTCCAGGCCGCTGCCGTTGCGCGCGGCAAAGCGCATTTTGACGGTGTTGTACTGGTCAGCACCGGCACTGCAGTTGATCAGCAGCTGGATCGGCGTTGCCGTCTGTAGCTTGCTTTCACCTGACAGACCGATATCGGCAAACGACACATTGCCCAGATCAACATTGATTTCACCCGGCGCGGTGCCCGGGCTGACGCCCGTACCTGGCCCCACATCGCAAGTCATATTGGTCAGGGTACCGTTGAACACCAGCTTGCCGTTATTGGCAGCATTGGCTGTGCCTGTAAGACCCAGACCCAAAGCACCCCATACAGCCAGAGTCAAAGACAGTTTTTTCATGCTAACAACATTCCTTGTGTTATGGGTGCCACTGAACATACCGAGTATGCTCAGCGACACCCCTTATTCGTGTTCGCCCGCTAGTGGACGGCGCTCACTATAAGGTTTCACAACCTTATTAGCTGTCAGTTGCGTTCCTTTGGTTGGGAAGAACATTCTCTTGAGCTTGAACTCCATTTCCGTAGGACAATTCCAGTTATCTCTGCAGGCCGCCAATAGCAAGGCGCTCGACAAACAAGCGGTGATAAACCTTGCACTAACCTGTGCAGCCTGCTGTTTTTTAAAAGTGACCCGCAGGCTATTGATAGGTAACGGTCAACACCCCCCGAGACTCGGAAACCCGCTGTGAGTCCGGCTCAGCAAGGGGCTGAAAGTGGGTACTCACAGGCACTGCCTGAGCCATACAGGCATTGGCGACAGCGCCCGCCTCGACATTCGGCCCCGGACGCACCGGTACACGCCGGGTATGCTCAACCAGATGAGCCGCGAGTGCGGCGTCGACTTCACACGTAGGGTTAACCACTTGACCACGAAAGCCCAGAACACCCTGTTGTGCATAAACGTTAACCGCCCCCAGCGACAGTAAAACCATCATGACTGATCGCGCCAACTGTCTTTTCAAGTTACCTGAAACTGTCGTATCGGGTTGCATGATCCTGCTCCGTCTTATCGGGTTAACCCCATGAAGTTAAGTTGAACAAGCCCCCACCCGCCACATAAATAAAGAAAATTCTGTAGGACTTTTCCGCAGCAACTAATGCACGATCACTTACAGTTTTATTGCTTTAAGCATGCAGTTTCATTCGTGCCGTTAAAGCCTGTATCGCCATGAACTTAAAGCTTCTGAACGGAAAAAACCGGCACTGCTTCACAGCAAACGGCTTTGCTGACATTTCTGACAGGTAGCCGTCATTCTGCTGACCGGGTTGGCAGGTTATAAGAAACCCCTGATCATGCCGTCCGACCACTGACTTTCCTGGCGTCCTCCCCGACATGCGTAAATCGACCCGAACCGTACTGGCTGTTGCCGTCCTG
Source organism: Pseudomonas sp. 21LCFQ010 (assembly GCF_024129905.1). Lineage (NCBI taxonomy): Bacteria > Pseudomonadati > Pseudomonadota > Gammaproteobacteria > Pseudomonadales > Pseudomonadaceae > Pseudomonas > Pseudomonas sp. 21LCFQ010. The sequence goes on along the minus strand of NZ_JAMYDZ010000002.1, from coordinate 458,985 downwards.
GCTGCGCTGGGCAGCAGCGCCTGGCTGCTGACCCGTCCTGGTACTGTAAGCAAACCGCCGCTGGCCGCCGTACCGGTCAAAGTCATCGACCTCAAGGCCGAAGACGTACCGCTGTTCGTGACCGGCATCGGCACCGTGCAGTCGCTGCAAAGCGTGGTGATCCGGCCACAGGTCGATGGCATCCTTACCCGTGTGCTGGTCAAGGAAGGCCAACAGGTCAAGGCCGGTGACCTGCTGGCGACCCTCGACGACCGGGCGATTCGCGCCGCGCAAGAACAGGCCAGGGCGCAACTGGCACAGAGTCAGGCGCAGCTGGATGTCGCCCGCCTGGACCTCAAGCGTTACCGCGACCTGAGCCAGGACAACGGCATCTCGCGGCAGACCCTCGACCAGCAGCAGGCGCAGGTCTTCCAGCTCGAAGCCACGGTGCAGGCCAACAAGGCCACACTTGAAGCGGCCCAGGTGCAGTTGTCCTATACCCGCATCCAGTCACCGGTCACTGGCCGGGTCGGGATTCGCAACGTCGATGAAGGCAACTTCCTGCGGGTCAGCGACGCCAACGGGCTGTTTTCCGTGACCCAGATCGACCCGGTCGCGGTGGAGTTCGCCCTGCCGCAACAAATGCTACCGACCCTGCAAGGGCTGATTGCCAGTGATTCGCGCGCCCCGGTGCAGGCCTGGCTGGGCGACGATCAGAACGGCACCCTGCTGGGCCAGGGCAAGCTGAGCCTGATCGATAACCAGGTCTCGCCCAGCACCGGGACCATTCGGGCCAAGGCACGCTTCGACAACCCTCATCAATCGCTATGGCCGGGCCAGCTGGTCACGGTGAAAATCCAGACCGATGTGGCCCGCGATGCGCTCAAGGTGCCGCCGCAAGTGGTGCAGCGCGGCCTGGAGCAGCATTATGTGTTCCGCATCCGCGACAACAAGGCTGAAGTGGTTCCGGTCAAGGTTCTGTTCCAGAGCAGCGACATGACCCTGATCAGCGGCGCCAGCCCCGGTGACGTGCTGGTCCAGGACGGCCAGTCACGGCTCAAGGCCGGCACCCGGGTCGACGCCAGCGCCGCCCAGCCGCAGTCGCTGAATACCGTGCAGGCGGCGGTGCAGCCATGAGCGACAGCCCAACCCGCCATCAGCGTTCACTCTCGGCCTGGTGCATCGATCACCCGGTCGCCACCTTGCTGCTGACCTTCGCTCTGGTATTGCTGGGCCTGATCGCCTTCACCCGGCTGCCGGTCGCGCCGCTGCCGGAAGCCGAATTCCCGACCATTCAGGTCAGCGCCCAATTGCCGGGCGCCAGCCCGCAGACCATGGCCTCCTCGGTGGCCACCCCGCTGGAAGTGCAGTTCAGCGCGATCCCCGGCATGACCCAGATGACCTCCAGCAGTGCGCTGGGCTCGACCAGCCTGACCTTGCAGTTCGCCCTGACCAAGAGCATCGACACCGCAGCCCAGGAAGTTCAGGCGGCGATCAACACCGCAGCCGGACGCCTGCCGGCCGACATGCCCAACCTGCCGACCTGGCGCAAGGTCAACCCGGCCGACAGCCCGGTACTGATCCTCAGTGTCAGCTCCGGGCTGATGTCCGGCACCGAGCTGAGCGACCTGACCGAGACGCTGCTGGCCCGCCAGCTCAGCCAGATTGAAGGCGTCGGCCAGGTGTCGGTGTCCGGCCAGCAGCGCCCGGCCATTCGCGTCCAGGCCGCGCCGGAAAAGCTCGCCGCCCTCGGCCTGACCCTGGCCGACATTCGTCAGGCGGTTCAGCAGACCAGCCTTAACCTGGCCAAGGGCGCGCTGTATGGCAAAGACAGCGTTTCGACCCTGTCGGCCAACGACCAGCTGTTCGACCCTGAAGATTACGCGCAACTGATCGTCGCCTACCGCAACGGTGCGCCGGTTTACCTCAAAGACGTGGCGAAGGTGGTGCATGGTGCCGAGAACGCCTATGTCCAGGCCTGGTCCGGTCAGCAGCCCGGCCTGAGCCTGGTGGTGTTCCGCCAGCCGGGCGCCAATATCGTCGAGACTGTCGACCGGGTGCTGGGCCAGTTGCCGCGCCTGACCGCGATGCTGCCGGCTTCGGTGGAGGTGTCGGTGCTCAATGACCGCACCCGCACCATCCGCGCCTCGCTGCATGAAGTGGAACTGACCCTGGGCATTGCAGTGCTGCTGGTGGTCGCGGTGATGGCGCTGTTTCTGCGCCAGTGGTCAGCGACCCTGATCGTCACCAGCGTCCTGGCCGTATCGCTGATCGCCAGTTGCGCACTGATGTACCTGTTCGGCTTCAGCCTCAATAACCTGACCCTGGTGGCGATCGTGATTGCGGTGGGCTTCGTGGTCGACGATGCCATTGTGGTGGTGGAGAACATCCACCGCCATCTGGAAGCCGGCGAAGGCATGCGCGAAGCGGCCATCAAGGGCTCGGGGGAAATCGGCTTCACTGTGGTGTCGATCAGCTTCTCGCTGGTTGCCGCGTTCATTCCGCTGCTGTTCATGGGCGGTGTGGTGGGCCGGTTGTTCAAGGAGTTTGCCCTGACCGCCACCGCGACCATCCTGATTTCCGTGGTGGTGTCGCTGACGCTGGCACCGACCCTGGCAGCATTGTTCATGCGCGCGCCCAGCCACGATCAACACAGCAAGCCGGGGTTTGGTGAGCGCCTGCTGAGCCTCTACGAACGCGGCCTGCGCAAGGCGCTGGCTCATCAGCGCATCACCCTTGGGGTATTCGGCCTGACCGTGGCCCTGGCGGTGGTCGGCTACGTGCTGATTCCCAAGGGTTTCTTTCCGGTGCAGGACACCGGCATGGTGTTGGGCACCACCGATGCGGCCGGTGATATCTCCTATCCCGACATGGTCGCCAAGCACAAAGAACTGGCCAGAATCGTCAGCGCCGACCCGGCGGTCCAGGCGTTCTCGCATTCGGTGGGTGCCTCGGGCAGCAACCAGACCCTGGCCAGCGGGCGCTTCTGGATTTCCCTCAAGCCGCGCGGCGACCGCGATGTATCGGCCAGTCAGTTCATTGATCGGATTCGTCCGCAACTGACCAGGGTGCCCGGCATCGTCATGTACCTGCGCGCCGGCCAGGACATCAACCTCAGCCCTGGCCCCAGCCGCAGCCAGTATCAATACGTGCTCAAGAGCAACGATGGCGAGCAGCTCAACCTGTGGACCCAGCGCCTGACCGAAAAACTGCGGGAAAACCCGGCATTGCGCGACCTGTCCAACGACTTGCAACTGGGCGGCAGCATCACTCACATCGACATCGACCGGCGTGCAGCGGCGCGCTTCGGGCTGACCACTGCCGACGTCGACCAAGCCCTTTATGACGCCTTCGGTCAGCGCCAGATCAGTGAGTTCCAGACCGACACCAACCAGTACAAGGTGATTCTTGAGCTCGATGCCCGGCAACGTGGCCGCGCTGAAAGCCTGAGCTACTTCTACCTGCGCTCACCGCTGACCGACGAGATGGTGCCGCTGTCTGCCGTGGCCAGTGTCGGTGCACCGGTGATGGGGCCGTTGTCGATCAGCCATGACGGCATGTTCCCGGCCGCCAACCTGTCATTCAACCTGGCTTCCGGCATCGCGTTGGGCGATGCGGTGCGCATGGTTGAGCAGGCCAAGGCCGAAATCGACATGCCGACCTCGATCATCGGCACCTTCCAGGGCGCCGCGCAGGCGTTCCAGAGTTCGCTGGCCAACCAGCCGTGGCTGATCCTCGCCGCGCTGGTGGCGGTGTACATCATCCTCGGGGTGCTTTACGAGAGCTTCGTCCACCCGCTGACGATCATCTCCACGCTACCCTCGGCGGGGATTGGCGCACTGCTGCTGTTGTGGATGATGGGCCATGACTTCTCGATCATGGCGTTGATTGGCGTGGTGCTGCTGATTGGTATCGTCAAGAAGAACGGCATCCTGCTGGTCGACTTTGCCCTGGAAGCGCAGCGCAATCAGGGCCTTTCGCCCCACGATGCGATTTACACCGCCTGCCTGACGCGCTTTCGGCCGATCATGATGACCACCCTGGCCGCCTTGTTCGGTGCCCTGCCGCTGATGTTCGGGTTTGGCGCCGGTGCCGAGTTGCGCCAGCCGCTGGGGATCGCGGTGGTCGGTGGACTGCTGCTCAGCCAGGTGCTGACCCTGTTCACCACCCCGGTGATCTACCTGCAACTCGAACGCGTGTTCCACCGCCGCCAGAACGCCCCGGCCACTGGCCAGGCGCTTCACACCTGAGAGGTTGCGCATGCGCGTGCTGATTATCGAAGACGAACAGAAAACCGCTGACTACCTGCATCGCGGCCTGAGCGAACAGGGCTATAGCGTGGATCTGGCCGCCGATGGCATCGAGGGTCTGCACCTGGGTCTGGAGCACGACTACGCGGTGATCATCCTCGACGTCATGCTGCCGGGCCTGGATGGCTTCGGTGTGCTGCGCGCCTTGCGTGCGCGTAAACAGACCCCGGTGATCATGCTCACCGCCCGCGAGCAGGTCGACGACCGGATTCGGGGCCTGCGCGAAGGCGCCGATGACTATCTGGGCAAGCCGTTTTCGTTCCTTGAACTGGTCGCCCGCCTGCAAGCCCTGACCCGTCGCAGCAGCACCCAGGAGCCGGTGCAGATCAGCATTGATGACCTGCGCATCGATCTGCTCAGCCGCAAGGCCAGCCGTGCCGGCGTGCGTCTGGAATTGACCGCCAAAGAGTTTGCCCTGCTCAGCGTGCTGGCGCGCCGCCACGGCGAGATCCTGTCCAAGACCTCCATCGCCGAGCAGGTCTGGGACATCAACTTCGACAGCGACACCAATGTCGTCGAGGTGGCCATCAAGCGTCTGCGGGCCAAGCTCGACGGCCCCCATGAACATAAACTGCTGCACACCATCCGTGGCATGGGCTATGTGCTGGAAGATCGCCGTGCGGGCTGACTCCATTGCCCTGCGCCTGGGCAGCCTGTTCGCGCTGGTGGCCTTCGGTGTCTTCACCCTGATCGGCTGGGCGCTGTACCTGCAGGTCGACAAGCACCTGGACCTGCTGCCCGAGGCAGAAGTCGACGCACGCTATAGCGTGCTTGAATCGACAGTCAATCGCTTCGGCGACTTGCAGCACTGGAGCAAGCTCGGCAACAAGCTCAACCTGCTCAGCGAGGAGGATAAGCGTATCCGCTTCTGGGTGGTCAGCGATCATCCAGACTACGAGTATGGCAACCCCGACCCGCACATCCGCCGCTTCGCTCGCGGGCCGCTGGGCATGCGTGATTTACTGCTGCCCGGCCAGCGTTTCCCGTACAAGGTGCTGGTCAGCGAGTTTCCCGCCAAAGACCAGCGCCCGGCCCTGCGCTTTCTCACCGCCATCGACACCCAGACCTTCTGGCAGACCCAGCACTCCTTGGTGGTCGCGCTGGTCAGCCTGGCGGTGATCGGCATTCTGCTCGCCTCGTTACTGGGCTACTGGGTCGCGCGTGTCGGCCTGCGGCCGCTGACCAGCCTGTCGCTGGAAGCCCACAAGCTGTCGCCACCGCACCTGTCGGCACGCCTGCAACTGTCACCACTGCCGCCGGAACTGGAGCAGTTCGTCAACGCCTTCAACGCGACGCTGGGTCGGGTCGAACAGGCTTACTCACGGCTGGAGTCGTTCAACGCCGATGTGGCCCACGAACTGCGCTCGCCACTGACCAACCTGATCGGCCAGACCCAGGTGGCACTGACCCGTGGCCGCTCGGCCGAGCATTACTTCGAGGTCCTGCAATCGAACCTCGAAGAGCTGGAACGGCTGCGCTCGATCATCAATGACATGCTGTTTCTGGCCAGCGCTGACCAGGGCGGCAAGGCCAGTGAACTGACCCGCGTGTCGCTGGCCGAGGAAGTGGCGACAACCCTGGAGTATCTGGACTTCATCCTTGAGGACGCGCAGGTTGCGGTCCAGGTGCACGGCGATGCCAGCGTCCCGATCGAGAAGGCCCAGTTGCGCCGCGCACTGATCAACCTGCTGCATAACGCCGTACAGCACACCAGCGCCGGGCAGACTATCCGCGTCGCTATCGAGCGGCTTGAGCAACAGGTTCACATCGGTGTCAGCAATCCGGGGCCGGCGATTGCCGACGAGCATCTGCCGATGCTGTTCGAGCGCTTCTATCGGGTCGATGCCTCACGCAGTAACAGCGGCGCCAACCACGGTCTGGGCCTGGCCATCGTCAAGGCCATCGCACTGATGCACGGCGGCACGGTGTTCGTGACCAGCCGCGACGGAATCAACACCTTCGGTGTCAGCCTGCCGAACCGCTGAACGGCACTTGCGAAAAACGGCGGGTGATTGGTCTATTGATCGGCGGCGTCCTGCCGAAAACCTGATATACCGATAAAAAATCAGTTCCAGAGTCTGCGGCATGAACGGATCGCCGCCGCCCCTTAAGTCGAGTGGCTGCAATGAACGTACCTGCTGGCTGGATACGCTCCGAGCTTCTGTTGATCTGTGGCAGCCTGCTGTCATTGATTGCCATTCTGGGCATCGTCGCCTCATTGCTGATGCGCGAGCGCAACGACGCGCTGCTCAGCGCCACCCGGGCGGCGTCCAATATCGTACGGCTGATCGAAGCCGATGTGGTGCGCAGCGCCGAACTCTACGACGCCTCGATCAACGGGATGATCAGTGCCTGGCAGCATGAGCGCCTGCGCCAGTTACCCGACGACCTGCGCCATCAGGTACTGTTTGATCGTGCCGCAGCAGCGCCCTATAAAGGTGACCTGTTACTGCTCGACCAGAACGGCGATGTACTTGCCGACTCGTTGCCAGGCGCCAGGCGCGAGGAGAACTTCGCCGACCGCCCGTTCTTTAAACATCACCGCGACAGCAACCTGACCGGGCTGTACATCAGCCAGCCGTTCAAGGCCAGCTGGGGCTTCAAGGACTGGTGCATCAGCTTCAGTCGCCGCTTGTCGGGGCCCAACGGTGAGTTTCTCGGGGTGGCCGCCGCGGCCATGCGCCTGGCCTACTTCAAGCCGTTGTTCCGCAGCCAGTCGCTGGGGCCGGACAGCAGCCTGAGCCTGATGAATACCCAAGGTGTACTGCTGGTCCGTGAGCCGGTCGAGGACGATGAAGACCTGACCGGCACGGTGATGGCCGGCAACGCCAATTACCAGCACATTCTTGAGCTGCCTGAAGGCAGTTTCGTGGGCATGTCGGTAGAGCACCGGCATCGGCACCTGTATACCTTTTCCAGGGTCAGGGGCCTGCCACTGGTGGTGGTCATCAGCCAGCCGGAATCGGCCGTCTATGCCGCCTGGCAGCGCAATGCCTTGCTGGTCGGCAGCGCCACCGGCGTGCTGTGTCTGGGGATCCTGTGGCTGACCGTCCTGCTGCGCCGCGAACTGCGCCGCCGCCAGCGGGCGGAAAACATACTGGCCGGGCTGGCTGCCACCGATGCCCTGACCGGCCTGCCGAACCGTCGCCAGCTCGACCTGACCCTGGCCAGCGAGTGGAGCCGCGCACAGCGCTGCGGTGATCCGCTGTCGCTACTGATGATCGATGTAGACCACTTTCGCCGCTTCAATGAACGCCACGGGCACCTGGGCGGCGACAAGGCATTGCGTCAGGTCGCCCAGTGCATCGCCGGCAACGCACGGCGCGCCGGTGATTTTGCGGCGCGTTATGGTGGCGAAGAGTTTCTGCTGATACTGCCCAATACCGAGCGTCAAGGGGCGTTGGCCATGGCCGAGACCATTCGCCAGGCCATCATGACCCTGCCTGCCGTCGAGCATGATCAGCAGGCGATTACCGTGAGTATTGGTGTGACCACGGCAAGCGTCAGCAAGCATGACGACCTGAGCGCGTTCATCGACAGCGCTGACAAGGCGCTGTACAACGCCAAGCATCACGGCCGTAACCGGGTGGAATTTATTGATTACGCACAAACGCCAACCGCCAGGGCGGTTTAGCCGCTGGCGGTTGGCGTGATGGCATCCTTGCCGGTCAAACGTGCCGTTAATGATTGGCAGCGCGGACTTGATCGCGCAGTTCCTTGACCTTGTCGTGGTTGGCCTGGGCACCTTGCAACTGACGGTCGATCAGGCCGGTGACGTTAGCTGGCAGGGATTTTTCGACAGCTTTCTGACGAGCGTCTTTGTAAGCCTTGAGCGCAGCGTCCTCACCGCGCTCGACTTCGTTGAGAATGGCCTCATCGTCATTACTAGTGAACAGCGACTTCAAATCTACCCAGGCGCGGTGCAAAGTACCGCCGACGCTGGAAGAAGTCTCCGGATCGCCGCCCAAGGCGCGAACCTCGGCCTGCAATTCAGCTACGGCGCTGGCGCAATCGCTGGCACGGGTCTGAAAGAACTGCTTGATAGCAGGGTTTTTGATGTCTTCAGCGCTGGTCTCAAAGCCCTTCTGGCCATCTTTGCTGGTTTCGATCAGGTCGTTGAGCAGGTTGATCGATTCTTTGTTGATGTCAGTCATTTCACTCATCCTTCCTAGGCAGTTGATACCAATTGGGTGTGGCTGCCTGGAGAGTTGCATGGCCTGTGCCAGCTTTTTCGATTCCATTTTTATGTTTAATTTCAACTACTTAACAAAAAACCTGAAAAACCATGCGTTGCGTTCTGCATGAAGTTGCTTTTTGCCAGCATGCAGACTGCAAGTCTGGCTATCAGCCATGCCGAACAGTGATCAGGCCGTGCGCGTCAAGCGCTTGCTCAATGCCTGCCTGATCCGCTCGCCATACAAGCCCACAGCCAGACCGCAGACTATAAGCAGCACGGCAACCACCTTGATTGCCGAAAGGCGCTCGTTAAAGATCAGTGCCGAACCAAGCATGCCGAAGATCGGCACCAGCAGTGACAGCGGCGCCACCGTCGAAACCGGGTATTGCCTGAGCAGCGAGTTCCAGACCCAGTAGGCAAACAAGGTATTGGGGTACACCTGAAACAGGATCGACGACACGGCACGCCAATCCATTTGCGCGACCAGTACGCCATAACCCTGGGTGCCATTGACCCCGTAGTCGAGCAGCAACAGCGGGAGTGGCGCAAAGGCGCTGGACCAGACCAGAAAGGCAAACACTTGAGTCGTTTTGGCCTTCTTGATGATGATGTTGGCCACACTCCAGGCCAAGGCACCGAACAGCACCAGTGCCAGCCCGGTCACGCTGACCGAACCATCGGCAATGAAGATGATGCTCGACAAGCCAGCCAGCGCGATGACGATACCGGCCAATTGAAAGCGTTTGACATCCTCCCCGCCCTAGAGAGCGGGGATTCCTACAGCTAGACGGCGATGCCCCGCCGCGAGAATGTTCCGGGCCGCGTTTACATCACGGTCGTGGGCTGTACCGCAGCACACGCAAGTCCATTCTCTTATTCGCAAACCGGCTCTACCTTTCGGACTGCTGGTGGAAATGCTTCCACAGCACGAGCAGGTCTGGGTGGTATAGCGCTCGGCTACAACCTCAAAAACAACGCCTGCCCGTTGGCATTTCTGCTCCAGCATTGTCTTGAGTTGGCCCCATCCTGCATCAAGCGTGGATTTGGCCATTTGAGTCTTTACGAGTTTGGCGCTGGCTACATCGCCAACGAAAATGGCGGCGCAGCGCTCAACCAGGGCGGTTGAGAACTTGTGTTGCGCATCCTTGCGCCGGTTCCTGATCCTGGCATGGAGGGCGCGAACACGTGCCCTCTTGCCAGCACGCTGAGCGATGCCCAGCTTCTGCTCCAGGGTGCGATATTCGCGCCCGACCAACACCTGGCCCTCAGACGTTGTAGCTGCCGCTTTAAGGCCCAGGTCGATGCCAACTGCGGCAGTGCCGATACACGGCTTGCTTTCAACCTGCACGCAGATATTGAGATACCAGCGCCCCCTGGAATCTTCACTGAAGCTTCCGGCCCGTAGGACGTACTGGCTTAAACCATAGCTGTCCCACAGGCCAAACCTGAACCCGGCGAACTGAATCTGGCCGTCCTTGTATTGCAAGGCTCGCGCCTTGAACGGAATCCAGCCCAGGCTGTATTTGGGGCTGCTACTGCTGGACACCCGCCAATTGAGCCTGGAACGCTTGAACTGCTTGCGGGCCTTGGCGTAGTCCTCGCAAACCTGCTGCACGGTGGGCGAGCCGATCTGCACGCCGTCGCATTTGCTTAATCCATTGGTCAGCTTTTGCAGGTCAAAACCGGAGAGCCACTGGTGGCGTTCCCGGATGGCGCGATGACTCGTTTCATTGCAGTAGTTCCACACCATATTGACCTCGCGCGCCATCGCAAGCAGCGTTTTCGCGTGCTTGTCTTTGATTCGGAGCTTGAGGGTCCTGGTGTGGTTCATGGCATGAATTATGGTTTGGTCTTTCAAGCTATGGGTGGCGTTGTCGAATCGGGTGGCTTCACTCAAGAGGGTATCATCCAGACTGCTGCGTAAGCAGTTCGGGGATTTCCACCCCTGGCTCAAGCGAAGGGGTGTCCTTTGGTCGCCATCCTGCTTCGCCTCTAGCTGCGGCGGTGCGCCGATTGAAATCCTGCGCCAATACATCGAAGAACAGCAGACTCCCAACCAGGACGCCTGCGGCGTCCGCGCTCTCGACCTCGGGCTAAACCCCGAGGCTTCTCGCGCATATGGTGAACGGGAGAGCTGCAATGGCTCGTTTATGACTGACGGTGCAGTGGCTTGCTCGCAATGGCTGCTGCAACTCATAGGGTCATCCCTGACAAAATAAGCAGTTTCAATTTAAAACCAGATGATTGAGTTGTAACAATTCAGGTTTTAATCTGCAACCAGTTTTTTAACCTTTGAAAGGTAATCCAATGGCTAGGCATATAGCCCTGGCAAGCAGCGAATGTCCTGTGGCACGCACACTGGAAGCCATCGGCGAGCGCTGGACGCTGCTGATCATTCGCGATGCCTTCGACGACATCCGGCGTTTCGGCGACTTTCAGAAGAGTCTTGGTCTGGCGAAGAATATTCTTGCCGCGCGTTTGAAAGTGCTGGTGGAGCTGGGCATCTTCGAAATCTGCCCGGCCTCCGATGGCAGCGCCTACCATGAGTACGTGCTGACCGAGCGGGGCCGCTCGACTTTTGCGATTGTGGTGTGCCTGCGCCAATGGGGTGAGCAGCATTTGTTCGAACCTGGCGAGACGCATTCGGTGTTGCTCGACAACGAGCACGAGCAACCCGTACTCAGCCTGCAGGTGCGTTCGGTGCAGGGCAAGCTGCTCAAGCCACACGACTGTCATCGCCGCCGGGTGACGCGCTGACTCAGGTCAGCCCCGGTCCTTCCCCTCTTCAGAACCGATAAGCCATGAATCCCGAATCATTGAAACTGCTGGTCACCCGTGAAATGCCCTTTGGCAAATACCAGGGCCGCTTGCTGGCTGACCTGCCCGGCCATTACCTGAACTGGTTCGCCCGCGAGGGCTTTCCCAAGGGTGAACTGGGCGCCCTGCTGGCATTGATGCACGAGATTGACCACAACGGCCTGGGTGCGTTGCTCGACCCGCTGCGCACCCGGCCCCGCCAGGGCTTCAAATCCGGCCGGAACTGAGCACGAAAAGCACGCAGAAAAAATCCGGTGCACAGGCACCGGATTTTTGGTTTGCCGCCAGCCTGCTGCCGCTCAGCCGAACAGCGCTACGGCCTCAGCGGTGGCTTCCTGAATACGGCCCCAGTCGCCGTTCTTGACCCAGGCGTTGTCGATCATCCAGCTACCGCCGACACACATGACGTTGGGCTGGGCGATGTAGTTTTTCAGGTTCTGCGCATTGACCCCGCCGGTCGGGCAGAACCGCGCTTCGTTGAAGGGGCCGCCCAGCGCCTTGAGCGCCGCCACTCCCCCGCTGACCTCCGCCGGGAACAGCTTGAAGCGCCGGTAACCCAGGGCGTAGCCGAGCATGATGTCGGAGGCGCTGCTGATGCCCGGCAACAGCGGCACTTCGCTTGCGGCCGAGGCCTGCAGCAGCTCATGGGTGCTGCCCGGCGTGACGATGAACTGCGCGCCCGCCGCTTCAGCGTCAGCCAGGGTACGCCGGTCGAGGATGGTCCCGGCACCGGTGCAAAGCTCCGGGCGCTGCTCGCGCAACAGGCGGATCGCATCCAGGCCGAACGCCGAACGCAGGGTCACTTCCAGCACGCTCAGGCCACCGGCAGCCAGCGCGTCGGCCAGCGGCAACACGTCCTGCTCGCGGGCGATGGTGATCACCGGAAGAATTTTGGCCCGGGCGCAGAGCTCATCGATCCGGGCTGTCTTGTTCGCCATGCTGTTGAGTGGCTGATTATTTTGGTCTTGGGTCACGGCGATGTTTCCTTGGCTTAGGGGCACCAGTAAATTTCAAGAGACGGGTTGAGAAAGGCGCGGATCGGCAAAGCCGTCACGTCATCGCCTTGCACAGCGGTGCGCAGGGTGTCGAGCTTGGCCTGGCCTGCAATCGACAGAATCTTCACGCTGGCTGAGGCCAGCAAATCACGGGTCATGGTCAGCCGCTGATGCGGCACGCTGGGCGCCAGCATCGCCAGGCAGCGGCGCTCACCACCAAGGCTCAGGGCTTCGCGCAGGTTCGGGCTGGACGGGAACAGCGAGGCGGTATGCCCGTCATCGCCCATCCCCAGCACCAGCACATCGATCGGCGGCAGCTCGGCCAGCAACCGGTCAGCCTGCTCGGCAGCGGCCTCCAGGCTCGGCGCCAGGCTATACAGGCCAAGCAACTTTGCCGCAGCGGCCGGGCCTTGCAGCAAATGACGGCGTACCAGCGCCGCGTTGCTGTCCGGGTGCTCCACCGGTACCCAGCGCTCATCGGCCAGGCTGACCACCACCTGCGACCAGTCCAGCGGCTCGGCCGCCAGACGCTCGAAAAAAGCCACCGGGCTGCGGCCACCGGACACCACCAGAGTGGCCTTGCCGTTCTGCGCAATGGCGGCGCGCAGGCGCCCTGCCACATCGCTGGCCAGCGCCTCGGCCAGTTGCGCCGCATTATCGAAGTCATGGGCCTTCAGGCCCGCCGGCAATTGCAAATCACATGTCGCCATACCAGGCTCTCCCGTCACGTGTGATCAGGGCGATGGAACTCATCGGCCCCCAGGACCCGGCGGCGTACGGCTTGGGCGCATCACCGGCTTTTTTCCAGCCGGCGATCAGTTGATCGCACCACTGCCAGGCGTATTCGATTTCATCCTTGCGCACAAACAGGTTCTGATTGCCGCGCATCACTTCCAGCAACAGCCGCTCATAGGCGTCAGGCACCCGGGCACTGCGGTAAGTGTCAGAGAAGTTCAGATTCAGCGGGCCGCTGCGCAACTGCATACCCTTGTCCAGGCCCTGATCCTTGGTCATCACCTGCAACGAGATACCCTCGTCAGGCTGCAGGCGGATGATCAGCCGGTTGCTGATCTGCAGGCGCTGTTCCGGGGCAAAGATATAGTGCGGCGGCTCCTTGAAATGGATCACGATCTGCGACAGCTTCTGCGGCATGCGCTTGCCGGTGCGCAGGTAAAACGGCGTCCCCGACCAGCGCCAGTTGCGGATATCGGCGCGCAGGGCAACGAAGGTCTCGGTGTCGCTTTCGGTGTTGGAGTTGTCTTCCTCCAGATAGCCCGGCACCGGCTTGCCTTCGCTGTAGCCGGCAGTGTACTGACCGCGCACCACCTGAGTGGCCAGACGCTCCGGGGTGAACGGCGCCAGGGCCTTGAGCACCTTGACCTTCTCGTCGCGAATACTGTCGGCCGACAGGTCGCTGGGCGGGTCCATGGCGATCAGGCACAGCAACTGCAGCAGGTGGTTCTGGATCATGTCACGCAGTTGCCCCGCCTGATCGAAATAGCCCCAGCGGCCTTCGATGCCGACCTTCTCGGCCACGGTGATTTCCACGTGGGAGATATGGTTCTGGTTCCACTGGGTTTCGAACAGGCTGTTGGCGAAGCGCAGGGCAATGAGGTTCTGTACCGTGTCCTTGCCCAGGTAGTGGTCGATGCGATAAACCCGGTTCTCGGGGAAAAATTTCGCCACCGCATCGTTGACCCGTCGCGAAGACGCCAGATCATGGCCGATGGGTTTTTCCAGCACCGCCCGGGTGCGCTCGGCAAGACCTGCCGCCGCGAGGTTCTCGCAGATCGCGCCGTACACCGAGGCGGGCGTGGCGAAGTAGGCAATCAGCGAATCGGCGTTGCCGACCCGCTCGGCCAGGGCCAGATAGCCCTCCGGCAGCAGGAAATCCAGGTGCAGATAGCTGAGCCGCGCCAGAAAGCGGGTGACGTGTTCGGACTCAAGCTCCGTCTCGGGAATGAAGCGGCGCATCGACTGGTGGATATAGGCCAGGTGCGAAGCCTCATCGCCCGGCTCACGGGCCAGAGCGATAATGCGCGTATCGTCATGCAGCAAACCTGCACGATCGAGCTGATAAAGAGCCGGAAACAGTTTGCGCACAGCCAGATCGCCGAGAGCGCCGAACAGGGCGAAAGTGCACGGATCAACCGTAATCAGGGGCATAATGTTAGTTCTTTTATCAAGTTAGACTACAAATACCTTTTTTAAAGGTATTCCTCAAGGCCAAATGTAGTAATAACCACAACATTTTATCCAAAGCTTTATACCGGTGGTGATTCACTCGGCCTCTCAGTACGATAGGCCACCTTTGCTACAGGCTAAAGCCGCCAGGCGAACGTCTGTCGAACAGCCCCCGATCAGGATGCCGTCATGGACCGCACACGAAATCTCCTGGAGCAGATCCAGAACCGACTCCCGGAGCTGAATAAAGCCGAACGCAAGGTGGCCGAAGTCATCCTGCTCAACCCGCAGATGGCCACCCGTTTGAGCATCGCAGCCCTGGCCCAGGCGGCCAAGGTCAGTGAACCGACCGTCAACCGCTTCTGCCGCTCGTTCAGCGTCAGCGGTTACCCGGAACTCAAGCTGCAACTGGCCCAGAGCCTGGCCAGTGGCGCCGCCTACGTCAGCCGTGCCGTGGAGCCGGACGACAACCCCGAGGCCTACACACAAAAAATCTTCGGCAGTGCGATTGCCTCGCTGGACAGCGCCTGTCAGGCCCTGGACCCGGCGCAGATCAGCCGCGCCGTGGACATGCTGATCCAGGCCCGGCAGATCCACTTTTTTGGCCTGGGCGCCTCGGCACCGGTGGCCATGGATGCCCAGCACAAGTTCTTTCGCTTCAACCTGGCGGTCAGTGCTCACGCCGACGTGCTGATGCAGCGCATGCTCGCCTCGGTGGCGCACACCGGTGATCTGTTCGTGATCATTTCCTACACCGGACGCACCCGCGACCTGGTCGAAGTCGCACGTCTGGCCCGCGAGAATGGCGCCTCGGTGCTCGGCCTGACCGCCGCCGGTTCGCCACTGGCCCAGGCCAGTTCGGTCAGCCTGCACATTCCGTTGCCGGAAGACACCGATATCTACATGCCGATGACCTCGCGGATCATTCAGTTGACCGTGCTGGACGTACTGGCCACCGGCATGACCTTGCGCCGCGGCGTGGACTTCCAGCCACACCTGCGCAAGATCAAGGAAAGCCTCAACGACAGCCGCTACCCGCTGGAAGATCAGGGCTGAATCTGCAACACCGTAGGAGCGGCTTTAGCCGGGAAGACCATTCACAGCTAAAGCTGCTCGATGTAATGTCGATCAGCCCGCATCGCTCTTTCGAGCAATGGAAAATCCTTTTCCGCGGTGTCTGAGCTGCAGGTTTCGCCCTGCTGGGCGACCCGATTTTGTCTTGGCAAAACCGGGGAAAACCGCTTGCTCCTGGCTTGGGTCCGCCCTGCGGGCAGACTTCCCTCCGTCCGGCGCCGATTCGGGGGCCGGCGCGATGGGCGTCCTGCCCAGCGCACCTGCTCCTGATATGAAGAGCAGCGACATCCAGTCGGTTTCTCCCCCGAATCGACGCCTACCCTCGGCCTGCACCCAAGTCGCGACTCGCGTCGTCTGCGCCATCTCGGCTCGAAGATCAAAAGCGAAATCAACGGCAACGATCTAAAGCCGAGCACAGATCACTTGAGCACAAAGGTGACTAAAACCCACCACCGCTGCGGCGGATGTACACCGTTCGAACCGTCAAAAGTGATTCATTACAGAGCTCGATCCGTGCCACTTCATATTTGCAACGCGATAGCCCGCCGCCAAGGCGGCGGCTGACCTCCTGCGATTTGTATATTTGTACAACGCCCCCCCAAAAAAACGGGCAGCCAGGCTGCCCGCAAAGCACACACAGCCGTTATCAGAACTTGGTCTGGATCTTCAGACCGGCCACCAGCGCATCGTCAACCTTGTCCACGCCACCGGGATGGCGGATGTACTGCAGGTTGGGCCGTACGGTCAGCCAGTTGGTGACGTGGAAGCCGTAGTAAATCTCCGAGTTGTACTCGGTGTCCTGCACCGGCAGGAACGCCGGGTTGTCGTAGTCGTTGATGCCGTTGATCAGGTTGACCAGCCGGCGACGGTCCTGGGCATCGTCGTTGACGTGGATGCGCGAGATACCAATGCCGATGTCATCCTTGGGCCGACTGTCGAACGGGCCTTTGTAGAGCAGGCCGATCTGCTGGAAGTTATCAATGTAGTTGGTGGCCTTGTCATGCACCGTCGCGGCGGCAAACAGGGTCAGGCCGCGTGAGGCATCACCGTTGTGGGCGGTCAGTTGCTGGGTCGCCATGACCCAGCCACCGTGCTTGCTGCCATGGGATTTGAACGCGCCGCCCGACACCGGCTGCGGCAGGCCGTTGGCGCCTTCATAGACATCGTCGGCGTCCGGGCTGCTGTGGTAGTAGCCCAGCCGGTACTCGCCGGGCAAGCCGTTGACCTTCGGACTCCAGACCACTTCCACCGGCACCAGGGTGCCCTGCGAGCCGCTGCCGCTGAGCTTGAAGCCGTTGCCAATCTCCAGGTTCGAAGGGTTTTGCTCGAACACACCGATCTGCGCAAAGAACTCCGGGGTGATGTTGTACTTCAGCGCTGCGCCCCACTGGCTGACCGGCCAGTTGTACCAGGTGTTGACGTAGTTGGCCGGCTGCGCGCCGCAGAAGCTCAGGTTCTGGAAGTCACACGGCGCCGAAGCGAACTCCTCGCCCGGCCCGAAACGACCAAGCTTGACCACCAGCGCGTCATCCATGAATTTTTGCTTGAGCCACATCTGGGTCAGACGCCAGGTCTGGCCACGGCCCCAGACTTCCTGGGATGAACTGAGGGTGCCGGCCCGCGGGTCGCCGATCCGGTCATTGGAAATATTACGGCCGCTCCGCTCGGTGATCGCCAGTTTGAACTCGGCGCCTTGCCAGCCGAATGCTTTCTGCAAATCGACTTTCAGGCCGAAGGCGAACTGATCGCTCCAGCGCGCTGTAGTGTCGTCGTTGTAGCCGCCATTGAGATTGCTGGCCGCCTCGCTGACGTACTCCAGCGAAAAGTCATAGCCCTTGTCGAGCAATTCAGTGCGCGCCCCGCCCCAGTCACCGGTCATCCACGGTGAATCGGCGCTGAACGCTTCAGCCGCCTGCACACCACCGGCCAGGGCCAGGCTGCCCAGTATCGATAGCTGGCAGAGGCTTTTCAGCCGTGAATACGATGGCGCATTGTGTTTGTTCATCCCATGAGTCCTCAATTATTGTTATTGGCTTTCAGCTTTACAGCGTCCACTCACTTGCGATTGAGCAAGGTCACATTGCCCTGCCGGCCTGCGCCCTCGGCACGCCCGAGAATGCCCAGACGCTCACCGCTGGCGGCGTCGAACAGCAGCACGCGGGTAGGGTCCAGTTGCAGGGTCAGGGTCTCGCCGACCTGCGGTGCCTGATCCGGCGCCAGACGGCAGCAGACCTTGGTCTGGTTGAGGTTGACGAACACCAGGGTGTCAGGGCCGGTAGGCTCCACCACCTGCACCTCGGCGCGAATCGTCGGTAATCCCTGGCCATCGCCAGCAGCCAGGCTGATCTGCTCCGGGCGTACGCCAAGAATCACTTCACGGTCTTCCAGCCCCGCGTCGTTGCAACCCAGCGGCAGCTCGCAGCGCGCCTGACCGCTGTCGAGCAGCGCCAGCAAGCGTGCGTCACGGCGTTGCAGACGCAGCGGGATGAAGTTCATCGGCGGCGAGCCGATGAAGCTGGCGACAAACTGGTTGGCCGGGTCGTTGTAGATCTCCCGCGGTGTACCGAACTGCTGGACGATGCCGTCCTTCATCACCGCCACCTTGTCACCGAGGGTCATGGCCTCGATCTGGTCATGGGTGACGTACACCGTGGTGGTCTTCAGGCGCTGGTGCATCAGTTTCATTTCGGTACGCATCTCGACCCGCAGCTTGGCGTCGAGGTTGGACAACGGCTCGTCGAACAGGTAGATCTTCGGCCGCCGCGCCAATGCCCGGCCCATCGCCACACGCTGTTGCTGGCCGCCGGAAAGCTGTGCCGGCTTGCGCTCAAGCAGATGTTCGATCTGCAGCAGGCGCGCCACCCGGCTGACCTCCTCATCAATGGCCGGCTTGGCCAGCTTGCGAATTTTCAGGCCGAACTCGATGTTCTCGCGCACGCTCATGGTCGGGTACAGCGCGTAGGACTGAAACACCATGGCGATGTCACGGTCCTTGGGGCTGGTCTGGCTGACGTCTTCGCCATCGATCAGGATCGCCCCGCCGCTGATGTCTTCAAGGCCGGCAATGCAGTTCATCAGGGTCGATTTGCCACAGCCGGACGGGCCGACCAGGATCAGGAATTCACCGTCCTTGATTTTCAGTTCGATGTTTTTCAGCGTGTCTGGCAGGCCGCTGCCGTAGCGTTTGTTGACGTTTTGCAGTTCGAGAGTTGCCATGATTGATCCCTAGCCCTTGACCGCGCCGGCGGTCAGCCCGCGCAGGAAATATTTGCCGGCCAGGATGTAGACCAGCAGTGTCGGCAGCCCGGCGATCATCGCCGCGGCCATGTCCACGTTGTACTCCTTGACCCCGGTACTGGTGTTGACCAGGTTGTTCAGGGCCACGGTGATCGGCTGCGAGTCACCACTGGAGAACACCACGCCAAACAGGAAGTCGTTCCAGATCTGGGTGAACTGCCAGATCAGGCAGACCATGATGATCGGCGTCGACATCGGCAGGACGATGCGCCAGAAGATCGTGAAAAACCCCGCGCCATCGAGCCGTGCCGCACGCACCAGCGCCTCGGGAATGGTCACGTAGAAGTTGCGAAAGAACAGCGTCGTGAAGGCCAGGCCGTAGACCACATGAACGAACACCAGGCCGGTGGTGGTGCTGGCCAGGCCCATCTTGCCGAGGGTGAAGGACGCTGGCAGCAGCACGGTCTGAAACGGCAGGAAGCAGCCGAACAGCAGCAAGCCGAAAAACAGCTGCGAGCCGCGAAAGCGCCACATCGACAGCACATAGCCGTTCAGCGCGCCGATGGCGGTGGAGATGATCACCGCCGGAATGGTGATGCGTATCGAGTTCCAGAAATAGCCATCGACGATGTTCCAGGCCTTGACCCAGCCAATCACCGTGACCACCGCCGGCCAGCTGAGCAGGTTGCCGCTGCCGATGTCTTCCGGGGTCTTGAAGCTGGTCAGCAGCATGACCACCAGCGGCACCAGATACACCAGGCAGGCCAGCCACAAAACTGCGTGGATCAGCAAACGGCTGACGGTGGTTCCATTGGAGCCGATCGTGTTACTCATGGCGTTTGCTCCGCAGTTCCGAGTACAGGTACGGCACCAGAATGGCGAGGATCGCGCCGAGCATCAGCATCGCGCTGGCCGAGCCCATGCCCATCTGTCCGCGGCTGAACGTAAAGGCATACATGAACATTGCCGGCAGATCAGAGGAGTAGCCCGGCCCACCGGCGGTCATCGCCGCCACCAGGTCAAAGCTCTTGATCGCGATATGGGCGAGGATCATCACCGCACTGAAAAACACCGGGCGCAGGCTGGGCAGCACCACCCGCCAGTAAATCAGCGGCAGGCTGGCGCCATCCATTTGCGCGGCGCGGATGATCGACTGGTCGACACTGCGCAGGCCGGCGAGAAACAACGCCATGACAAAGCCGGAGGACTGCCACACGGCGGCAATCACCAGGCAGTACACCACCCGCTCCGGGTCCACCAGCCAGTCGAGGCGAAAGCCTTCCCAGCCCCAGTCACGCAGCAGCTTGTCCAGGCCCAGGCCGGGATTGAGCAGCCATTTCCAGGCGGTGCCGGTAACGATCATCGACAGCGCCATCGGGTACAGGTAAATGGTGCGGATCGCCCCTTCGCGGCGAATCCGCTGGTCGAGCAACACCGCAAGAATCACCCCGACCACCAGGCTGATGCCGATGAACAGGCCACCGAACAACAGCAGGTTCTTGCTCGCCACCCACCAGCGGTCGTTGTCCATCAACCGCGCATACTGGGCCAGCCCGGCCCACTTGTAGGACGGCAGAAAGGTGGAGTTGGTAAACGACAGCACCAGGGTCCACAGGATGTAGCCGTAGAAGCCCACCAGCACGATGAGCATGCTGGGCGCCAACACCAGTTTGGGCAGCCAGCGTTGCAGCGCATCGAGCGGCGAGGCTTTGTTGAACACAGCGACAGAAGTCATTGAAGTCATCCAGTCGGGTCGAATTCAGTCCGCAGGCGGTCGCGAGCCCTGTAAAAGGGCCCGTCGACACACACAACGGTTAGGGTGATATCCGTAGGAGCTGCCGTAGGAGCTGCTTCAGCAGCGAATAACGCTACGGCTGCTAGCGGGCTGCCTTGATCGCCGAGGCCAGCCGCTTGGCCGCCTGGGCCGGGTCAGCGTTCGGGTCGTTGATGTAGTTGGTCACCACATCGAAAATCGCGCCCTGCACAGCCAGTGAGGTGGCCATGTTGTGCGCCATGCTCGGCTGCAGGCCGCCGTTGCCACCGTCTGCCAGGAAGTCCCTGGCCGAGGCCTGGGCGCAGCTGTCGAAGCCATGTTTGTCCATGCTGGCGAGCATGTCCTTGCGCACCGGGATCGAGCCCTTGTTGATGCTGAAGACCTTCTGGAACTCTTCACCCAACGCGACTTTGGCCAGGTCCTGCTGGGCAGCGATATCACCCGTACGATCGGCGTTGAGCTTGAAGATCGCCAGCGAGTCGACGTTGTAAGTGAACGCCTTCTCGGTGCCAGGGAACGGCACGCACTGGTAGTCCTTGCCGGCAACTTTCTTTGCGGCCGTCCATTCGCTCTTGGCCCAGTCGCCCATGATCTGCATGCCGGCCTTGCCGTTGATCACATCGGCGGCGGCAATGTTCCAGTCACGCCCGGCGCGGTTGGGGTCCATGTAGGTGGCGACTTTCTTCAGTTCCGTGAACGACTTGACCATTTCAGGACCGGTCAGCGCTTTATCGTCCAGTTTGACGAACGCTTGCTCGTAGCCCTGGGGGCCCATGACCGAGAGCACCAGGTTCTCGAATACCGTGCTGTCTTGCCACGGCTGGCCACCATGGGCCAGGGCAATGAAACCGGCCGCCTTGAGTTTGTCAGCGGCGGCATAGAACTCTTCGAGGGTAGTCGGCGCCTTGGCCACGCCGGCCTTTTCCAGCACCTGGGGGTTGACCCACAACCAGTTGACGCGGTGGATGTTCACCGGCACGGCGACGTACTCACCGTCGTACTTGACCGCGTCAGAGACTTTCTTGTCGAGCAACTCGTCCCATTTTTCTTGCTTGGCGACATCCTTGAGGGTGTCGGTGCTCAGCAGGCCCATCGAACCCCAGTCCTGAATGTCCGGCCCCTTGATCTGCGCCACGCCCGGCGGGTTACCGGCCACGGTGCGGCTCTTGAGCACGGTCATCGCCGTCGCCCCGCCACCACCGGCTACGGCGCCGTCTTTCCAGGTGAAACCGTCTTTCTCGACCTGGGCCTTGAGGACGTCGACAGCGGCTTTTTCACCACCGGAGGTCCACCAATGGACGACTTCTACCGAGCCTTTGGACTCGGCAGCCTGGGCGGTGAAAGGAAGCAACGTGGCAAGAGAAATGGCAGCGGCAAGCTGGGACAGAGCATTCATTGATTCGGCCTTCTTGTTGTTATTTGGGGCAGGTCGGTTGCCTGCGCTTGAAAGCAGTCTAGCCATATCGAAAGACCGCTTGGTAACGAAGGGATAGGGAATAGTCACAGGTTGGTGACATTTAGTGGCAATGCAATGGCGTCAGGGCAAGCGCGGCAGTTCCAGGGTTACCCGCAAGCCGCCCTCGCGAAGGTTCTGCAGGCTCACCTCGCCACCGTGGCTATGGGCGATATTGCGCGCAATGCCCAGCCCCAGGCCGTAGCCTTGCTGGTTCGAAGCCAGCCGCACATTAGGCTCGAACACCTGCTCCAGGCGCTGCTCGGGAACGCCCGGCCCCTCGTCATCAACGTGCAGCACGAATACCTCGCGGCGGTCTTCGATATGCAAGTGGGCGCGGTAGCCGTACTTGAGTGCGTTGTCGATCAGATTGCCTATGCAGCGCCGCAGCGCCAGCGGCTTGCCCATGTACGAAGCCTGAGCCACGCCGTGCAGGGTGATGCGCGCGTCCCCTTCAGCTGACAGATAGGGCTCCACCAGGCAATCGAGCAGGTTATTGAGGTCCACCGGTTCGATGTTTTCGTGAATGTCGGTGTCCTTGACGCACTGCAGTGCGCCTTTGACCAGCAATTCCAGCTCGTCCAGATCGCGCTCGAAGCGCGCCTGCAAGGCCGGGTCATCAAGCAGTTCGACGCGCAGCCGCAAACGGGTAATCGGTGTGCGCAGGTCATGAGAAATCGCGCTGAACAACTGGCCGCGCTCGGTCAGGTAGCGGCTGATGCGGGTGCGCATGGTGTTGAAGGCGCGGCTGACCTCCTGCACCTCGCTGCTGCCGCCCTCGATCAGCGGAGAGGCATCACCGTCCAGTGACAGGTCCCGTGCCACCCTGGCCAGGCGCTTGAGCGGCCGGCTCTGCCAGTGCACCAGCAGGCCGATGAACAGCAGCAGGAACGCGCTGGTCAAGGCGATCGACCAGACCTGCTGGGCCGGCAGGTCTGGCTCTTCCAGAAAGGTGTAGGGTGCGGGCAGCAGTGACGCGATGTACAGCCATTCGCCGGGCGCCAGTTCGATCTGGGTGACCAGCACCGGCGGATTGACCGGCTCCAGAGTCAATGCGTAATGCGCCCAGGAGCGCGGCAGTTCGTCGAGTTTCAGGCCGCTGTTGAACAGCCGCAGCTCATCGGGGCTGACGAACCAGGCGACGATCTTCGGCCCGTCGCCCAACGAACTGCGCAGCACCTCGCCCACCGCGCTCAATACCGCATCTTTACGCGGTGTGGCCGGCAGCAGTTGCATGTCCAGCGGATGCTCGTTGAGCGACACCACAAAGCGCGTACCGCCCATGCTGCGCAGTTGGTCGAGCACCAGCGGCCGGTAGCTGACCGGCAGCGAGCGAAAATAACTGACGCTGGCAGCCATCGAATAAGCCAGGCTGCGCGCACTGTTGAGCAAACCTTCCATCTGGGTGGCGCGCAATTGAGCCACCCAGATGATCCCCGACAGCGACTGGCCCAGCAGCACCGCCAACAGGGTCAATAGCAGCATGCGCCCGAGCAACGTGCGTGGCAGCGCCAGCCAGCGCTGGCGTGCGCCGTTAATGAGCCACTCCCGACTGCACGGTCGCGGCCAGCAGATAACCGCTGCCGCGCACGGTACGAATCAGCCGCGGCGCTTTGCCGGTGTCACGCAAACGCTGGCGCAGGCGGCTGACCGCCATGTCAACGATGCGCTCCAGCGGCATCGGTTCACGGCCTCGGGTGGCATTGCCGATGGTGTCGCGGTCGAGGATCTGCTGTGGATGATCGAGAAACAGCTTGAGCAGGGCGAAATCGGCCCCGGAAAGAATCACCTCTTCACCATCGGCATGAAACAGCCGGTGGCTGACCATGTCCAGGCGCCACTCATCGAACAGCAGCACTTCCCCGCCACGCTCCTGGCCAAACCCGGAGCGGCGCAGCAGGGCTTTGATTCTGGCCAGCAACTCGCGTGGGCTGAACGGCTTGCCCAGATAATCGTCGGCCCCCAGTTCCAGGCCGATGACCCGATCAGCCTCGTCGGAGCTGGCGGTGAGCATGATGATGGGCACATGCGGCTGGCGCGGATGCTGACGCGCCCAGCGGCACAGGCTGAAGCCGTCTTCGTCGGGCAGCATGACGTCGAGGATCAACAGGTCGGCGGGGGCTTCGTTGAACGCCTGACGAAACCGGGCACCGTCCGCGGTGGCGCGGACCTGAAAACCGGCCCGGCTCAGGTAGGTTTCGAGCAGTTCGCGAATCTCCTGGTCGTCATCGACCAGCAGCAGGGTTTTATGGGCTGAACTCAAGAAGGTCGTCCTTGTTCAGTGAATTGTTATTGTAGGGACAGCGGGTTATTCGAGTACCTGTTCGCCCTCGCCAAACGCCTGTTGCAAGGCCACCCCGGCGCCATTGAGGCCCGGATACTCGGCAGTCGCCAGCCATACCGGCAGACCGTCGAAATAGTCGCTCATCACGCCCTTGTCGACCATCGCCTGGCGGAATCCGCTATTGATAAAAAACTCAGTGAAGCGCGGCACCATGCCGCCGGCGATGTACACGCCCCCCAGCGCACCGAGGGTCAGGACGTTATTGCCCACCACCCGGCCAAGGAACACACAGAACTGCTCGAGCACTGCAGCCGCCACGGTATCGCCATCCAGGGCAGCGGCAGTCACGGCTGCCGGCGATTTCAGCGGTGCGTCGATGCCGTCCAGTGCGCAACTGGCCTGATAAAGGCGCAGCAGCCCGGCGCCGCTGAGCACGGTTTCGGCGCTGACGTGTTCGTGCTCGGCCATCAGGCGAGTCCACAACAGCGCTTCACGGGCGCTGCCGACCGGCAGATTGACGTGACCGCCCTCCCCGGGCAACGCGGTCCAGTGATTGTCGCCGGTCTTGACCAGCGTGCCGACGCCAAGGCCGGTGCCTGGTCCGATCACCACGCGGGGCCGCTGCGGCTTGCCGATGCCATGGCAGACCGTCAGGTAATCTTCACCCAGCCGGGTCATGCCCAGCGCCATGGCCGCGAAATCGTTGACCAGCAACAGGTGCTCGACCTTCAGGTGCTCACAGAATTTCGAACGGCTGAACTGCCAGTTGCTGTTGGTGAACTGGAATTCATCACCGTCCACCGGGCCGGCGACGGCCAGGCAGACATGGCTGACATCACCGCGTTGCAGGTCAAGGTCTTGCAGGTAGAGTTCGATGGCCTGTTCAGGACCTGCATACTCAGCCGTGGCGAACACCCGGATCGAGTGCAGTTGATCGTCTTCCCAAATCGCGAACCGTGCGTTGGTCCCGCCAATATCACCTACCAGAGCCAGCTTCACTTGAGTCCCTCCAGGCTTGCAGTAAAGGCGCTGGCCCCCTGCTCGGCGGAGCTGAAGGCCACACGCATGAAACCGAACAACTCACGACCGCAGCCGACACTGCTGTCGATCTGCGTGGTTGCCGGTTGTCTTGCGGCCAATTCTGCCGGTTCGAGCAGAACTTGCAATGTGCCTTTGACACCGTCGACCCGAATCACGTCGCCATCACGCACCAAAGCCAAAGGGCCACCATCATGGGCTTCCGGGCAAACGTGGATGGCCGCCGGAATCTTGCCCGAGGCACCCGACATACGCCCGTCAGTGACCAGCGCGACCTTGAAGCCGCGATCCTGCAGCACGCCGAGGAACGGGGTCATCTTGTGCAGCTCCGGCATGCCGTTGCTGCGCGGGCCCTGAAACCGCATCACGGCGACGAAATCGCGCTCCAGCTCACCGGCCTTGAACGCATCGGCCAGCGCCTGCTGGTCTTCGAACACACGGGCCGGCGCCTCGACCACCTGATGTTCAAGGGCCACCGCTGACACTTTCATCACCCCGCGACCGAGATTGCCTTGCATCACCCGCAGGCCGCCCTCTGGCGAGAATGGCCGCGCCACAGGACGCAGGATATTTTCATCGAGGCTTTGCAGCGGCCCCTCGCGCCACACCAGTTTACCGTCTTCGAGAAACGGCTCGCGGGTGTAACGGCTCAGCCCATGACCGACTACGGTATTGACGTTTTCATGCAGCAGCCCGGCGCCCAGCAGCTCCCGAATCAGGAACGACATGCCACCAGCGGCCTGGAAGTGGTTGATATCAGCTTTGCCATTAGGGTAGACATGGGTCAGGGTCGGGACCACATCCGAAAGGTCGGCCATGTCCTGCCAGGTCAACAGAATCCCCGCCGCCCGGGCGATGGCCGGCATGTGCAGGGTGTGGTTGGTCGAGCCGCCGGTGGCGTGCAGAGCGACGATGGAGTTGATGATCGAACGCTCATCGACGATTTCGCCAAGCGGCATGAAGCTGCCGCTTTGGCGGGTCAGGCGGGTGACCTGTTGCGCGGCTTCATCGGTCAGCGCATCGCGCAACGGCGTGTACGGGTTGACGAACGAGGCACCGGGAAGATGCAGGCCCATCACCTCCATCAGCAACTGGTTGGTATTGGCAGTACCGTAGAAGGTGCAGGTGCCCGGACCATGGTAGGACTTCATTTCCGAGTCCAGCAGTTCTTCACGGCTCGCCTTACCTTCGGCATAGCGCTGGCGCACGTCGGCCTTTTCCTTGTTGGACAAGCCCGACACCATCGGCCCGCCGGGCACAAAGAGGGTCGGCAGATGGCCGAAGCGCAGCGCGCCCATCATCAGCCCCGGCACGATCTTGTCGCAGATCCCCAGCATCAGGGCGGCATCGAACATGTTGTGCGACAGCGCGACCGCGGTCGACATGGCGATGGTTTCCCGGCTGGCGATGGCCAGTTCCATGCCCGGCTCACCCTGGGTCACACCATCGCACATGGCCGGCACGCCACCGGCGAACTGGCCGACCGAACCGACCTCGCGCAGGGCCTGCTTGATACGCTGCGGAAAGTGCTCGTAGGGCTGATGCGCCGAGAGCATGTCGTTGTAGGCCGAGATGATCGCCACGTTGGCGGCGTTCATCAGCCGCAGGGTCTGCTTGTCTTCGCTGCCGCAGCCGGCGACGCCATGGGCAAAGTTGGCGCATTGCAGCTTCGCCCGCATGGGTTCGTCGCTGGCCGCCTCGCGGATCAGTTGCAGGTAGCGCTGGCGGGTCGGACGGCTGCGTTCGATCAGCCGTTCGGTGACCTCAAGGATGCGGGGATGCATGTGATGAACTCCAGGCTAAGGTCTATGGTCACCCGTAAAGATTCTGGACAGTCGCAGGTCACCGGTTTGTCAGGCAAGACCGTGACTTGGGTCATGGTGTCGGATCTTCAAGGTTTGTATTTGTAGGTTTAGGAAAATATTGCCACCAAAAAGGCTTGTTTTCTATTTTTATGAGAATAATCTTGTAATTCAAACAACAAATTCCAGAGAGGACGCGTTCATGGCCCTTCGTATTGCAATCAACGGTTTTGGCCGCATCGGTCGTAACATCCTGCGCGCACTGTATACCCAAGGCTATAGGCAAGACTTGCAGGTCGTCGCCATCAACGACTTGGGCAACAGTGAAATGAACGCCCACCTGCTGCGTTTCGATACTGTCCATGGGCCATTTGACGGCACCGTCGAGTGCGATAGCGAAAGCCTGACCGTCAATGGTGACCGGATTGCAGTCAGCGCCATCCGCAACCCGGCAGACCTGCCCTGGAAGGCCCAACAGGTCGATGTGGTGTTCGAATGCACCGGGCTGTTCACCAGCCGCGACAAGGCGGCGGCGCACATCACGGCCGGCGCCAGCAAAGTGATCATCTCGGCACCGGCCAGCGGCGCCGACGCCACCGTGGTGTATGGCGTCAACCATGACGTGCTGCGCCAGTCGCACCAGATCATTTCCAACGCCTCGTGCACCACCAACTGCCTGGCGCCGGTGGCGCAGGTACTGCACCGTGAACTGGGCATCGAAAGCGGCCTGATGACCACGGTGCATGCCTACACCAATGATCAGAATTTGATCGATGTCTACCATACCGACCCGTACCGTGCGCGTTCGGCCACCCAGTCGATGATCCCGAGCAAGACCGGCGCCGCCGAGGCCGTCGGGCTGGTATTGCCGGAACTGGCCGGCAAACTGACCGGCATGGCCGTGCGGGTGCCGGTGATCAATGTGTCACTGGTGGACCTGACCGTGCAGCTCAAGCGCGATACCACGGCCGATGAGGTCAATGCGCTGATGAAAGCGGCCAGCCAGAATTCGAAAGTGCTGGGCTATAACCAGTTGCCGCTGGTGTCGCACGACTTCAACCATAACCCGCTGTCGTCGATCTTCGACGCCAACCACACCAAGGTCAGTGGTCGACTGCTCAAGGTGCTAGCCTGGTACGACAATGAGTGGGCGTTTTCCAACCGGATGCTGGATAACTGCCTGGCGTTGCATAACGCGTAAAGGCTGTTACGGCATCAAAACGGCTCAATGGCGTTGGCGCTCTCTCAGCCGCCGTGTTTCGCCCTGGCGGGCGACCCCCTTTGTTTCGGCAAAGGGGGGAAACCATGGCGACAGGTTTGGCCCGCCTTACGGCGGGTTCCCTCACTCCGGTACCGATTTGGCGGTCGGTGCGATGGGCTTCCCTGCCCAGCGCACCTAAAACCGGCTTCCGTGCCGGTTTTCCCACCAAATCGACACCTCCGTTCGGCCTGCACCAAACGTCGCTATCATCGGCGCCTGCAAGATTACATTTCAAAAAACAGCGCACGGCCAAATGTAACGCGGCTGCGCTGTCGCTTTTGCCGTTGATTTTGATGTTCTAGCCGAGATGGCACAGACACCGTGAATCGCGACTTGGGTGCTGGCCGAAGGCAGGCGACGATTCGGGGGAGAAACCAGCAGGGAAGCTGGTTTCAGGTGCGTTGGGCAGGATGCCCATCGCGCCGGCCCCCGAATCGGCACCGGACGGAGGGAAGTCTGCCCGCAGGGCGGACCCAAACCAGGAGCAAGCGGTTTTCCCCTATTTTGCCAAGCACAAAATAGGGTCGCCCGTCGGGGCGAAACTCTCAGTCCAGACAACCGCGGCCACGACTCATGCACCAATCGCAAGGCCTTCACGGATCAATCCGCCCCAACAAAACCAGTCAGTTGATAATCACCAGCTTGGGCAATTCATGCACGCTTGCGGAGGTCATCTCGGCCAGTGAGCGGACTACATCCAGCGGGTTGTCCAACCGGTAGTTACCCGTCACATTGACCTGCGCCAGGGCCGGATTGGTGTTGACGATCAGGCCCGGATAATAACGCCGCAACTCATCGAGCACCTGGCCCATCGGGCAGTTGTCGAAAATCAGCCGGCCCTGCACCCAGGCCAGGTCCCGACCAGGGTCCAGGCGTTGCTGCGGGCCAAGCCCGGCGGCGTTCAGGCTGACGCTATCACCAGCGCCCAGGCTAAGCCGCGAACCACCTTTGACCGCATGCACATCCACCGCGCCACGCTGCACCTGCACCCGCGCCTCGCCGTCGAGATAACGCACCGACATCGCGCTGCCACGGGTGCTCATCCGCAGCGGCCCGGCCTCGATCTCCAGTGGCATGCCATGGGCGTTGGCCACCTCGAAAAACGCCTCGCCCTGATACAGCCGCGCCAGGCGATGCTGCTCATCGAACTGGCTGGAGAACGCCGAACGGGTATTGAGCAGCACCCGCGAGCCATCATCGAGTTCCAGCCGCTGCCGCTCGCCGGCCACGGTCAGATGGTCGGCCTGCAAGCGCAGCGGCAGATTGCCGAAATACCCCACCCCCAGCAGCAATACCGCTGCCGCCGCCATGGGCCGGGTCCAGGCGCGCAGGCGCTGCCAGCGCTGCGGGCGCTGGTTAAGCGTCGCAGCAGTCTGACGCACGACCTGGCTATTCCAGATCGCCTCGGCCTGGGCGAACGCCTCGGCATGCGCAGGATCGGCCCGCAGCCAGGCCTCAAAGCGCGCCTGCTGCCCGGCATCGGCGGCGTCCAGTTCGATCAGCCAGTTCAAGGCCTGATCCATGGCGCTTGCGCCCGACACGTTTTCGCCTGGCGGGCGTTGGGGGGCTACGGTCACGGTGTTCCTCGGCATTTCTTGTAACGGACGTGTTTATCAGGCGTGGTCAAGCCTGGCAATGACTCCGATACAGATCGCCATGATCAGTTTGAGTTCTTTTTGCACGGTGCTTGGCGAGACATCCAGCGTATCGGCAATTTCCTGATAGCTACAGCCATGCAAACGGCTGAGCACAAAAATCCGCTGCTGGCGCGGGCTCAACCGCCCAAGGCTGGCGCCCAGGCTGTCGAGCAGATGGCGAGCATGGGCAGAGTCTTCGGGTGAGCCGAACTGCGCGGCAACGCTCTCCAGCTCCTGAGTGGGTACATCCTCAACCAGCATGCGCTCGCGCAGGCGTTGCGCGCGCAAATGGTCGAGGGCCAGGTTGCGCGCCGTCTGGTAGACAAAAGGCTCCAGATGATCGATGGGTCGCTCGGTCAGGGCGCGGGTCACCCGCAGCCAGGTTTCCTGTAACAGATCCTCGGCGGTGCTGTGGCTACCGACCATGCGCTGCAGGGTACGCAACAGCACATCACGCTGGGCCTGGAAGACATCGTTGAAGCGGGACTGGGACACGGGAGGGCTCGACCGACAATCAAGCCGATGATAATGCTTATCATCCACCTTAAGCGTCAAGCGTTTAATGCTGCCCGATATCAGGCCAGCACGGTGCGCGAACGGCCTGATAAATCTGTAGGAATTTACCCAGTTATTTTTACGCGCCCGCCTGGTGCCGTTCGTCTAGTCATAGCCAATGCAACTGATTCGTATTACCCAAGCATCTCCAATGATGCCGACGACACACGCCAGGGAGCACTTTCGATGCCATCCGCCGCACTACCCCGCTCACGTTTCGCGCTGTCCTTGCTCAGCGTGGCCATGCTGAGCGCCGGCCTGCCCGCCATGTCGGTGCTCGCCGCCGAAACCGCACCCGCCAGCCAGCGCAGTGCCGGCCAGTACTCGTTCAATATCGCCCAGCAACCGCTGGTGGCGGCACTCAACGAATTCAGCCGAATCACCGGCTGGCAGGTCGGCGCGCCTTCGGAACTGACCCGTAACGTCACCACGGCGGGCGTGCAGGGTTCGCTGGCCCCCGAGCAAGCACTGGAGCGCCTGCTGGCCGGTAGCGCGCTGGGCTATCGCACCGTCAGCCCGCAGAACGTGGTGCTGCAACGCCGCGCCAACGGCAGCGTGCTGGCGCTGGATCAGACCACCATCAGTGCCACTCGCCAGTCACAGGACATCAGCACCGTGAGCAGCACGGTCAGCGTGCATACCCGCGAGCAACTGGACCGCCAGAACGTCAATAACATTCGCGACCTGGTGCGCTACGAGCCTGGTGTTTCGGTGGGCGGCGCAGGCCACCGGGCGGGGACCAACGGCTACAACATTCGCGGTATCGATGGCGACCGGATTCTCACCCAGGTCGATGGCGTCGAGGTGCCAGACCGTTTCTTCAGCGGCCCGTACGCCCAGACCCAGCGCAACTACGTCGACCCGGAAATCGTCAAGCGCGTCGAAATTCTCCGCGGCCCGGCTTCGGCCCTGTACGGCAGCAGCGCCATCGGTGGGGTGGTCAGCTATTACACGCTGGATGCCGACGACATCATCAAAGACGGTCGTGACGCCGGCGCGCGCCTGAAGACCGGCTACAGTTCGGCTGACGACAGCTGGCTGACCTCCGCCAGCGTCGCCGGTCGCTACAACGACTTCGATGCGCTGCTGCACGCCAGCCAGCGCAACGGCCATGAGACCGAGTCCTACGGTGGCACCGGCGGCAATGGCCTGGCGCGCACCGAGGCCAACCCGCAAGACGTGCGCTCGACCAACGTGCTGGCCAAGCTGGGCTGGAACTACGCCGATGATGCGCGCCTGCAACTGACCTATGAACGCTACAAGGACGACCGCGATACCGACCTGAAAAGCGCAGTGGGCGGGCCGTTCACCAACGGTGCCGGGCTGGGCATGTACCAGTCAAGGCTGGGCAACGACACCATCACCCGCGAGCGTTTCGGCCTGGAGCATCGCTTGGCCCTCGACAGCCTGCTGGCCGACAACCTCAAGTGGAGCCTGAACTACCAGAACGCCAAGACCTCGCAGGGTACTGAAGAGCGCTACTTCCCGTTCTCCCGCGATGTCTATCGTTTCCGTGACACCACTTATCAGGAAAAGCAGTGGATCTTCGATGCCCAGGCCGACAAGGCCTTTGCCCTGGCCGAAACCGACCACCTGTTGACCTACGGCACGACCCTCAAGCAACAGAAAGTCACCGGCCTGCGCAGTGGCTACGGCATCTGTGCCCGGGTACTGGGCGCCTGCCGCGCCGTGGGCGCCGAGAGCACCGCCGACCGTCTGGTGCCGACCAGCGATTTCCCGGACCCGACCATTACCAGCTACGCGCTGTTCGCCCAGGACCAGATCAGCTGGAACAACTGGACCTTCACGCCGGGCGTGCGCTACGACCACACCCGCCTGGATCCGAAGCTGACCCCGGAGTTCATCAACTCCCTGAACCTGGCCAGCAACGGGCAGGCCAGCGGCGACGACAAGACCTGGCATCGGGTTTCGCCCAAGTTCGGCGTGACCTACGCGATTGACGAGCAGTACACCTGGTACGGCCAGTACGCCGAAGGCTTCCGCACCCCATCGGCCAAGGCCCTGTTTGGCCGCTTCGACAACCCCAACGCCGGCTACTCGGTTGAACCCAACCCGAATCTGGAGCCGGAAAAGAGCAAGAGCTTCGAGACCGGCCTGCGTGGCCGCTTCGACGCCGGTTCGTTCGATGTCGCAGTGTTCTATAACAAGTACCGCGACTTCATCAACGAGGACGCGCTGAGCCCCGGTTACAACGAGACGACCTTCCAGTCCAGCAACATCCGCCACGCCACCATCAAGGGTGCTGAGTTCAAGGGCCGCCTGGATTTGGGCCACTTCGGCGCGCCGCAGGGCCTGTATACCCAGGCGTCGCTGGCCTGGCTGCAAGGCCGCAACGACGACACTGGCGAGCCGATCAACAGCGTCAACCCGCTGACCGGGGTGTTCGGCCTGGGCTATGACCAGGATAACTACGGCGGGCTGTTGAGCTGGACCCTGGTCAAGCGCAAGAACCGCGTCGATGACAGCAACTTCCACACCCCCGATGGCGTTTCCAGCCAGTTCAAGACCCCGGGCTTCGGCGTGCTGGACCTGACCGGTTACTACAAGGTCACTCAGGACGTGACGCTCAGCGCGGGCCTCTACAACCTGACCGACAAACAGTACTGGCTGTGGGATGACGTGCGCGGCTACGACGGCGTCGGTGAAGCCGGGGTGACGGCCCCCGCCAACCTCGACCGGTTGACCCAGCCGGGGCGCAACTTCAGCGTCAATCTGGTGTGGGACATCTGACCGCCACTGGCTGGCTGAACAAATGCCGCACGTTGTGCGGCATTTTTTTACGTGGCCCAAGCGGCCCACTCGTCTATTCAACAAGCCCTGAAATTTCTCGCAAGGAAGATTCGATGACCACCGATACCCCGAGCCGCGAGCTTCGCTCACAACGCCTGAACAAGATCACCCACGCACCACACGAGAAGCTCGATCACGCGGTCAAGGCCCATGCGCCGTTTGCCACCCTGAGCAGCTACACACGCTTCGTGGTTGCCCAGTATCTGTTCCAGAGCGAACTGCAAGCGCTGTACCGCGACCCGCAACTGATCGCCCTGATTCCGGACCTGGCCCAGCGTTGCCGCGCCGAACAGGCTGCCGCCGACCTGCAAGACCTCAATACCGAACTGCCGGCCGGCGTCGCGGGGGCGGTTCAGCAACCCGGCGTTGCCCAGGCGCTGGGCTGGCTGTTCGTCTCGGAAGGTTCCAAGCTCGGTGCGGCGTTTCTGATCAAGCGCGCTGAAGCGCTGAACCTCAGCCATCAATTCGGCGCGCGTCACCTGGGCGAGCCCGAGGGCGGTCGTGCCGCCGGCTGGAAAGCCTTTACCCGGATTCTCGACGAGCTGCCCCTGAGCGCCAGCCAGGAAGCCGAACTCGACCAGGGCGCGCTGGCGGCGTTCGAGCGTTTTGGTGTGCTGCTGGAACACGCCTACGCCGGCTCTGCGGCCCCTCAGGCTGACGTGGCTCAGGCATGACAGCAAGGGCAAGCCCTGGCGGGGCTGGCGCGGTTGCAACAACGCGGTTTGCGTTGCACCCGGCACAGCCCCTAAGCTGGCCGGGCTTTTGAACTCGCCGATCATGACCATGACCTACAAACCGCCCGGCTCCAGACTTTCACGCCTGCTTTACGGCCTGCTGGCTTACACCAGCCTGGCGATAGGCATCATTGCCATTTTCGTTCCCGGCCTGCCAACCACCGAGTTCATTCTGTTGGCGGCCTGGGCAGCCACCCGCAGTTCACCACGCCTCAATGCGTGGCTTGAGAATCACCGGCTGTTCGGGCCAATGCTGTACAACTGGCGCAATGGCCGGATGGTCTCGCGCGGCAGCAAGATCAGCGCGACCATCAGCATGCTGGCCTGCGCCATTTTGATGCTGAGCCTGTTCACCCACGTGTGGTGGCTGTATCTGGCAATCGCCGGCATGGCGCTGGGCAACCTGTGGCTGTGGTCGCGCCCGGAACCTGCCAGCAGGCCACCATTGACCCACGACAAGCGCTGAACCCGGATAGTCCGGTAGTGTCTATCCGGACACATTCATCTGCTTTGTGGGGAACGCCAGCATGTTCGAACCCGGCCATCTGCATCTCAGTCACAGCGCACTGCAAAAAACCGATCACAGCTTTGATATCCATCTGCGCTATCAACGCGTCGAAGACCCGGCGCTGGGCACCTGCATGAGTTTCGAGATGCAGGGCGAAATCGACGGCAAGCCGTTCAGCGAAACCTTCCAGTTGCCTCGCGACCTGGCCTTCAACTTTGCCCAGAACGCCAGCCGCATCGCCATCCGCCACGGCCTGCCCAACCCGGCCGGGCTGCCAATCGCGCAACATCAGGATTACGACCGGATGTTCGAGGATATTCGTACGCAACTGGATGCCCACCCCGGCGAGCCGGTCAAACCGGAGCATCTGGAGTAAGCCCCAATACTGGTCACTTAAGCACTGTATGCCCACAGTGGGAGCGAGCTCTGCTCGCGAAGAGGCCAGTAAAAACACTACATCTGCTGCGAATGTGCCGCCCTCTTCGCGACCAAGGTCGCTCCTACAAAGGCATGCAGTACTTAATTGAACAGTATTGGAGTAAGCCTGCGGCACCCGGTTGACCGGACAGCAACCGTACAGGACGTGTTGGCAATCACAGGGCATACTGGCGCCCTCTTGAGCCTCCATGCCTGTTCATCATGCGCATCCATGTCTGCTTCATTGACCGTGTCGGTATCACCCAGGAAGTTCTGGCGATCCTCGGCAGCCGTAATCTGAACCTCGATGCCGTGGAAATGGTGCCGCCGAACGTCTACATCGACGCGCCGACGCTCAGCCCGAAGATGCTTGAAGACCTCAAGGACGCGCTGTTTCGGGTGCGCGGCGTCGAAGCCATTACCGTGGTCGACATACTGCCCGGCCAGCGTCGCCACCTGCAGCTCGATGCGTTGCTGGCCGCCATGACCGACCCGGTACTGGCACTGGACAGCGAGGGCCTGGTATTGCTGGCCAACCCGGCGCTGGTGGCGCTGATTGGTCGTGAACCGGTGGGGGAGCCGGTGGGCACACTGCTCAACGACCCCGATCTGCAAGCCAGCCTGCGCGATAACGGCTTTCGGCTGCCCATGCGCGAAATCACGTTGGGCGGTGAAGCGCTGCTGCTGGAAACCACCCCTATCACCGAAGCCGGTGGCCTGTTGACCCTCTACCCGCCCAGCCGGATCGGTGAACGCCTGTCGGCCCTGCACCACGACCACGCTGAAGGTTTCGACGCGCTGCTCGGTGATTCTGCGCCCATCCGCACCCTCAAAGGCCGCGCCCAGCGTGTCGCAACCCTGGATGCCCCACTGCTGATTCGCGGCGAAACAGGCACCGGCAAAGAACTGGTGGCCCGCGCCTCCCATGCCAGCAGCGCCCGGCATGGCGAGCCGTTTCTGGCATTGAACTGCGCCGCATTGCCTGAGAGCCTGGCCGAGAGCGAGCTGTTCGGCTACGCGCCGGGGGCATTTACCGGCGCCCAGCGCGGTGGCAAGCCGGGGCTGATGGAACTGGCCAATCGTGGCACGGTGTTTCTTGACGAGATCGGCGAGATGTCGCCCTACCTGCAAGCCAAACTGCTGCGTTTTCTCAGCGATGGCAGCTTTCGCCGGGTGGGCGGCGACCGGGAAATCAAAGTCGATGTACGCATCATCAGCGCCACCCACCGCGACCTCGAAAAGATGGTCGCCGAAGGCAGCTTTCGTGAAGACCTGTTCTATCGCCTCAACGTCCTCAACCTGCACGTGCCGCCGCTGCGCGAGCGCGGCCAGGACATTGTGCTGCTGGGGCGTTTTTTCATGCAGCAGGCCTGCACTCAGATCCAGCGCCCGCTCTGCCGCCTGACTGGCGAGGCGCAAAGCGCATTGCTTGGCTACCGCTGGCCGGGCAATGTGCGGCAATTGCAGAACGTTATCTTCCGCGCCGCCGCCGTCAGTGAAAGCTGCCAGGTGGAACTGGCCGATCTGGATATCGCCGCGACCGCAGTCGCCGGCCAGCCCGTCGAGACCGTCGGCAGCCTGGAACAGGCAGTCGACGGGTTCGAAAGGGACCTGCTGTTACGCCTGTACGCTGACTACCCCTCGACGCGCCAACTCGCCAGCCGCCTGGGCACTTCCCACACCGCAATTGCCCACCGCCTGCGCAAGTACGGCATTGGCCAACAGACGACACGCAACTAGCCGTATCGAAACCAATACAGCGTAACGATTTAAATACATAGCCGTCCTGAGCATCCATCTGCAAGGCCTGCAACCATCGGTTGCGACGCCTGCTAACAGTTTCGTATCGAAATCGTTACAGAGCAATAAGCCAACCTTCCTCAAAAAACTCTCAAACCATTGATTTATATAGAAAAAATGTAATTGGTCAGAAACTTGCTAGATGAGCGACATAGGGCATGCCCATGCAGCATGCCGTCGCCCCCCCAGGAGTTTTTATGAGCGAGTTGCGATTCACCGTTGAACACGAATGGCTGAGAACCGAAGCCGATGGCAGCATCACAGTCGGTATCACGCCTTATGCCCAGAATTCGCTCGGTGACGTGGTCTTTGTGCAACTTCCCGAATTACAGACCTACACTCAACACGCCGAAGTGTCGGTGGTGGAATCGGTCAAGGCCGCCAGCAGCCTGTACATGCCCCTCGATGGCGAAGTGGTCGAGGTCAACCAGGCGCTTAGCGAGACCCCTGAGCAGGTCAACGAGGACGCTCTGGGCGCCGGCTGGTTCTTCCGCTTTGTGCCGGCCGACGCCAGCGCTATCCATACCTTGCTCGATCAGGACGCGTACGACCGCCTGATCCAAGCCAACGCCGAAGCCTGAGGAGCACGTCATGAGTGATCGCATCGAGCTCAGCACCAACAACGAATTCATCGACCGCCACATCGGCCCGCGTGCAGCGGACGAGGCGGCCATGCTGCAGACGCTGGGCTACGACTCGCTGGAAGCACTGACAGCCAGCGTGATTCCGGAGAGCATCAAGGGCAGCAGCGTGCTGAACCTGCCGGCCGGGCAAAGCGAAGCTGACGCGCTGGCGTCGCTCAAAGCCATTGCCGGGCAGAACCAGCTGTTCAAGACCTACATCGGCCAGGGCTACTACAACACCCACACACCGGCGCCGATCCTGCGCAACCTGCTGGAAAACCCGGCCTGGTACACCGCCTACACCCCCTACCAGCCAGAAATTTCCCAAGGCCGCCTTGAGGCGCTGCTGAATTTCCAGACCCTGATCAGCGACCTGACCGGCCTGCCAATCGCCAACGCCTCCTTGCTTGATGAAGCCACTGCCGCTGCCGAAGCCATGACCTTCTGCAAGCGCTTGAGCAAGAACAAGGGCAGCCAGCAATTCTTTGCCTCCATCCATTGCCACCCGCAGACCCTCGACGTGCTGCGCACCCGCGCCGAGCCGCTAGGCATCACCGTGGTGGTGGCTGACGAAGCCGAGCTGGGCGATGTCAGCGATTACTTCGGCGCCTTGCTGCAATACCCGGCCAGCAATGGTGATGTGTTCGACTACAGCGAGTTGATCGCACGCTTGCACAGCGCCAATGCGCTGGTGGCCGTGGCTGCCGACCTGCTGGCCCTGACCCTGTTGACCCCGCCCGGCGAGTTCGGCGCCGACGTGGCGATCGGCACCGCACAACGCTTCGGCGTGCCGCTGGGCTTCGGCGGCCCGCATGCGGCGTACTTCTCGACCCGTGATGCGTTCAAGCGCGACATGCCCGGCCGTCTGGTCGGTGTTTCGGTCGATCGCCACGGCCAGCAAGCACTGCGCCTGGCCATGCAGACCCGCGAGCAACATATTCGCCGTGAGAAGGCCACCAGCAACATCTGCACCGCCCAAGTGCTGCTGGCCAATATCGCCAGCATGTATGCCGTCTACCATGGCCCACGTGGCCTGACCCGCATCGCCAACCGCGTGCACCGCCTGACCGCGATTTTCGCCGCCGGCCTGAACCCGCTGGGCCTGAAAGCCGAGCAGGAGTTCTTCTTCGACACCCTGACCCTCACCACCGGCGCCCGCACCGCTGAACTGCATGGCCGCGCCCGCAGCCAGAACATCAACCTGCGCGAAGTCGACAGCACGCATCTGGGCCTGTCGTTCGACGAAACCACCTCCCCGGACGACATCAAAGCCCTGTGGGCACTGCTGGCCACTGACGGTCAGGCGCTGCCGGACTTTGACAGCCTGGCGGCCAGCGCCACCTCGCGTCTGCCCCACGGCCTGCTGCGCCAGTCGGCGATTCTCGATCACCCGGTGTTCAACCGTTACCACTCCGAAACCGAACTGATGCGCTACCTGCGCAAACTGGCCGACAAGGACCTGGCGCTGGACCGCAGCATGATCCCGCTGGGCTCGTGCACCATGAAGCTCAACGCCGCCAGCGAAATGATCCCGGTGACCTGGGCCGAGTTCGGCAACCTGCACCCGTTCGCCCCGGCCGAACAAAGCGCCGGTTACCAACTGATGACCGACGAACTGCAGGCCATGCTCTGCGCGGCCACCGGTTATGACGCGGTGTCGTTGCAGCCCAACGCCGGCTCGCAGGGCGAATACGCCGGCCTGCTGGCGATCCGTGCCTATCACCAGAGCCGTGGTGACCAGGACCGTGACGTATGCCTGATCCCGTCCTCTGCCCACGGCACCAACCCGGCCACCGCCCAGATGGCCGGCATGCGCGTGGTGGTGACCGCCTGCGATGCGCGCGGCAACGTCGATATCGAAGACCTGCGCGCCAAGGCTGTCGAACACCGCGACAAACTCGCTGCGCTGATGATCACCTACCCGTCGACCCACGGTGTGTTTGAGGAAGGCATTCGCGAAATCTGCGCCATCGTGCATGACAACGGCGGCCAGGTGTACATCGACGGCGCCAACATGAATGCCATGGTCGGCCTCTGCGCACCGGGCAAGTTCGGCGGTGACGTGTCGCACCTGAACCTGCACAAGACCTTCTGCATTCCCCATGGCGGCGGCGGCCCGGGCGTCGGCCCGATCGGCGTCAAAGCGCATCTGGCGCCATTCCTGCCGGGGCACCGTCACCTGGAACAGCAACAGGGCGCGGTATGCGCCGCACCGTTCGGCAGCGCCAGCATCCTGCCGATCACCTGGATGTACATCCGCATGATGGGCGGCGAAGGCCTCAAGCGCGCCTCGCAGATGGCCATTCTCAATGCCAACTACATTGCCCGGCGCCTGGAAGAGCACTATCCGGTGCTGTACACCGGCAGCAACGGCCTGGTCGCCCACGAGTG
The DNA here is from genome assembly GCF_024129905.1 of Pseudomonas sp. 21LCFQ010. Classification (NCBI taxonomy): domain Bacteria; kingdom Pseudomonadati; phylum Pseudomonadota; class Gammaproteobacteria; order Pseudomonadales; family Pseudomonadaceae; genus Pseudomonas; species Pseudomonas sp. 21LCFQ010. The sequence goes on along the minus strand of NZ_JAMYDZ010000002.1, from coordinate 419,124 downwards.
CATTCTTGACCTGCGGCCGCTCAAGGACAGCAGCGGCATCACCGTCGACGATGTGGCCAAGCGCCTGATCGATTTTGGCTTCCACGCACCGACCATGTCGTTCCCGGTGGCCGGCACGCTGATGATCGAACCGACCGAGAGCGAAGCCAAGGAAGAACTCGACCGGTTCTGCACAGCGATGATCGCCATCCGTGAAGAAATCCGTGCGGTGGAAAACGGCAGTCTGGACAAAGACGATAACCCGCTGAAAAACGCACCGCATACCGCTGCCGAGCTGACCGGCCAATGGGATCACCCTTACAGCCGCGAACAGGCGGTCTATCCGGTGGCTTCGCTGGTCGACGGCAAGTACTGGCCACCGGTCGGGCGGGTCGACAACGTCTACGGCGACCGCAACCTGGTCTGCTCCTGCCCGTCCATCGAGAGCTATCAGCAAGCCTGATCGTCTCGCTCAGTTGCTTCTCTGGCAGGCCTGCCCCGGTTTTCCGGGACAGGCCCGCACATTCGCATTCAGGAATCGACCATGTCTGATCAACCGCTGCTGACCACCCCGCTGCACAGCCTGCACCGCGAACTGGGCGCCAGGATGGTGCCATTCGCCGGTTATGAAATGCCGGTGCAATACCCGCTCGGCGTCATGAAAGAACACCTGCACACTCGCGCCCAGGCCGGCCTGTTCGATGTCTCGCACATGGGCCAGATCCTGCTCACCGGCAAAGACGCCGCCCGCGCGCTGGAAAGCCTGGTGCCGGTGGACATCATCGATCTGCCGCAGGGCATGCAGCGCTATGCGCTGTTCACCAACGAAGACGGCGGGATTCTCGACGATCTGATGGTTGCCCGGCTCAGCGCAGAGCAATTGCTGCTGGTGGTCAACGCCGCCTGCAAACAGCAGGACCTGGCGCACTTGCGTCAACACCTGGGCAACCAGTGCGAGATAGAAGAGCTGTTTGAGCAACGTGCCCTGCTTGCCCTGCAAGGCCCGCAAGCCGCCGCTGTCCTTGCACGTCTGGCGCCGCAAGTGGCCAGCATGACCTTCATGCAGTTTGCCAGCGTGACGATCCTGGGCAGCGACTGCTATGTCAGCCGCTCAGGCTACACCGGCGAAGACGGTTACGAGATTTCAGTGCCGGCCAGCGCCGCCGAAGCGCTGGCCCGGCGCCTGCTGGCCGAACCGGAAGTCGAGGCCATCGGCCTCGGTGCGCGGGATTCACTGCGCCTGGAAGCCGGCCTGTGTTTGTATGGTCATGACATGAATAGTGACACTTCTCCCGTGGAAGCCAGCCTGCTATGGGCGATTTCCAAGGCTCGTCGCGCCGGCGCCGAACGTGCCGGAGGCTTTCCGGGGGCCGAGCGCATCTTCGCCCAACAACAGGAAGGCGTGAGCCGCAAGCGCGTCGGTTTGTTGCCGCAGGAGCGCACTCCCGTGCGCGAAGGCACGCAAATCGTCGACGATCAGGGACGGGAAATCGGCCAGGTCAGCAGTGGTGGCTTCGGTCCAAGCCTGGGCGGGCCCCTGGCGATGGGCTATCTGGACAGCGCCTTCAGCGCTCTTGATACCCCGGTCTGGGCGCTGGTCCGTGGCAAGCAGGTGCCGATGAAAGTGGCAAAAATGCCTTTTGTTGCGCAACGTTACTTCCGCGGCTAAGCGCAGCGCCAAAAAACCAGCTGCATGCCTGCAGTCGTCACAGCTTTGTCGATGATCTTTCATGGTTCTGCAATAACATCGAATGGTCTGTTTTGTGCACCGCCCAAGTGCACAAAGCAGGCCAGATATGCGACTTGCCCCAAGCCGGTGAATTTTCTTTGGGTGCTGCTCAAGCCCTTTAAAATCCGGGGCTTCGCGGGGGCTTGTTTTTGTAACGAGAGTTGGCGTAGAGTGCCCTGACTGTGTTTGCATAGGTCGCTGAATCTGGACCTGGGCAGTAGCTCAAAGCTTTGCTACACCCGTTCTACGTTTCTTACTTCCTGCAACCAGCCCCAGTACTTTTTTGGCATTTCCGGCCGAAAGAGGCTGTCATTAATTCAAGCGTCAAGGAAATAAGAAAATGTCCCAACGTCAGAGCGGCACCGTTAAGTGGTTCAACGACGAGAAAGGTTTTGGTTTTATCACTCCTGAGAGCGGTCCGGATCTGTTCGTGCATTTCCGCGCGATTCAGGGCAACGGCTTCAAGAGCCTGAAAGAAGGCCAGAAAGTGACCTTCATCGCCGTGCAAGGCCAGAAAGGCATGCAGGCTGACGAAGTGATCGCAGAAGCCTAAGCAACTGCCTGATCGCCAAAAGCCCCTGGTATTGACTTACCAGGGGCTTTTTTATTGGCCAACCCCGCTACCATAAGTGCCTCTTCGTCAACGAGGCCTTGCCATGTCTACCCGCCTGCTCAAGCCTGAAGGCCCCTTCCCGCCCGCTGGCCTGTTACGCCGCCTCGCGGCGATCAGTTATGACTTGCTGCTGTGCCTGGCCGTGCAAATCGTCACTGCCTTTATCTACAAGTTGATCTGGATGGCTTTTGTCGGTGAAGCGCGCTTGCGTGAGCTGACCGAGTCCGGGGCAATGGATGGCGACCCTGTGCTGTCTTCGCTGCTGTTGCTGGTGACCTTTGCGTTCTTTGCCAAGTTCTGGACCCATGCGGGCCAGACGCTGGGCATGCAAGCGTGGGGGGTGCGTGTGCAGAATGCCGATGGCAGCGCGATCAGTCTGACCCAGGCGCTGCTGCGCTTCATGGTGGCAATTGCCTCAGGGTTGTGTCTTGGGGCGGGGTTTGTGTGGGCGCTGTATGACAAGCAGGGGCGGACCTGGCATGACATCTATTCGAACAGTCAGTTGGTGAGATTGCCCAAGCGTACAGCTGGGTGATGTTCGGGTCGTTTGACAGCACTGGCGCAGGTGTTTTCGCCCGCCCTGCTTCGCCCTGGCGGGCGACAGGTTTGGCGTCGCCGCAGCCCAGTCAACTGCGGCAACGCCCTTTAACGTCAGCTACAGGCCAGCCAGATTCAGCGGTGATCCTGCACAGCAGCCGCCAGCAGAGCCGGCCTCCCACAAAAGGGCGTGCACTGACTGTTCAGATCAACCCGCCCTACGCAGCAGCCACACCCCGGCCAAGGCACAAATCGCCGCCGGGACCAGCACCGCAAACAACGGCGAGAAGCCAAACACCAGGCTCGACGGGCCGAGCAAATCCTGGGCGATGCGAAATACAAAGCCCACCAGCACACCGGTGAATACCCGCTGCCCAAGGGTCACCGAGCGCAATGGGCCGAAGATGAACGAAATCGCCATCAGCACCAGCGCCACAGTAACCGCCGGTTGCAGCACCTTGGTCCAGAACGCCAGCCAGTAACGGCCGTTGTTGAGCCCCTGCTCAGCCAGATAATGCGCGTAGCTCCACAGCCCGGTGATCGACAGCGACTCCGGCGGCATGATCACCGTGCTGAGCAGTTGCGGGCTGAGGGAAACATCCCAGCGCTCATTCGGGGTCTTGATCACTTCGGTATGCCCTTCACGGAAATGCGTGGTGCTGATGTCGCTCAGCTCCCAGTAGTTCTCGTGATAGCTGGCCTGACGGGCGAAGCTGGCGCTCAGCATATGGCGCTGATCGTCGAAGCGATAACGGGTCACCCCGTACATCAAGCCATTGGGCTGGACGCTGTTGATGTGAATGAACTCATCACCCTGGCGGTGCCACAGGCCATGCTTGGCGCTCTGCGAGTTACCGGTGCCCTGTGCCAGCGAGCGGTCGGCCTGGGCCTTGCTCTCGGCGTAGGGCGCCACATATTCGCCAACCAATACGCCGACCAGCATCAGCGCCAGCATCGGCTTCATGACCGCCCAGACGATACGTCCGATGGACACACCGGCAGCGCGCATGATGGTCAGCTCGCTGCTGCTGGCCAGGGTACCAAGGCCGATCAGGCAACCGATCAGCGCCGCCATTGGCAGCATTTCATAGACCCGGCGCGGCGCAGTGAACAGCACGAACGAGCCGGCATCGAGCAACGTGTAGTTGTCACCCAGATCGCCCATTTCGTCGATGAAAGCGAACAGCGAGGCCAGCCCCAGGATAATGCCCAGTACGGCAAGGATCGCCATGAAGACGCTCTTGCCGATGTAACGATCGAGCTTAACCATGAGCCACCTCCCCGGCCGTGCGGCGGGCGGCCAGTTTCAGGCGTAACGGCTCCCAGTACATCAGCCCCACGCCGATCGCCAGAAACAGCGCGTGAACCCACCACATGCCCAGCGCCATGGGCAGCTTGCCCTTTTCAAGGGCGCCGCGAACGGCGATGAGTATCGTCAGGTAAGCCATGTACAGAAGAATCGCCGGCAAGAGTTTCAGGTAACGGCCCTGGCGCGGGTTGACCCGCGCCAGCGGCACCGCCATCAGGGTCACGATGAACACCAGGATCGGCAGCGAGATGCGCCAGTGCAGTTCGGCCTGGTAGCGCGGCGTGTCGTTGCCGAACAGCTCGCTGCTCGGGATCGCATCGCGTTCGGTGACTTCGGCACTGATCTCAGGCTTGGGCAGCATCGCACCATAGGTGTCGTACTGAATGGCCCGGTAATTGGCCTCGCCAGGGTTGCCGTCGTAGCGGTAGCCGTTCTCCAGCACCAGGAAGCGACTGCCGTCCGGGCGCACTTCCTGACGGCCCTTCTCGGCAACCAGTACGGTAATGCCCCGTTCCTCGCTCTTGTCGTCGGACATCCGCCGCTCGGAGATGAACACACCGCCCAACTGGGTGCGGTCTTCGGACAGCTCTTGGGTATAGGTGATGCGGGTGCCGTCGCGCAAGGCCTGGAAGCGGCCCGGCACCAGTGTGTCGAACTCGGTCAGGGCGTCCTGCTTGTTGATCAGCACGGCAAATTGCGAGGCACCCTGCGGTGCCAGGCTGAAGCTCAGCCAGGCCACCAGCAGCGCGACCAGCGTCGCCGGGCCCAGGGTAATCGCCAGCAGGCGTTGCTGGCTCATGCCGGTGGCCGCCAGCACGGTCATTTCGCTTTCCAGATACAGGCGCCCGTAGGCCAGCAGGATGCCCAGAAACAGGCCCAGCGGCAGAATCAACTGCAGAAACCCCGGCAGGCGAAAGCCCATGATCATGAACAGCACGCCAGGGTCCAGTGCGCCGGAGGCAGCCTGGGCCAGGTACTTGATGAAGCGCCCGCTCATGATAATCACCAGCAGCACGGCGCTGACGGCGCTCAGCGTAACCAGCACTTCACGGGACAGATAACGAAAGACGATCAAACCAGACACTCCAGATTTGCCAGGCAGCGGCGGCCAGACAAGGAAAAAGACGAGCCACGGTAAAGGAATCATGCAGCAGGCTGCACGGTCCGGAAAAAATATGCGGCATTATCCTGTGATTGACTCCTTCTGTCACTTAACGACGGGGATAGTTCGTTCAGCCATCTCCTACAAATGCGTTACGGGGTTGTCAGCGGTTACATCGCAGGGTCAAACTGCGGGTCAGTCTATCCGCCAGACCTTTGACACAGGACGGCGCGTGCCACCTACCTCATTCATTTGCAAAGTTCACAGTCATTCGGGGACCCGACATGGAATTGGTTGTTAAAAGCGTTAGCCCAGAAACCCTGAAAACCGCAACGCTGGTTGTCGCCGTGGGCGAAGGCCGGACGCTGGGTGCGGCAGCCAAGAGTGTCGACGCCCTGAGCGGTGGCGCCCTGAGCGCCGTGCTCAAACGCGGTGACCTGGCCGGCAAGGTTGGCCAGAGCCTGCTGCTGCACAGCCTGCCGAACCTCAAGGCCGAGCGCGTGTTGCTGGTCGGTGTGGGCAAGGATGAAGAGCTGTCTGACCGTCAGTTCCGCAAGGTGATTGCCGGCATTCTCGGCACCCTCAAAGGCCTGGGCGGCAGCGATGCCGCACTGGCCCTGGACGAACTCAAGGTCAAGCACCGCGAAACCTACGGCAAGACCCGCCTGCTGGCCGAAACCCTGTTCGACGGCGGCTATGTCTTTGACCGTTTCAAGAGCCAGAAAGCCGAAGCGCGCAGCCTGAAGAAGATCACCCTGCTGACTGCCAAGGCCAGCACTGCGCAGGTAGAAAGCGGCGTGGCCCACGCCCGCGGCATCGCCAGCGGCATGTCGCTGACCCGCGACCTGGGCAACCTGCCGCCAAACATCTGCCACCCGACTTACCTGGGCGAGCAGGCCAAGGCGCTGGGCAAGGCGCACAAGAATCTCAAGGTCGAAGTCTTCGACGAGAAAAAACTCAAGGAACTGGGCATGGGCTCGTTCCTCGCCGTGGCCCAGGGCAGCGCGCAGCCACCACGCCTGATCGTGATGAACTATCAGGGCGCCAAGAAGAACGACAAACCCTTCGTGCTGGTCGGCAAAGGCATTACCTTCGACACCGGCGGCATCAGCATCAAGCCCGCCGCAGCCATGGATGAAATGAAGTACGACATGTGCGGCGCCGCCAGCGTATTCGGCACCCTGCGCGCGGTACTGGAGCTGCAACTGCCGATCAACGTGGTGGGCATCATTGCCGCAGCCGAGAACATGCCGAGCGGCACCGCGACCCGCCCTGGCGACATCGTCACCACCATGAGCGGCCAGACCGTCGAGATTCTCAATACCGACGCTGAAGGCCGCCTGGTGCTGTGCGACGCACTGACCTACGCCGAGCGCTTCAAGCCGCAGGCGGTCATCGACATCGCAACCCTGACCGGCGCCTGCGTGGTCGCCCTGGGCGCCCACACCAGCGGCCTGCTGGGCAACAACGATGGCCTGATCAACCAACTGCTCGATGCCGGCAAGCTGGCGGACGACCGCGCCTGGCAACTGCCGCTGTTCGATGAGTACCAGGAGCAGCTCGACAGCCCGTTCGCCGATATCGCCAACATCGGCGGCCCGAAAGGCGGCACCATCACCGCCGCCTGCTTCCTGTCGCGCTTCACCAAGAGCTACAACTGGGCACACCTGGACATCGCCGGCACCGCCTGGACCAGCGGCGGCAAGGACAAGGGCGCCACTGGACGTCCGGTTCCCCTGCTGACCCAGTACCTGCTGGACCGCTCGGGCGTTTGATCAACCTGCCGCGCCTGATGGGCCTGTATCAATGCGGGCGCGGCCGTTTGCGGAACTGACATGCCCCAGATCGACTTCTATATTTTACCCAGCCCGGCCAGCGAGGCCCGGCTGGACTTTGCCTGCAAGCTCACGGAGAAGGCCTGGCGGCTTGGCCATCGGGTCTACCTGCATTGCAGTGACGCCGCCCAGCGCGATGATCTCGACGCGCGCCTGTGGCGCTTCAAGGGCGAAAGCTTCGTGCCCCACGGCGATGCCGAAACTGACCACCAGGCCCCCGTGGTTCTGGGCCTGGGCGATGCTGCGGGCGAGCATCGGGATCTGCTGATCAACCTCGATTTGCAGATCCCGGCATTTTTCAAGCAATTTGCCCGGGTTGCCGAGGTCGTAATCGAAGACCCGGCTGTTCGCCAGGCGGCGCGGACCTGTTTTCGCAGCTACCGCGAACAGGGCTATGCTCCGCAAGACCACCGACTACAGCGTCTTTGAGTAAACGATGGATACTTCAAAAAAAGCTGAATCCGCGCATCTGCTGGACGATCTCGAATCGATCCGCAAGCTGCTCGGCGACGAGAACCTGCAACCGCCCCTGCTGACCGAAACGGTTCACTACGAAGAACAGATCCCGTTGCTGTTCGATGTGGTCGAAAGCCCGCCCCAGCCGCCGGTACACCTTGCCGACCCGGCTGACGCTGCCCCCGCACAACAGGCTACAGCAGCGCTGCCCGCCGCCGAAGCCCCCACCCCCGACGTACCGCCCAGTGTCGACGCCCTGCTGCACCTGGACAGCGAGCTGCGCTCGGCCGCGCAATTGATCATGCAGGACGTCATCAGCGACTTCGCCCCGCATATCGAAACCGAGATCAAGCGGCGTCTTGAAGCACGGCTGGAACGACTGCTGGCCAGCACCGGCAATAAAAACTGAGCCCAGCAACCCATAGCGGCTGATTCAACCCAATCGCCGCTTTGGGCCTGGCGCTTGCCACTGGTGGCTTGCAGCTCCACCACAGGGGTATACTTGCCGGTTTCCGAATCAATGCCACAGGTTCCCGCCGCGCATGGACAAGACTTACCAGCCGCACGCCATCGAAACTTCCTGGTACCAGACCTGGGAGTCCGAGAACTACTTCGCTCCGCAGGGCTCGGGTGACTCGTACACCATCATGATCCCGCCGCCGAACGTGACCGGCAGCCTGCACATGGGCCATGGCTTCAATAACGCGATCATGGACGCGCTGATCCGTTTCCGCCGCATGCAGGGCCGCAACACCCTGTGGCAACCAGGCACCGATCACGCCGGTATCGCCACCCAGATGCTGGTCGAGCGGCGCCTTGAAGCCCAAGGCCTGAACCGCCATGAGCTGGGCCGCGAGAAGTTCCTCGACAAGATCTGGGAATGGAAAGCCGAGTCCGGTGGCAACATCAGCCGCCAGATCCGCCGTCTGGGTTCTTCGGTGGACTGGTCCCGTGAGCGTTTCACCATGGACGACGGCATGTCGGCCGCCGTCCAGGAAGCCTTCGTGCGCCTCTACGAAGACGGCCTGATCTACCGTGGCAAACGCCTGGTGAACTGGGACACCAAGCTGCACACCGCGATTTCTGACCTGGAAGTGGAAAACCACGACGAGAAAGGTCACCTGTGGAACCTGCGTTACCCGCTGGCTGACGGTGCAAAAACCGCCGAAGGCAAAGACTACCTGGTGGTCGCCACGACGCGCCCGGAAACCATGCTGGGTGATTCGGCGGTGGCCGTTAACCCGGCTGACGAACGCTACCAGGCACTGATCGGCAAGTTTGTCGAGCTGCCGCTGGTAGGGCGTCGCATTCCGATCATTGCCGATGACTATTGCGACCCTGAGTTCGGCACCGGCTGCGTGAAGATGACCCCGGCCCATGACTTCAACGACTATGAAGTCGGCAAGCGTCACAACCTGCCGCTGATCAACATCTTCGACAAAAACGCTGTGGTGCTGGCCAAGGCCCAGGTGTTCAACATCGATGGCAGCCTCAACGAGAGCCTGGACAGCGCCCTGCCCGCGCAATTCGCCGGCCTGGACCGCTTCGAGGCACGCAAGCAGATCGTCGCCGCCTTCGACGCTGCCGGCCTGCTGGTCAGTGTCGATGACCACGCGCTGAAAGTGCCGAAAGGCGACCGCTCCGGCACCGTCATCGAGCCATGGCTGACCGACCAGTGGTACGTGTCGACCAAGCCACTGGCCGAGCCTGCCATCGCCGCCGTCGAAGACGGCCGCATCCAGTTTGTGCCCAAGCAGTACGAGAACATGTACTTCTCCTGGATGCGCGACATCCAGGACTGGTGCATCAGCCGTCAGCTGTGGTGGGGTCACCGTATTCCGGCCTGGTACGACCAGTCCGGCAAGGTCTATGTCGGTCGCGACGAAGCCGAAGTGCGGGCCAAGAACAACCTGGGCGCCGACGTGGTTCTGAATCAGGACAACGACGTGCTCGACACCTGGTTCAGCTCGGGCCTGTGGACCTTCTCCACCCTCGGCTGGCCAGAGAAGACCGAAGCACTGAAGACCTTCCACTCCACCGACGTGCTGGTCACCGGCTTCGACATCATCTTCTTCTGGGTTGCGCGGATGATCATGCTCACCATGCACCTGGTGAAAAATGACGACGGCACCGCTCAGGTTCCGTTCAAGACCGTCTACGTCCACGGTCTGGTGCGTGACGGCCAGGGCCAGAAGATGTCCAAGTCCAAGGGCAACGTGCTTGACCCGCTGGACATCGTCGACGGCATCGACCTGGAAACCCTGGTGCAAAAACGCACCAGTGGCCTGATGCAGCCACAACTGGCCAAGAAGATCGAGAAGCAGACCCGTCAGGAGTTTGCCGAAGGTATCGCCAGCTACGGCACCGACGCCCTGCGCTTCACCTTCTGCTCGCTGGCCTCCACCGGCCGCGACATCAAGTTCGACATGGGCCGCGTCGAGGGCTATCGCAACTTCTGCAACAAGATCTGGAACGCTGCGCGCTACGTGCTGGACAAGGGTGAAGACTGTGGCCAGAACGGCGAAGCCTACGAGCTGTCGCTGCCTGATCGCTGGATCATCTCCCAGTTGCAACGCACCGAAGCCGAAGTGACCCGCCAATTGGAGCAGTTCCGCTTCGACCTGGCCGCCCAGGCGCTGTACGAGTTCATCTGGAACCAGTACTGCGACTGGTATCTGGAGCTGTCCAAGCCCGTGTTGTGGGACGAGAACGCATCGGTCGAGCGCCAGCGCGGCACCCGCCGCACGCTGGTGCGCGTCCTGGAAGTCGCCCTGCGCCTGGCCCATCCGTTCATGCCATTCATCACCGAAGAAATCTGGCAGCGCCTGGCGCCGCTGGTCGGTGCCGAAGGCAAGACCATCATGCTCCAGCCATGGCCGGTGGCCAACGAGACCCGTATCGACGAGGCCGCCGAAGGCGACATCGAATGGCTCAAAGGCCTGATGCTGGCAGTGCGTAACATCCGTGGCGAAATGAACATCGGCCCAGGCAAGCCGCTGCAACTGTTCCTGGGCAACAGCAACGCCGAAGACGTGCGTCGCCTGCACGACAATGAGCACCTGCTCAAGAAGCTGGCCAAGCTCGAATCGATCACCGTCCTGCAGCCCGGTGCCGAAGCGCCGCTGTCGGCCACCGGCCTGGTGGGCGAAATGCAGGTGCTGGTGCCAATGGCCGGGCTGATCGACAAAGGCGCCGAGCTGGCGCGGCTGGACAAGGAAATCCAGCGTCTGCAAGGCGAAGTGCAACGCGTGGGCGGTAAATTGTCCAACGCTGCCTTCGTCGACAAGGCCCCTGCCGACGTAATCGCCAAAGAGCGCGCCAAACTGGCCGAAGCCGAACAGGCGCTGGCCAAGCTGGCCGAGCAGCACGCCCGTATCAGTAGCCTGTAAGGCCGTGATACACCGAGCCAGCCCGTTCACGGGCTGGCTTTTTTATTCACTGCGCTGACGCATTCGCGAGCACGTTCCCCCTTGTGGGAGCGAGCTTGCTCGCGAATAGGCCAGACACCGCCGGACTCGCGCCATGACCGACCGCATCAAGCCGCCACGCAAGAAACCGCAACGCCAGGCCAAACCCGCCGTCCCGCGGGAAAAGGCCACTCTGCACCCGCGCAACCGCCATCAAGGCCGTTACGACTTTGCGGCCCTGATCAAGAGCAGCCCGGAGCTGGCCGATTTCGTTATCCTCAACCCCTATGGCAAGCAAAGCATCGACTTTGCCAACCCGCAGGCGGTGCGGGTCTTCAACCGTGCCTTGCTCAAGGCCCAGTACCGGATCGCGCATTGGGACATCCCGGCCGATTACCTGTGCCCACCGATTCCCGGCCGGGCTGACTATCTGCATTTGCTGGCCGACCTGCTGGCCCGCAGCAATCAGGAGCAGATTCCACGCGGCGCAGCGATCAAGGTGCTGGACATCGGCACCGGCGCCAATTGCATCTATCCACTGCTGGGCCATGCCGACTACGGCTGGCATTTCACCGGTTCGGAAATCGACCACACCGCCCTCGCCGCCGCGCAGACCATCGTCAAGGCCAACAAGCTGAGCAAGGCCATCGAGCTGCGTCAGCAAAGCGACCGCCAGCACATCCTCAGCGGCCTGCTGGACGCCGATGAGCGCTTTGACCTGAGCATGTGCAACCCGCCGTTCCATTCGTCCCGTGAAGAGGCGACACGGGGCAGCCAGCGCAAATGGAAAGCCCTGGGCAAAGCCGACCCCAAGCGCAAGCTGCCGGTACTCAATTTCGGTGGTCAAGCCCAGGAGTTGTGGTGTGAAGGCGGTGAGATCGCGTTCGTGACCCGCATGATCGACGAAAGCGCGCTGATCCCCGAACAGGTGCTGTGGTTCAGCACCCTGGTGTCCAAGGCCGCCAACCTGCCGCAGATCCAGCAACACCTGAAAAAGATCGGCGCCTTTGCTGTGCAGGTGCTGGAGATGGGCCAGGGCCAGAAACAGAGCCGCTTCGTGGCCTGGACCTTTCATGACCTGCAAGAACAGGCCAGATGGCGTGCCGAGCGCTGGCCAAAAGCCTGACTGTCACTCACAAAAAAGCCGTGGCTGGAGGAGACCCAGTACACGGCTTTTTTGTTGCAAGCGGATGCTTACTTGTTGATCGCGTCGCTCAGCACTTTGGCTGGTACGAACTTGACAACTTTCTTGGCAGCGATTTCGATGGCAGCGCCAGTCGAAGGGTTGCGGCCAGTGCGAGCCGGACGCTCGCTGACTTTCAGCTTGCCGATACCTGGAAGGGTAATTTCAGCACCGTTTTCCAGTTGATCAGCAACGATCTGGCCCAACTGCTCGAGAGCGTTACGCGCAGTGGTCTTAGGCGCGTCGATAGCGTCTGCGATATCGGCGATCAACTGGTCTTTGGTAAGAGCCATGTAGTGTTCCTTCCCTATAAAATTCATATGGATTGCAGAGTGCGACGTCGGCCATTGGCAGCCACGATCAATCGAGAAATGTAGATACTGAAACCTGAAATTGGTTCGCCAGCACGCACACAAACTGCATGCCTGACGCGCTGAAGTGCGCAGGACGGCGCAAAACTAGCACAGAGCCAAGCAAATATCCGCCTCTGACTTTCCTTTTGGTCAGGTTTTGCGGGCTTTTAAGGCAAAAATAAGTAAAAAAATCTTTGCTGGCTGAAAAACCACCACACCCGGCCATTTTCAGCAGCCCTGCGTTACACTTGCGCGCCTGAGCGTTTTTCATTTTTTTCAGCCGAGACTTCCATGCCGATCCGTCATTGCATCGTCCATTTGATCGACAAGAAACCTGACGGCAGCCCCGCAGTCCTGCATGCCCGCGACTCGGAGCTGGCCGAATCGATGGCCATCGAAAACCTGCTCGCCGACCTCAATGAAAGCTACAACGCCAAACAGGGTAAAGCCTGGGGGCTGTTCCATGGCGAGTCAGGAGCCTATCCGTTCAGTGGCTGGCTGCAAGAGTATCTGGCCGGCAGCAAGGACTTCACCGGGTTCTCGCGCATTGCGGTCGAGCACCTGCAGAAGCTGATGGAGGAATCCAACCTGTCGACCGGCGGCCACGTGCTGTTCGCCCATTATCAGCAAGGCATGACCGAGTACCTGGCCATCGCCCTGCTGCATCACAGCGAAGGTTTAGCGGTCAATGACTCCCTGGACGTCACCCCGTCGCGGCATCTGGACCTGAGCCAGTTGCACCTGGCGGCGCGGATCAACATTTCCGAGTGGCAGAACAACAAGCAGTCCAAGCAGTACATTTCGTTCATCAAAGGCAAGAATGGCAAGAAGGTTTCGGAATACTTCCGCGACTTCATCGGCTGCCAGGAAGGTGTCGACGGCCCCGGCGAAACCCGGACCCTGCTCAAGGCGTTCAGCGATTTTGTCGAAAGCGAAGACCTGCCCGAAGAAGCCACCCGCGAGAAAACCAAGGCACTGGTCGACTACGCCAGCAGCCAGAGCAAACTTGGCGAGCCGATCGGCCTGCAAGAGCTGTCAGAGCTGATCGACGAAGAACGCCCCAAAGCGTTCTACGACCATATCCGCAACAAAGACTACGGCTTGTCGCCAGAGATTCCGGCCGATAAACGGACCCTGAACCAGTTCCGTCGGTTCACCGGCCGCGCCGAAGGCCTGTCGATCAGCTTCGAGGCTCACCTGCTGGGCGATCGTATCGAGTATGACGAAGACGCCGGCACACTGATCATCAAGGGTCTGCCAACCCAGTTGACCGACCAGTTGAAGCGCCGCTGAGCCCATGCTGCAACGCACCCTCAAGAAAGTTGCGCTGATCCTGCTGGTGGTGGTGATCTACCAGAACTGGGGCAAGATCGAACACTTCGTCAACCCGCCGACGGCCAGCGACGCGCAACGCTACAGCCAGGCCAGGGTGGTGATGTACTCGACCCCCTGGTGCGGCTACTGCAAACAGGCGCGGCGCTTTCTCGACAGCCAGGGTATTGCCTTCAAGGAATACGATATCGAGAGTTCGGCAGAAGGCCGCGCGGCTTATCAGGCGCTCGGTGGCCGGGGTATTCCGATGCTGGATGTGAACGGCACACTGCTCCGGGATTTTGCCCCGGAGCAGATTCAGAAGGCATTGCAGTAGGAGAGGCCGGGCGACGCTCCGGTTGCCGGCGAAAGGGCCAGTAAAACCGGCACATCTGCTGTGGATGTGCCGCAGCATTCGTCGGCTAAGCCGACTCCCACCGGGCCGCGCTGTCCTTAACTGATCGGCATTTGTCCTACGGCGTCACGCGTTACAGCGCCACGGCGGCGACGAACGCCGGTCAGCGCCTCTCGATCCTGAAGCCCAGACGCGGGAAGTGCACATGCACGGTCCCGGCGCGCTCATCTTCGCGGCGCAGAATCAGCTCTTCATGGCCGCTGAACACCAGCTCGCCCTCCACCGCATCAACGCCGTAATCGATGGCTCCAATCGCTACGCGATCACCGACAGCCCAGCCATTGGGGTCGCTGAAGCGTTCTGCCGGCACACTAACTGGGGTGGTATTACGAGCCACTTCGATAGCCTCTTGCGCGGTCATGGCGGTCAGCGTGCCGTGGCCGAAGCCTTCAACGCGCTTGAGCCAGGCCAATACGTTCGGGTAATCGTCCACCGCCGCCGCGGTCAACGGCGCCTGACGCAGGAACCACAGCGGGTGAGCCGCCGCGAAGTCGGCAATCGACGGCTCGCCACACAGAAAGTCGCCACTGCGCTGCAATTGCTGCTCCAGCCGCCCCATGATAACCGGCCACTGATGCCTGGCCTGCTCCAGCGGCAGACGCGACGCCGTGCCACCGGCAAACAACCCCGCACGATCAGCCTTGAATGCCTCCACCGCTGCGGCCGGTAATCTGGCAAAACGCTCGGCCAAGACCTCAGGCTGGAACACCTGGGCGACCGCGTGCTGGAACAAGGTGGCATCAGCCCAGGCGGCCAGCCCGGCACCGGTAAACTCGTGACCAATGGGAAACAACGCAGGCGTGGCTTTTTCCTGCTCAAGACGCCGGGCGATCAGTGCCGTATCGCAATAGATATCAGCACCCACTTGCAGCACCGGGGTCTTGCGGTAACCGCCTGTCAAAGCGGTCAGGTCAGGTTTGGGCATGACCGGGGGAATGAACACCGAACGCCATGAAAGCCCCTTGAAGCCCAGCATCAGGCGAGCCTTTTCGGCAAATGGCGAGGCGGGGTAATGGTGCAGGATCAATTCAGACATGGTCGCGTCTCTAGATTGGCGAGCACACAGCTTAGTAGCTCGCGCAACAATCAGCCCAGTGCCTGAACGGGCAATTGCCAGTCCGATCGAGCCAAAGCCTCTTTGGCGCTCTTGCGCAGTTTCTTGATCAGCCGTTCCTGGCGCAGCGCTTCGCCCTTGCTCGGCCAGGACTCGACATAGGCCAGCGCCAGCGCCGGGCTGGAGTGAAAAAAGCGCGCGCCCTTGCCACTCTGATGCTGGATGAAACGACGCTGTGGATCATCGCTGATACCGCAGTACAACGAGCCATTGGCGGCCCGGACCAGATAGACAAACCAGGGCTTGGCCACCGGTGCAACGAGCGGCTCAGACATTGCGCCGGTACGCCTTGAGGCCCTTGTGCGCCTGAGCGCGAATGGCGTTTTGCACCACCGGCGTCCAGCCCAGCAGCAGCCCCTTGGCGCCCAACGCCTGACGCGACCAGCGCCACAGGTCAAAGCTGTCATGGTGCTCGCAGATCTTGCCGTCACGGAACACGAAGCGCGCCTGGATATCATTGACCACGGTACGCCCGGTCTGGCTGAACAGGTAAGTCGCCACCCAGTGCGCCGCGCCGCTGCGCCCGTCGGCGCGCACATTGTCGAAGCTGACTGAAAAGTCTTTGGCACGAGCGGTCAGCATGCGCCACATGTCGCCCGCTTCACGACCACGCAACTCGCCGAACACCGGGTCGCTGAACAGCACATCGTCACTGTAGCAGGCGCTCATGGCCTCGGCGTCCAGCCGGCTGAACGCCTCGTAAAAACGTGTAATCAACGCTATATGGTCCTGGCTTTGCTGCTCATCACTCATCGCTGCGTCTCGTTCAGGAAAAGATCTGTGCACAATAGGCAGCCAATGGCCAGTTGTCATGGGGCAGATCAGACCTTTTCGCAGCTGACCTGGACCTGCAGGTTGCGTCCTGCGCCCAGCGCCGCGATCATCGCGCCAAGACCGAGCACCGCGAAGACCCAGCCGATGGCATCCCAACTGCCGGTCATCTCATGCACCAGCCCCACCGCGAACGGTCCCGCCGAGGCCAGGGTATAGCCAACCCCCTGGGCCATGCTCGACAGGTTGGCGGCGATATGCGAGTTGCCCGAACGCAACACGATCAGCGCCAGCGCCAGGCTGAATGTGCCGCCCTGCCCTACGCCCAGCGCGATAGCCCAGCCCCACAGACCGTCCAGCGAGGCGTACAGGCAACCGAACAATCCCGCCAGAGTCAGCGACATGGCGATGATCACCGCCAGCCGCTGGTCTTTGCAGCGCGCCGCCAGCCCAGGCACGGTCAAGGCGCTGATCACTTGCATCATGATCGAGCCGGACAACAGTAATCCGGCCTGGGTCGGGTCGAGGCCGCGGCCGATCAGCACAGAAGGCAACCAGCCGAAGACAATGTAGGACAGCGATGACTGCAGGCCCATGTACAGAGTCACCTGCCAGGCCAACGGATCACGCCATAGCCCCTTGACCCGATAACGGGCTTGTTGCACGGCATGCCGGGCACGGGTCTGTGGCCACCAGAGCACGGCGGCAATCAGTGCCGGTACACACCAGACACCAAGACTGATAGCCCAGCTGTTATCAAAACGGTGGCTCAGCGGCACGCTGCTGGCGGCGGCCAGCGCTGCACCCAGGCACAGCGCCATGGTGTAAACGCCGGTCATGGTACCGGCTTGTCTGGGAAAATCGCGCTTGACGATGCCAGGCAGCAGCACGCCGATGACGCCGATACTTGCGCCGGCCAACAGGCTACCGGCAAATAGCCCGAATACCCCCAGATGACTGCGCAGCAGGATGCCTGCTGCCAGTAACAACAACACCCATAACACCACTTGCTCGCTACCGAAACGCCGGGCCAGCAGCGGAGCAAGCGGGGCGAACAGGCCCAGGCACAACACCGGCAGGGTGGTCAGCAGGCCAGCATCGGCCGCAGACAACCCCAATGCCACAGACACGTCATTGAGCAATGGCGCGATACTCGACAACGCAGGACGCAGGTTCAGCGCCACCAGCACCAGCCCCAGCAGCAACAGCCAAGTGCGCGCCGGCTGCGGCGCAGGCGTCAGTGTTACGGTCTCGGTCAGGGTATCGGGGCGGTCGTGGGGCGGCTGGGCGGTCATTGAATCCTCAGGCATCAGGTAACACCCCTTGGCAGAAGGGGGCAGTATCCTGTTGGAGGGGCGCGAAGATTACAAGGTTCAGCCGGCTGGAGCTTGGGTTGCGGGGCGAAAAAAAACCCGGGCATCAGGCCCGGGTTCTTTATCGCTCAAGCGCCGATCAATGAATGATCTGGCTCAGGAACAGGCGGGTACGGTCGCTTTGCGGGTTGTCGAAGAAGTCGTCAGGTGCAGCCTGTTCGACGATTTCGCCGCGGTCCATGAAGATCACGCGGTTGGCCACGGTCCGGGCAAAGCCCATTTCGTGGGTTACGCAAAGCATGGTCATGCCCTCTTCGGCCAGGCTGACCATGGTGTCGAGCACTTCCTTGACCATTTCCGGGTCGAGTGCCGAGGTTGGCTCGTCGAACAGCATGATTTTCGGTTTCATGCACAAGGCGCGGGCGATCGCCACACGCTGCTGCTGACCGCCAGAGAGCTGGCCCGGATACTTGTTGGCCTGCTCCGGGATACGCACACGCTGCAGGTAGTGCATGGCGATCTCTTCGGCTTCCTTCTTCGGCATCTTGCGTACCCACATCGGTGCCAGGGTGCAGTTCTGCAGAATGGTCAGG
This sequence comes from Pseudomonas sp. 21LCFQ010, assembly GCF_024129905.1. Taxonomy (NCBI): domain Bacteria; kingdom Pseudomonadati; phylum Pseudomonadota; class Gammaproteobacteria; order Pseudomonadales; family Pseudomonadaceae; genus Pseudomonas; species Pseudomonas sp. 21LCFQ010. The sequence goes on along the minus strand of NZ_JAMYDZ010000002.1, from coordinate 401,104 downwards.
TGCGGGAACAGGTTGAAGTGCTGGAACACCATGCCCACCTCACGGCGGATGGTTTCGATCTGCCGCAGGTCCGAGGTCAGCTCGGTGCCGTCAACGATGATCCGGCCCTGCTGGTGTTCTTCCAGACGGTTGATGCAGCGAATGGTGGTGGACTTGCCCGAACCGGACGGGCCGCACAGCACGATACGCTCGCCCTGGCGAACATTGAGGTTGATGTCCTTGAGCACATGGAACTGGCCATACCACTTGTGCACGCCTTCCAGGCGGATCATGCCTTCAGCGCCCAGAGGCTTTTTGACTGCTTCACTCATCACGAAACTCCTAACGCTTGTGGCCAGTGTCCAGCTTGCGCTCCAGATGCATGGAGTAGCGGGACATACCGAAACAGAAAATCCAGAACACCAGGGCCGCGAACACGTAGCCCTCGGTCGCCATGCCCAGCCAGGTCGGGTCGGCCGCAGCCTGCTTGACGCTGTTGAGCAGGTCGAACAGACCGATGATGATCACCAGGCTTGTGTCTTTGAACAGGGCAATGAAGGTGTTGACGATGCCGGGAATCACCAGCTTCAGGGCTTGCGGCAGAATCACCAGGCCCATCGCGCGCCAGTAGCCCAGGCCCATGGCCGCAGCGGCTTCATACTGGCCCTTGGGAATGGCCTGCATGCCACCGCGCACCACCTCGGCGATGTACGCCGACTGGAACAGGATCACGCCGATCAGCGCCCGCAGCAGCTTGTCGAAGTTCATGCCTTCAGGCAGGAACAGCGGCAGCATCACCGAGGACATGAACAGCACGGTGATCAGCGGCACGCCACGCCAGAACTCGATGAAGGTCACGCAGACCACCTTCACCGCCGGCATGTTCGAACGCCGCCCCAGCGCCAGCAGGATACCCAGCGGCAAAGCACCGGCGATACCCACCGTGGCGATCACCAGGGTCAGCATCAGGCCGCCCCACTGGCTGGTCGGTACGGTGCTCAGACCGAACGCACCGCCGTGCAGCAGGTAGAAGGCAATGATCGGGTACAGCACCAGGAAGCTCAGGCCGTAGACCACCTTGCGCGGCACGGCCTTGATGAACAGCGGCGCGATACCGACGATGGCCAGAATCACGGTCAGGTCGACACGCCAGCGTTGGTCGCTGGGGAAGTAACCGTACATGAACTGCCCGAAGCGCTGCTCGATGAACACCCAGCAGGCGCCCGCCTTGGTGCAGTCGGCGCGGGTTGTGCCGCTCCAGTTCGCATCCAGAATGGCCCAGTTGATGATCGGTGGCAGAATCAGCCAGACCAGATACAGCGAAAACAGCGTCAGCAGCGTGTTGAACCAGCTTGAAAACAGGTTCGAACGCATCCAGCCGATCACCCCGACAGTGGCCTTGGGTGGCGCCAGATTAGGTTTGAAAATATGTGTGCTCATGCGCGTTTCCTCACCGCTCGATCAGCGCAATGCGCTTGTTGTACCAGTTCATCAGCAGAGAAATGCTGATGCTGATTGCCAGGTACACGCTCATGGTGATGGCAATGACCTCGATGGCCTGACCGGTCTGGTTCAGCACGGTTCCTGCGAACAGCGAGACCATCTCCGGATAGCCGATACCGGCCGCCAGCGACGAGTTCTTCACCAGGTTCAGGTATTGGCTGGTCAGCGGCGGAATGATCACCCGCAGTGCCTGGGGAATGATCACCTTGCGCAGGGTCGGACCAGGACGCAGCCCAAGCGAGCGAGCCGCCTCGGTCTGGCCGTGGCTCACCGACTTGATGCCCGACCGCACGATCTCGGCGATAAACGCCGCGGTATATACGGTCAGGGCCAGAGTCAGGGCCAGCAGTTCAGGGATCAGGACCCAGCCGCCGACAAAGTTGAAACCGCGCAGCTCAGGCATTTCCCAGTGCACGGGCACGCCGAATACCAGCATGCTCAGGCCGGGAATGGCCAGCAGGATGGCAAGGCCGGCCCAGAACTTGTGGAACGGCTCGCCGGTCAGTTCGAAGCGCTTGTTGGCCCAGCGGGTCATCAGGACAGTGGCGATCACCGCCACCACCAGGCTGACCACAAAGGCGGTCATGCCTTCGGCCGCCAGGGCTCTTGGCATGTTCACGCCGCGGCTGCTGACATAGAACATGTCGAGGTAGCCATGGGCATTGCGTGGCCCGGGCAGGGTCAGGAATACCGCGAAGTACCAGAACAGAATCTGCAGCAAGGGCGGAATGTTACGGAAAACCTCGACGTAGACAGTTGCCAGCTTGTTGACCATCCAGTTGGGCGACAGGCGGGCGATACCGATGACGAACCCCAGCAGGGTCGCCAGAATGATGCCGATAAACGATACCAGCAAGGTGTTGAGCAATCCGATCACGAAGACCCGGGCGTAGCTGTCCGCTTCGGTGTAGTCGATCAGGTGCTGGGCGATGCCGAAGCCGGCACTGCGCTCCAGAAAGCCGAAACCAGAGGTGATGCCACGGTGTTCCAGGTTGGTCTGGGTGTTATCGAAGAGAAACCAGCCCAGGGAGATCACCGCTACGACGGTGATGATCTGGAATAGCCAGGCGCGCACTTTGGGGTCGCTCAGGGTGAGCTTTTGTTTAGGTGCGTCGATTTTATTCTGCATGAAATGCCCCGGAATAAATAAACATTACAAGACGCCCGACCACCTCTTCAGGTGGTCGGGCGCTGGGTCATATCAGCGGATCGGTGGAGCGTACTGGATGCCGCCCTGGTTCCACAGAGCGTTCAGGCCACGCTTGATTTTCAGCGGGGTGGTTTCGCCCAGGTTGCGCTCGAAGACTTCGCCGTAGTTACCAACCTGCTTGACGATCTTCACTACCCAGTCTTTTGGCAGTTTCAGGTCTTTGCCGTACTCGCCGTCAGCACCGAGCATACGGGCAACATCAGGGTTTTTGGTCGACTTGGCTTCAGCTTCGACGTTCTTGGAGGTCACACCGGCCTCTTCGGCGTTGAGCATGGCGAACAGGGTCCACTTGACGATGGAGAACCACTCTTCGTCGCCTTTACGCACGACCGGGCCCAGAGGCTCCTTGGAAATGACTTCCGGCAGTACGACGTAGGACTCCGGGCTGGCCAGCTTGCTGCGCTGTGCGTACAGCTGCGACTGGTCGGAGGTCAGCACGTCGCAACGGCCGCTTTCCAGCGACTTGGCGCTTTCGTCGGAGGTGTCGAAAGTGATCGGGGTGTACTTCAGGCCGTTGGAGCGGAAGTAGTCGGAGACGTTCAGCTCGGTGGTGGTACCGGCCTGGATGCACACGGTGGCGCCGTCCAGTTCCTTGGCGCTCTTGACGCCCAGTTTGTTGTTTACCAGGAAGCCGATGCCGTCGTAGTAGGTCACGCCGGCGAACACCAGGCCCATGCCTGAGTCGCGCGAGCTGGTCCAGGTGGTGTTACGCGACAGAATGTCGACTTCACCCGATTGCAGGGCGGTGAAACGCTCCTTGGCGTTCAGCTGGCTGAACTTGACCTTGGTGGCGTCACCGAACACGGCAGCCGCTACTGCGCGGCAGACGTCCGCATCGATACCGGTGATGGTGCCCTTGGCATCAGGAACGGAGAAGCCTGGCAGACCATCACTGACGCCGCACTGTACGAAGCCTTTCTTGACCACCGCATCGAGGGTTGCGCCAGCATTGGCTGCACCGGTTACACCCAGTGCGGCTACAGCAGTCACTACAGCCAGCGTGGATTTCAACATCTTCATTCATAACCTCCGGATTGCTCTTTGTTGTTTGGAGCTTCAGTCACGTCGCACCCTTGTGAGGCATCAATGACCCGTGTTGGCTTGTTTTTGGGTCATGCGACGTTGGGTCTGTTCATGTGGGCTCAGGATCTCCCTGGCACCGCCTGTAACCGTTACCCGCAGTCCCGCGGACCAAAGCTCCCTGATTGTTCCGTAGCTGTGCTGCGGAATGAATCTTGCCGACAGTCCTGTAGCTGGGATTGCCGTGCGACGCTCGACGGTAAAGCTAATAGCAAAATAGTGTTACCGGTCGACGTGAGCACTCTGACTCCGCATGATGCATAGCAAACCGCGTACCAGACCGCTCGCCGGGTCGATAAACAAACAGGTCAAGACCAAAAGTTGTAACCTTGCGACATCTTCGTTCAGATTTGACAGACGCTCGCCGCACCACGCACCTATTCAATGCACATCAAAATGCGGCGCGCACAATTTCGGAGCACACATGACTACACCGCTGATCCTTGAGCCTTCCCGCCAGGCCGATGCCTGCGTCATCTGGTTGCACGGCCTGGGCGCCGACCGGCATGACTTCGAGCCGGTCGCACAGGCGCTGCAAACCACACTGGGCAGTACCCGTTTCGTGTTACCGCAGGCGCCACACCGCCCCGTTACCATCAACGGCGGTTACCAGATGCCCAGTTGGTACGACATCATTGCCATGAGCCCGGCCCGGGCGATCAGTCACGAAGAGCTGGAAATTTCGGCGCAGACCGTGATGGACCTGATCGAGGCGCAGCGTGACAGCGGCATCGACCCGGCGCGGATTTTCCTGGCCGGCTTCTCGCAAGGCGGCGCGGTCGTGCTGCACACCGCCTATCGCCGCTGGCAGGGGCCGCTGGGCGGTGTTCTGGCGCTTTCGACCTACGCCCCCACCTTCAGCGACGGCATGAGCGTGTCGGCCAGCCAGCAACGGATCCCGGCCTATTGCCTGCACGGTTACCACGATGAGGTGGTGCTCAATGCCATGGGCCGCACCGCCTACGAGTATCTGCAATCACTTGGGGTCGATGCCCAATGGCAGGAATACCCGATGGGCCATCAGGTGTTACCGCAGGAGATTGCCGACATCCAGACCTGGCTGAGCGCAAGACTGGGGTAACACCGCCTGAGGTCTGTTGCCACTACGCCGAGCCAGCAACTTGCTTTACACTGCTCGGCGTACATTCCTTGACCAACTGACGAGATGACCGTGCTCAAAGCACTCAAGAAGATGTTCGGTAAAAGCGAGGCTGAGCCGCTCGCGCCTGTGCCGACAACATCCAGTTCCGCTGCCGTGATCAGCACTGAAAGCCACCCAGCCCGAACTGCCGCGCCGCAGCCGGCCAACCCCCAGGACAGCACCCAGGCCCCACCACGCCCGGTGCGGGCAGACAAACCCCGTGCAGACAAACCTGCCGAGGACAAGGCAGTGGCGAAGCCGCGCGCCGAACGCCAGCGCCCGGCCCGCAAACCCAAGCCCGTCGACACCTGGAAGCCTGAAGATTTCGTTGTCGAACCTCAGGAGGGCAAGACCCGCTTCCACGACTTCAAGCTCGCCCCGTCGCTGATGCACGCCATTCACGATCTGGGCTTTCCTTATTGCACCCCGATCCAGGCCGGCGTTCTGGGTTATACCCTCAAGGGTCAGGACGCTATTGGTCGGGCCCAGACCGGCACCGGCAAGACCGCAGCCTTTCTGATTTCGACCATTACCCAGCTGCTGCAGACCCCAGCGCCCAAAGAGCGCTACATGGGCGAGCCGCGCGCGCTGATCATCGCCCCGACCCGCGAGCTGGTGGTCCAGATCGCCAAGGACGCTGCGGCGCTGACCCGCTACACCGGGCTGAACGTGATGACCTTCGTCGGCGGCATGGACTTCGACAAGCAGCTCAAGCAGCTCGAAGCGCGCTTTTGCGACATTCTGGTCGCCACTCCGGGCCGTCTGCTGGACTTCAATCAGCGTGGCGAAGTGCATCTGGACATGGTCGAAGTCATGGTCCTCGACGAGGCTGACCGCATGCTCGACATGGGTTTCATTCCCCAGGTCCGCCAGATCATCCGCCAGACGCCGCCCAAGAGCGAACGCCAGACCCTGCTGTTTTCGGCCACCTTCACCGATGACGTGATGAACCTGGCCAGGCAGTGGACCACTGACCCGGCGATTGTCGAGATCGAGGCCGAGGGCGTGGCCAATGCCAATGTCGAGCAGCATGTGTATGCGGTGGCTGCGGCCGACAAGTACAAGCTGCTGTACAACCTGGTCAGCGACAATGGCTGGGAGCGGGTGATGGTGTTTGCCAACCGCAAGGATGAGGTACGCCGTATCGAGGAGCGCCTGGTGCGCGATGGCGTGAATGCTGCGCAGTTGTCCGGTGATGTGCCGCAGCACAAGCGGATCAAGACGCTGGAGGGGTTTCGCGAGGGCAAGATTCGTGTGTTGGTCGCCACCGATGTGGCAGGTCGGGGGATTCACATCGACGGTATCAGCCATGTGATCAACTTCACCTTGCCTGAGGTCCCGGATGATTATGTGCACCGTATCGGTCGTACAGGCCGGGCCGGTGCCGAGGGTGTATCGATCAGTTTTGCCGGTGAGGATGATTCGTACCAGTTGCCGGCGATCGAGGAAAAGCTGGGGCGCAAGATCAGTTGCGAGATGCCGCCGACCGAACTGCTGCGGGCAGTGGAGCGTAAGCGCTCCTGATTCGAACGTTACGTAGGAGCGGCTTCAGCCGCGAAGACAACTGCGAAGACCTTTCGGTCGATGCAAGATTGTTTGCCGCGGTTGCCTGGGCTGCGGGTTCCGCCCCGACGGGCGGGTCACTTTGGGGCGCCAAAGTGACCAAAACGCTTGCTCCGGCTAGTCCCGCTTCAAGCGGGATTCCCTCGCTCCGGCGCCGATTTGGCGGTCGGCGCGATGGGCGTCCTGCCCAGCGCACCTGCTCCTGATATCAAGAGCAGCGACATCCATGTCGGTTTCCCCACCCAATCGACACCTACTCTCGGCCAGCGCCAATCGTCGCGTTCGGCGTCGTCTTTACTATCTCGGCTCGAAGAGCAAAAGCGAAGCACCGCAATGGCAACGATGGACTGAAGCCAGACCTATATTCTTTTGGAATACTTCTGCCAGGACGAAACACCACGCCTACCAGCGCTTCGCAGCCTCTTCATCACTACTACGCCCATCCACCCAGCGCTGCCCTTGCGGCGTGGTTTCGCGTTTCCAGAACGGTGCGCGGGTCTTGAGGTAGTCCATGATGAATTCGCAAGCCTCAAACGCCGCCTGACGGTGGGCGCTGGTGACGCCGACGAAGACGATCGGTTCGCCCGGCTCGAGGTTGCCGACCCGGTGCAGCACTTCAACGCCCAGCAGCGGCCAGCGTTGCCGCGCCTGGTCGACGATCTTGCCCAGCGCCTTTTCAGTCATGCCGGGGTAGTGCTCCAGGAACATCCCCGACACCTCCAGGCCCTCGTTGAAGTCGCGCACGTAGCCCACGAAGCTGACCACCGCCCCAACCCCACGATTGGCCGCATGCAACGCGTTGACCTCGGCGCCAGGATCAAAGGTCGCGGCCTGGACACGAACACTCATGTTCAGCCTCCGGTTACCGGTGGAAAGAACGCCAGTTCATCGCCATCCTGAACCGGTTCGGCCAGGGAGCAGAGTTCCTGATTACGGGCGCACATCACCCCCGCTTCGCCCAGCACCTGCCAGACGCCATCACGGGCCAGCAAGTGCTGACGCACGGCATCGAGGCTGGAGAAGTCGCCGGCGAGCTGTTCACTGTCGCGCCCCAGCACCTCACGGTAGCGGGCGAAGTACTGCACGGTCAGGCTCATTGTTCAGACTCCTGATCCGCCACGAAGTGGCCACTCTTGCCGCCGAGTTTTTCCAGCAGCCGCACCGCCTCGATGACCATGCCGCGGTCCACCGCCTTGCACATGTCATAAATGGTCAGCGCCGCCACACTGGCGGCGGTGAGCGCTTCCATTTCCACCCCGGTCTGCCCGGACAGCTTGCAGCGGCTGGTGATCAGTACCGCGTCCGCACCCTCGGCCTGCAACTCGACCTTGACGCCGGTCAGCATCAATGGATGGCAGAGAGGGATCAGGTCACTGGTCTTTTTCGCCGCCTGGATACCGGCAATACGCGCAACGGCGAACACATCGCCCTTGGGATGGCCGCCGGCGACGATCATTTGCAGGGTCGATGGCAACATGCGCACCCGCGCCTGGGCCACCGCTTCGCGGAAGGTCACTGCCTTGTCGGTCACATCGACCATATTGGCGCGACCTTGGGAATCTAGATGAGTCAGCACAACCTTCACTCCGGAACAGGAGTGAAGATTGTAAACCCAAATGCTGCGACTCATGAGGTAGGAGCGAGCTTGCTCGCGAAAGCAGACAGCACATTCGTGGCGCCTGGTGAATTCGCGAGCAAGGCGGATCGCCGCCCGCTCGCTCCAACTGCTACAGATGGCTCTCGGCGTATTCGGCGAGGATCGAGCGTGGCACCCCTTGCAGGGTGATGTGCACGCCATTGGGGAAATCCTTGAAGCGCTCCGTCAGGTAGGTCAGCCCCGAACTGGTGGCCGACAGGTAAGGGGTGTCGATCTGTGCCAGGTTGCCCAGGCAGACCACTTTGGAACCGGCACCGGCACGGGTGATGATGGTCTTGATCTGGTGCGGGGTCAGGTTCTGGCATTCATCGATCAGGATCAGGCTCTGCTGAAAGCTGCGACCACGGATGTAATTGAGGGATTTGAACTGCAGTGGCACTTTGCTAAGGATGTAATCGACGCTGCCATGGGTGTTTTCGTCCTCCATGTGCAAGGCTTCGAGGTTGTCGGTGATGGCGCCCAGCCAGGGTTCCATTTTCTCGGCCTCGGTGCCGGGCAGGAAGCCGATTTCCTGGTCCAGACCCTGCACGCTGCGGGTGGCGATGATGCGCCGGTAGCGCTTGGTGACCATGGTCTGTTCGATGGCGGCGGCCAGGGCCAGGATGGTTTTGCCGGAGCCGGCGGCGCCGGACAGGTTGACCAGGTGAATGTCCGGGTCCAGCAATGCAAACAGCGCCAGGGCCTGGTAGATATCACGTGGTTTGAGGCCCCAGGCTTCCTGATGCAGCAGCGGCTCCTGATGCATGTCGAGGATGATCAGTTCGTCATTCTTGACGCCCTTGACCCAGCCCACGAAGCCTTGCTCATCGATGATGAACTCGTTCATGTGCACTTGCGGCAGGTTTTCGTTCAGTTGTACCCGGTGCCAGGTGCGGCCGTGGTCCTGACGGGTTTCGACCTTGTTGACCCGCTCCCAGAACGAGCCGCTGAGTTCGTGATAGCCGCGTGACAGCAGCGAGACGTCATCGACCAGTTGGTCGGTGCTGTAGTCCTCGGCGGCAATGCCACAGGCGCGCGCCTTGAGGCGCATATTGATGTCTTTGGTGACCAGCACGACCGAGCGGTCCTTGCGACGTGCGTGCAGATCAATCAACTGGTTGATGATGATGTTGTCGTTGAGATGCTCGGGCAGCGGACTGCTGGACTCCTCGCGCTTGCTCATCAGGATCGACAGACTGCCTTTGAAAATACCGGTACCACGGTCGATGGGCACGCCCTTCTCGACATCCTCGGGTGAGGCTTCACCGAGGGTCTTGTCGATCAGGCGAATGGCCTGGCGGCACTCGGCAGCGACCGAATGCTTGCCATCCTTGAGCTTGTCCAGCTCCTCCAGGACGGTCATGGGGATGGCGACGTGATGTTCTTCGAAATTCAGCAGAGCGTTCGGATCATGGATCAATACGTTGGTATCGAGCACGTAAAGGATAGGCTGGTTGTTGGAGGGGCTGCGTCCGTGATCATCCATACTCGCTCACCTTTATAGAAGCCAGGCAGCACGGTCTCAATGGGTCACCGTGCCACGGGAAGGCCGCCGAGCGCTGTCCTTGAGGCAGGACAGCAAGCGCTCAAGGTGGGTCTTGTCTGACGCCACCTGTGTTGCAGGTTTCGGCGGTCTGACTCAGGTAATACCGCAAAACAGATGACAGAAAAAAGTACTTTGACAGTTTTTTGAAGTTTATTTCACAGGGTGACCAATAGCGCTTGGCGCAGGGCCATCAGCCCGTTACAGTCGCTAATTGAGTGCATCCGGGTCAGCCTCGCCAGCGGGCATCTGCATCTGTCCCGGCTCGATCCGCTGTACCGGTCCGGCGCCCGCCGGCCCTGGCTCAGAAGGCGTTGGTTGTTGAGGCTGCGGCTCCTGCGGTGCCTGTGCAGGCTGCTCCTGATCCGTTGGCTGCTCTTCAGACGTCTGCTGCTCTTGCAGCGCCCGCTGTTCTTCGAGTTCCTGCTGCTCTTTGGCCCGCAGCGCTTCCTGCAAATGCCGCTCCTGAGCCTCCAGCGCTTGCTGCTCCTGCTGCTGCGCGTCCTCTGGCGCTCGCTCGATCGTGCGGCAGTCTTCCCAGGTCAGCTCACTCTGTGCGCTATTGGCCAGCAACAATGGCAAGGCCGACTGAGCGCGGTTACCGGTGTCATGGAACACCACCGTGCCTTTGCGCCAGAGCAGCATCAGGGTCTGTACCCGGTCGCTGATCTGCGCCGAATTCAGCCGGCCCAGGTTGTCCTGGGCATCAATGGTCCATAACGAGACCCGCAGATCCTGTGCACGGAAGAACTCGCCGCTGTCCGGGCGTCGATGGCCATAAGGCGGACGAAACAGCGGCACCATGCTGTCGGGCAGAATGCGCTCGACCAGGTCGGCGCTGCGTTGCACCGAACCTTGCCAGTCACGCCACTGGCTATGCGAGCGATACTCCCAGCCCTGAATCCCGACGCATTGCTGGCGATACAGATTTTGCAAGGCAGCGGCCGAACTGCTGTTCAAACGTGCTTGCAAGGGTTTGCCGAGGACAAAGAAGGTGGCGGTCATCTTCTGCTGGCGCATGAAGTCCGCCAGCCAGTCGGTGTCGCCATTGACAGGGCTCGGCCCGCCTTCGAAGTTGAGCATGAAGGACCGGTCAGGCATGTCGTCACCGGTCAGCTCATCGGAGTTGTAGCGGGCGATCTCGCTGCTGGTCTGGGGAAACAGGGCCGCCTTGTAGAGCAATTCGTCGAGATACTGGCGGTGGAACAGTGCGCTCGGTGCCCCCCAGGCGGCATAGAAGGAATCGGGCGCGATGCTGAATTCCTCGGCGCGCTGGCGCAGTTGCTCCATGTCCTGGGCATAGACACAGAAGTTGGCATCGGTGGTGCAACTCACCCGCGCCTGACGAAAGTTATCCAGCAGGCGCACCCACAACCGGTGGCGCAGCAGATTGATCGACGCCATGTTCACGTAGCGCAGCCCCAGACGGGCTTTCAAGGCTTCCTCGTCCTGCTGCTCGCTGAGCCACAAGGCACGCGCGAAACCGAGAATCTCGGCCCGTGAGGCCACATCGAACAGGGCAGGGCTTTCCAGGCGCTCGGGCCAGATGCTGCGATCGATCAGGGCCACATCCGGGACCGCCGCATGAACCTTGACGCCCAACAGACACGCGAAAACTGCCAGAACGATACGCAAACCCTGTGCTCCCTCGATTTTAATGCTGACGGCGATCCAGGCGGCACTATAGCCGATTGAGCGGCAGCGTTAACGGCTATGAACCCTATAGCTGGAGTGATCTGCCATCAGCCCCTAGAATCGGCGCACGATTTAAGGAGTGCCGCCCATGCTGATGGTGATATCCCCAGCCAAGACCCTCGATTTCGAGACCCCGCCCACCACTACCCGTCACACCCTGCCCCAGTATCTGGACCATTCCCAGCAACTGATTACCCAGTTGCGCGAGCTGACGCCCCCGCAGATCGCCGAGCTGATGCATCTGTCGGACAAGCTGGCCGGCCTGAATGCTGCACGTTTTGGCAGCTGGAATCCGGACTTCAACCTGGCCAATGCCAAACAGGCATTGCTGGCGTTCAAAGGTGACGTGTACACCGGTCTGGCTGCCGAGACGCTCAATGAAGCCGGCCTGGACTACGCCCAGCAACACCTGCGCATGCTCTCGGGCCTGTATGGCCTGCTGCGGCCGCTGGACCTGATGCAGCCTTACCGCCTGGAAATGGGCACCCGGCTGGCCAACGCCCGTGGCAAGGACCTGTATGCCTTCTGGGGCACCCGGATCAGTGAGTGGCTGAATCAGGCGCTGGCCGATCAGGGCGACGACCTGCTGCTCAACCTGGCGTCCACCGAATACTTCTCGGCGGTCAAGCGCAGCGCCCTGCAGGCACGGGTCATTGATACCGAGTTCAAGGACTTCAAGAACGGCCAGTACAAGATCATCAGTTTCTACGCGAAAAAAGCACGCGGCATGATGAGCCGTTTTGTCATTGATGAACGCATCCAGTCGCCTGAAGCACTTCAGGGGTTTGATGTGCAGGGTTACTACTACAGTGCCGAACAGTCCACGGCTAATAAGCTGGTGTTCCTTCGTGACGCACCTGCCGACTGATTGATGCCCTGCTGACACCTCCCGCTTCCCGGCCCGGTAAGGCAGATAGCCATTACCGGGGCCGCGGCTGTCAAGTTCCTGCAATAAACCGCCGGATAAGTGGCGCCTGAAAAATGGCAAAAGGGTCTATGATTCTTTTACTTCTTCACGCTTATCGAAAAAAAATCATTTTTTTAGCCGATGGCCTGTGGCCTTAGATGGTTAGTGGCCACTAACCATCAAACTAGCTGAAACGCTTAACTTTAAAGGACTGGGCCGGGGGCAGCCATCATTTTGCAACTACCCGGCTAGTTGGCCAACTTTGAAAATCTGCGGAAAACGGGACGAGTGGCCCGGAACTATTTCATGCCACTCAGGTTCCTACATCCCGTAACGATTCAGGCCCACCATGTAGGTAATAACTTACAGCGACACGGAGAGCGACAGGGGTTACCACAACGTAGTTTGATCACTGGGATGATCAAGGCTGTCGGTATCGAATCAATACATAGACTTATAACGTCAGACAGGAAAGACATTGAGCCGAACGCTTCAGACAGGACGAGACAGGATGGCGAGGCCCTGGCCCCGCAGTGTTGCTGATCTTACGGGCTGATGAAGGCGGTTCAGTAAGTGGTACATGACTCCCAGAGCAAACCCCTGCCCTCACGGACAGGCTATTTGCCACGTGTACCTGGCGTCAATTGAGTCGGCCCTCCCTGTATTTGGCTACTCATTAAATTAAACATGCCTGCGTTAGTTAAGTGACTTGTTATAAGTCACCGCTGCCGACGTAGGGAATCTGCTGGCCCGCGTTTCATACCCAGCAACTTTTAGTTAGGCGTTACAATCGAGGAGAGTGCGATGCGTATCAGCATTTTTGGTTTGGGTTATGTCGGTGCAGTGTGTGCCGGATGCCTTTCTGCACGGGGTCATGACGTTGTCGGTGTAGATATCTCTGCCGAGAAGATTGCCCTGATCAATAACGGTAAGTCGCCCATCGTCGAGCCCGGTCTGGGCGAGTTGCTGGAACAAGGTATCCGGACCGGCAAACTGCGCGGAACCACTGACTTCTCCGAAGCCATCCGCAGTACTGACCTGTCGATGATCTGTGTCGGGACGCCCAGCAAGAAGAACGGCGACCTGGAACTTGATTACATCGAATCGGTGTGCCGCGAGATCGGTTACGTCCTGCGCGAAAAAAACTCGCGCCACACGGTAGTTGTGCGCAGCACCGTACTGCCAGGCACGGTCGCCAATGTGGTGATCCCGATCCTGGAAGATTGCTCGGGCAAGAAGGCCGGCGTCGATTTCGGCGTGGCAGTCAACCCGGAATTCCTGCGCGAAAGCACCGCGATCAATGACTATGACCAACCGCCAATGACCGTCATCGGCGAGTTCGACAAAGCCTCCGGTGACGTGCTGCAGTCGCTTTACGAAGAGCTGGATGCGCCGGTGATCCGCAAGGACATCGCGGTCGCCGAGATGATCAAGTACACCTGCAACGTGTGGCACGCCACCAAGGTGACCTTCGCCAACGAGATCGGCAACATCGCCAAGGCGGTCGGCGTCGATGGTCGTGAAGTGATGGAAGTGGTCTGCCAGGACAAGACCCTGAACCTGTCGCAGTACTACCTGCGTCCGGGCTTCGCCTTCGGCGGCTCGTGCCTGCCCAAGGACGTCCGCGCCCTGACCTACCGTGCCGGCAGCCTGGACGTCGAAGCGCCGCTGCTCAACTCGCTGATGCGCAGCAACGTCTCGCAGGTCCAGAACGCCTTCGACATCGTTGCCAGCCACGACACCCGCAAGGTTGGCCTGCTGGGTCTGAGCTTCAAGGCCGGCACTGACGATCTGCGTGAAAGCCCGCTGGTGGAGCTGGCCGAGATGCTGATCGGCAAGGGCTTCGAGCTGAGCATCTACGACAGCAACGTCGAGTATGCCCGCGTCCATGGTGCCAACAAAGACTACATCGAATCGAAGATCCCCCACGTCTCCTCGCTGCTCAACGCGGACTTCGACAAGGTCATCAACGACTCGGACATCATCATTCTGGGTAACCGTGATGAGCGCTTCCGCGCGCTGGCCGACAAAGCGCCGGAAGGCAAGCGGGTGGTCGATCTGGTGGGCTTCATGTCCAAACCGACCACTGAAAACGGCCGCGCCGAAGGCATTTGCTGGTAAGCGCAGCAGTAAGTTTTAAGCGGCAAGCTTCAAGCTGTCAGCCGCTGCCCCAAGTCCGGAGCCTGATGCTCCTGACCTGTGGTTTGCAGCTGACAGCTTGCAACTAATCCGAAGGATGCTTCTGATGGACAGGCTTAAAAACGGCCTTTTGCAGGCTGCCGGTTGGCTGTTTTACCTGACTCTGCTGGGTGCGCTGGTGACTGCGCTGCCAACCAGCATCTTCGACTCGCAGTCGAAGAACTTCATTTTCCTCATCGGTATCGTCGGTATCTGGCGTTACTCGATGGGCGCCACGCACTTTGTGCGCGGCATGCTGTTTCTCTACGTGGTCTACCCGCGCCTGCGCCGCAAAATGCGCAAGCTGGGCGAGCAAGCCAACCCTTCCCACGTGTTCCTGATGGTTACCAGCTTTAGGATCGATGCCAGCACCACCGCCCAGGTGTACAGCTCGGTCATTCAGGAAGCCATCGACTGCGGCCTGCCGACCACCGTGGTCTGCTCGCTGGTCGAGCTGTCTGACGAGTTGCTGGTCAAAAGCCTCTGGGAGCGCCTCAATCCACCAGAGCGGGTCAGCCTGGATTTCGTCCGGATTCCCGGCACCGGCAAACGTGACGGCCTGGCCTATGGCTTTCGCGCCATCTCCCGGCACATGCCCGATGACCGTGCGGTGGTGGCAGTGATCGACGGCGATACCGTGCTCAACAAAGGCGTGGTGAAAAAGACCGTGCCGTGGTTTCACCTGTTTCCCAATGTCGGTGGCCTGACCACCAACGAATTCTGCGAAGTGCTCGGCGGCTACGTGATGAGCGAGTGGCACAAGCTGCGCTTCGCCCAGCGGCACATCAACATGTGCTCGATGGCCCTGTCCAAGCGGGTACTGACCATGACCGGACGGATGTCGGTGTTCCGCGCCAGCGTGGTCACCGACCCGGAATTTATTGCCGACGTCGAGGCCGACTCGCTGCACCACTGGCGCCTGGGCACCTTCCGCTTTTTGACTGGCGACGATAAATCCAGCTGGTTCAGCCTGATGCGTCTGGGTTACGACACCTTTTATGTGCCCGACGCCGCCATCAATACCGTGGAGCACCCGCCAGAGAAAAGCTTCCTGAAAGCCAGCCGCAAGCTGATGTACCGCTGGTACGGCAATAACCTGCGGCAGAACTCCCGCGCCCTGGGGCTGGGCGTGCGACGCCTGGGCATCTTCACCAGCATCGTGCTGTTTGACCAGCGCGTGTCGATGTGGACTTCGATTCTGGGCCTGACCGTGGCGATCATCGCCAGCTTCAAATACGGCGGCGCGTTCCTGCTGATGTACCTGCTCTGGATCGGTATTACCCGCCTGATCCTGACCCTGTTGCTGGCCTGCTCGGGGCACCGGATCGGCCCGGCCTACCCGATCATTCTCTATTACAACCAGATCGTCGGCGCCCTGATGAAGATCTACGTGTTCTTCCGCCTGGATCGTCAGTCCTGGACCCGCCAGGACACCAAACTCAGCCGCGACATGGCCAGCTTCCAAGGCTGGTTCAACACCTGGTCGTCCCGAACCATGACCTTTTCAGCCGGCAGCATTTTTGTCGCTGTGTTGCTGACCATGGTCTGACCGGGCCTCTGAATCAATCGATCAATCAGGAAAACTCACCATGAATACCGCCGTGAACGCCAATGTCGTGCATGAATCCGAAGCCCAGCGCCAGCACGCCCGAGTCAAGCTGCCGGCCAAACTGCGCCTGCTCAACGGGGCGCCCAACGCGCCGCTGGTCAAGGTCGAAGACCTCAGTGCCGGCGGCCTGAGCTACATCGCCCCGAACCCGCAAGCCTTGCGCGTCGGCGAAGTGATCAAGGCGCGCATGCAGTTTCTGGTCGACAACCTGGGCCTGGCCATGGACGTCGAGTTGCTGATCCAGTCGATCAACCCCACCACCGGCCGGGTCGGTGCGCAGTTCCAGAACCTTGAGCCGCAGGACATCGCCACCCTGCGCCACCTGATTACCTCGCACCTGGCCGGCGACATCGTCAGCGTTGGCGAAGTACTGGCCACCCTGCAACGCGATAACTTCACCCGGCCGCGCAAGAACAAGGCCGGCGAAGGCGGCATGGGCTTCTTCGGACGGCTGCGCGCCGTGACCTTCAGCCTGGGGATTTTCATTGTCGGCCTGGGTGCGTTCGGCTTCATTCTCAAAACCGTCTACGGCCTGTACTTCGTCAGCCACGCCTCGGCCGGCCTTGTCACCGTACCGAGCCTGGACGTGACCATGCCTCGCGAAGGCACGCTGCAAAGCCTGGTGCAGGTCAACCACGAGGCCGAGAAAGGCGCGCCACTGGCCTCGTTCAACACCAACATGCTGGAGATGCTCAAGGGCGGCCTGGCCGGTGAAGACCTGCAACCGGCGAAGATTGAAGAGCTGTACGGCAAGCAACTGAGCGGCACCCTGACCAGCCCGTGCGACTGCGTTGTGGCTCGCCAACTGGTAGCCGACGGCCAATATGCCTCCAAGGGCCAGGTGATCTTCCAATTGGTGCCACGCAACACCCCGGCCACTGTTGAAGCCCGCTTCACCTATCGCCAGTTCCGTGACGTCAAGCCCGGCACCCAAGTCAGCTTCCAGATCGCCGGCGAAGACCAGGTGCGCACCGGCCGGGTGGTCAGCAGCGCCAACCTGACCAATAACGACCTGTCGACCGACATTCGCGTGCAAATCAAGCCTGACGAGTCGCTGAGCAGCGCCTTCATCGGTCGTCCGGTGGAAGTGGTCAGTGATCGCGGCCCGTCGATGAACTGGCTGATCGATAAAGCCGTGGCTGCAGGTCTGTAATCATGAACCGTCCGCTTCGACGCTCGTCGATCTTCCCGCTGCTGTCCGCGACCACATTGGGCCAGGCTGTTGCTCTGGGACTGGCTGTGACCCTGGCTGGCTGCGCCGGCCTGCCCGATCAGCGCCTGGCCAATGAAGCCATGCAGAACGGCGATACTGCCCTGGCGGAGCGCAACTATCGGCAACTGGCCGAGCTGGGTTACAGCGATGCCCAGGTCGGTCTGGCCGACATTCAGGTGGCCAGCGGTGACCCGGCCCGCCTCAAGGAGGCCGAGGCCACCTACCGGGCTGCGGCGGCCACTTCGCCACGCGCCCAGTCACGCCTGGGCCGGCTGCTGGCCGCCAAGCCCGACGCCACCAATGCCGAACGCAAAGAAGCCCAAGGGCTGCTGCAAAAAGCCTTCGCCAGCGGCGAGTCTGGCAGCCTGTTGGCGCTGGCCATGCTTTACCTGCAATACCCGCACAGCTTCCCTGAGGTCAACGCCCAGCAGCAGATCAGCCAGTGGCGCAGCATGGGCTATGCCGAAGCCGGCCTGGCACAGATCGTTCTGTACCGCACCCAAGGCACCTACGAGCAGCATCTGGATGAAGTCGAGAGCATCTGCAAACAGGCGCTGGCCAGCACCGACATGTGCTACGTCGAACTGGCCACGGTCTACCAGACCCGTGGCCAGGCCGACCAGCAAAAAGCCCTGCTCGACCAGCTCAGAAGTGCCTACTCGGCCGGCCGGGTCGACGCCCAGCGCGTCGACAGCGTGGCCCGGGTACTGGGCGATGCGCAGGTCGGCAGCCCTGATCCGCAAACCGCTCAGCAATTGCTCGAAGGCATCGCGCCGGGCTACCCGGTGTCATGGGTCACCCTGGCCAAGCTGCTCTACGACTTCCCGGAGCTGGGCGACGTCGACAAGATGATGGAGTACCTGGACAACGGCCGCGCTGCCGACCAGCCGCGCGCCGAACTGCTGCTGGGCCGACTCTACTACGAAGGTAAATGGGTACCGGCTGACGCGAAGAAAGCCGAGCAGCACTTGAGCAAGGCCAGTGCCAGCGAACTGTCTGCCCACTACTACCTGGGCCAGCTGTACCGCCGTGGCTATCTGGGTCAGGTATACCCGCAAAAAGCCGTGGATGAACTGCTGCTCGCCGCCCGTGGCGGGCAGGCCAGCGCGGACTTCGCCCTGGCGCAGCTGTTTTCCCAGGGCCGCGGCATCAAGCCTGACCTGGTCAATGCCTGGGTCTTCAGCCAACTGGCCAAGACCCACAATCCGACCCCGCAGGCCGATGAACTGGCCCAGCAGATCAACCCACAACTGTCACCCGCACAACTCGCCGCTGCCCAGCAGCTGTTGCAACGCGAGCAAAAAGCCCGGGGCGCGACCGCCAGCCAGAACGCGCTGGTCCTGCAGACCCTGCAAAAAGACGACGGTGAGGAAGCACTATGAAGCTGAACCCTTTGATGGCCGCTGGCATGGGCCTTGGTTTCACCCTGCTGTGGGCCTGCCCGACGCTGGCCGCCATGACTGAAGAAAAAAACTTCGGCCTGGAAGCGAAGATCACCGCGCAAAGCGAGGATGACCGCGACCTGGGCACCCGCTCCGGCGGTGACGTCAAGGGTATCGGCCTGGACCTGCGCCCCTGGGTATACGGCGAGCGCGGCAACTGGAGCGGCTACGCCATGGGCCAGGTGGTCACCGCCACCGATACCATCCAGACCGACCCGCTGGAACAGACCACCATCGACAGCAATGGCCAGAGCGGCACGCAGATCTCCCGCGGTAACGCCAGCGAGCGTGAAGTCGACAAGACCTACGCCGCGCTGCGTGAATTCTGGATCGGCTACAGCGGCTTCACCCCCTACCCCGGGGAAGTACTCAAATTCGGCCGCCAGCGCCTGCGCAACGCTGATGGCCAGTGGCACGACACCAATATCGAAGCGCTGAACTGGACCTTCGACACCACCCTGCTGCGTGCCGAACTGGGTGCCGCTCAGCGTTTCAGCGAGTACCGCACCGACCTCACCGAACTGGCGCCGGAAGACGAAGACCGTCAGCACCTGTTCGGCTCGGCCAGCTATCAATGGACGCCAGGCCACTGGGCCGGCATCCGCGCCCACCACAGCCATGACGACGGCAAGCTCAAGCGCAGCGGCGAAGTGCTCGACGATCTGGACAAGACCGCCAATGGCGACCTGACCTGGGTCGGCCTGAACGTCGACAGCGATGCCTATAACCATCGCAATACCCACACCGTCAATTACTGGGGCAGCCTGACCTGGCTGACCGGTAACCGCGACCAGATCGGCGCCAACTACGACAACACCACCGACCAGTACCTGGCCGGCGACAAGACCGGGCGTAACGTCAATGGCTGGGCGACCGACCTGGGCATCCGCCTGCGTCTGGACCCGCAATGGCAAGTCGGCGCCGCGTACTCGCGCGCCAGCAAGGATTACGAACAGAACGGCCTGGAGAGCAACCGCTCGAACTGGACCGGCACCCGCTCGCGCGTGCACCGCTTCGGTGAAGCCTTCCAGGGTGAAATGGCCAACGTCGAAAGCGCTTCGCTGTTCGCCTCCTGGCAGTTCAACGAGGAGTACGACGCCTCGCTGATCTACCACAAGTTCCGCCGCGTCGATGGCAACGCCGGCATCGGTGGCGCCGGGATCAACCCGACCCGTGAAGTGATCGATGCCAGCGGCATCCCGACCAATACCTTCAGCTCCCTGCCGCTGGAAGACGGCCGTAAGGATCTGGGTCAGGAGATGGACCTGGTGGTCACCAAGTACTTCAAACAAGGCCTGCTGCCGGCAGCGTTGAGCCAGTCGTTCGATGAGCCGTCGGCGCTGGTGCGCCTGCGCGCCGGGGTGTTCAAGCCGGGTGATGCCTATCACGACCAGGTCGACAGCTACATGCATCGCGCCATTGTCGACGTCATCTGGCGCTTCTGAAGCGACGGCCCAAGGAGTGCGATGAAATGAATCGTCAGATCAACAACGCCAGGCCGCGCCATTGGCCGCATACCCTGCTCGAAAGCGCAGTGCTGGGCAGCGCCTTGCTGGTGGCCAGTGCCGCACTGGCCAACACCCCGGTGGTCAGCGAACCGGCCAAGTCGGTGGTCAAGGAGCTGCAACAGGCCAAGACCTACACCATCACCAGCCCACCGGCCGAGCCGCTGGCGATGCAGACCCCCGAGCTGCCCGACCTGTCCGGCTACACCACCGAGGCTGCGCTGCAAAAGATCGACCGCAGCGCCAAAGGCAAGGTCCGTGTCACGCGAATGATGGATGAAGAAACCGGCATGAAGGAGTTCGTCGGCGGCGACAACAAGATGGCCGAGTGGGTGGCGCGCCAGCGCGGTATCCCGCAGATCATCGTGGTCGAGAACGGCTATGCCAGCCTGCAGGATGTGGCCCGCCAAGTGCCCAAACAGATGCTCAGCGAAGTGTCGCCCGGCGTATTCATCGCCCGCGTGCCGATTCTGGTCAAGCAAACCGGCAGCCTGGAAATCGACAAGCGCACCACCGAACTGCGCCTGTCTCAGGAGCGCGGCGCATTTCTGGTCAACGAAGGCAAGCTGCTGATCGCCAACACCCAGGTCAACGGCTGGAGCGAGACCCGCAACGGCCATTCCACCTGGCGCAAGGCCGGCGAATTCCGCCCGTTCCTGCTTAGCTGGGGCGGCTCGCAGACCTGGATCGCCAGCAGCAAGATGGCCAGCCTGGGTTATGACCAGAGCAAGTCTTACGGTGTGAGTATTTCCCAGTACACGCCCAATGCGGCCAAGGTGCTTAACCGCCCCGAGCCGACCGGCTGGATCATTGACTCGGAATTCTCGGACCTGTGGTACGGCTTCTACTGCTATGAAACCGAAAACTTCGTGATCAAGGGCAGCACCTACCGCGACAACATCGTCTACGGCATCGACCCGCACGACCGCTCGCACGGGCTGATCATCGCCGAGAACACCGTGTACGGAACCAAGAAGAAGCACGGGATCATCATTTCCCGCGAGGTGGACAACAGCTTCATCTTTCGCAACAAGAGCTACGACAACAAGCTCTCCGGCGTGGTCCTGGACCGTAACAGCGTCGGCAATATCGTCGCCTTCAACGAGATTTACCAGAACCACACCGACGGCATCACCCTGTACGAGAGCGGCAACAACCTGTTGTGGGGCAATCGGGTGGTGGCCAACCGTCGCCACGGTATCCGGGTGCGTAACAGCACCAACATCAAGCTCTACGACAACCTTGCTCTGGGCAATGGCCTGATGGGCGTCTACGGCCACATCAAGGACTTGAACGACACCGACCGCGACATCGACCTGGACCCGTTCGACGCCGAAGTTTCGCTGATCGTGGTCGGCGGCCAGCTGGCCAGCAACGGTTCCGGCCCGCTGGCAATCGACTCGCCGCTGAGCGTCGAACTCTACAACGTGGCCATGCTGGCACCGACCAAAAGCAATGGCATCACCTTCAACGGCGTACTGGGCGAAAACCAGGAGCAGATCCTCGATCTGCTGGTGCGCCAGAAACGCGCCGTCCTGATCGATCCCGTCGAAAGCCAGAGCGAGCTGCGCCAATGAGCCGAGAGACTTCCATGCATAGCCACCTGATCAAATGGCTGGGCCTGTCCAGCCTGACCCTGGGCCTGATGGCCGCTGCCGGCGCCGCGCGGGCCGACGACAGCCTGGCACCGGACTTCACTGCCCAGCCGTGCTGCCAACTGTGCCCGGCCGCCCATGATGCCAGTAACTACACCACCCGCTATCAGCAGAACTTCACCACCCTGATTCAGGCTGAGGGCGACTGGCTGTTCCGTACCAAAGAAGACCTGCGCACCGAGTTCGACACCACGCCGGCCGGCTATAAGCGCCTGCAAGAACTGCAACGCGCCTTCAAGCGCAAGGGCATTGACCTGGTGGTGGTTTATCAGCCAACCCGTGGCATGGTCGACCGCAACAAGCTGCTGCCGCAGGACCGCGCCAAATACGACTACGACACCGCGCTGAAGAATTACCAGGCGATGCTCGGCCGCTTCAGCAAGATGGGTTACTGGGTTCCGGACCTGAGCCCGCTGACCAGTGAAACCCAAGACCAGGATTTCTACTTCCGTGGTGACCAGCACTGGACCCCTTACGGCGCCCAGCGCACCGCCAAGGTGGTGGCCGAGACGGTGAAGCAGATCCCGGGCTTCGACGAGATTCCCAAGCGCGAATTCGAAAGCCACAAGTCCGGGCGCATGGGCAAGACCGGCACCCTGCACAACATGGCCGGCCAGCTGTGTGGCACCAGCTATGCGATCCAGTACATGGACCAGTTCGCCACTGAGCCCAAGGGCGAAGCCGGTGACGGCGACCTGTTCGGCGACTCGGGTAACCCGAAGATCACCCTGGTCGGCACCAGCCACAGCGGCAAGAACTACAACTTCGGCGGTTTCCTGCAGGAATACATCGGTGCCGACGTGCTCAACGTGGCCTTCCCCGGTGGCGGCCTGGAAGGCGCGATGATCCAGTATCTGGGCAGCGAAGACTTCCACAACAATCCGCCGAAAATCATCGTCTGGGAATTCTCGCCACTGTACCGCCTGGACCAGGACAGTATCTGGCGGCAGATGTTTGCCCTGCTCGATGACGGCTGCGATGCCAAGCCTGCGGTGCTCAGCGCTGAAACCAGCCTCAAGCCCGGCAACAACGAAGTGCTGGTCAACGGCAAGAACGGCATCAAGGACATTCGCAACTCGGCCAACCGGGTCGACATCCAGTTTGAAGACACGTCGGTAAAAACCCTCAAGGCGCGCCTGTGGTACATGAACGGCCGCCATGAAGACCTGAAGATCGAAAAACCGGAAACCGCCGACACTGATGGACGCTTCGCCTTCGACCTGCGCGAAGACGAAGACTGGGCCAGCCAGCAACTGCTGGCCCTGGAAATCGAAGGACCCGAAGCAGGTAGTGAGCCACAGAAAGTCAAAGCCCAGGTGTGCAAACGCAATGCATTGCCAGGTACCCAACAGCATTCTGCGCAAGCCGGATTATGAGGTGACTTATGCAGATATCCCGACCTGTCCGCCCCGCCCTGCTGTCGCTGGCCATTCTGGCTGCGACCGCCTGGAGCGGCGCGGCTGCGGCAGCAGCGCCGCTGATTCCGCCCCAGGGTTACTCGGCCCCCATCGAGAAGATGAAAACCGGCGATCACAACTTCAGTTGTGCCGCCATCCCGCAGCCGTATACCGGTGCGCTGGTGTTTCGCAGCAAGTACGAGGGCTCTGACAAGGCCCGTGCAACCCTTAACGAAGACGCTGAAAAAGCCTTTCGTAACGCCACCCAGGACATCACCGATCTGGAGCGCGGGGTGAGCAAGGTGGTCATGCAATACATGCGTGACGGCCGCCCCGAGCAGCTCGATTGCGCGCTCAACATCCTGACCACCTGGGCCCGCGCCGGTGCGCTTGAGTCGCAGGAGTTCAACCATACCGGCAAGTCGATGCGCAAATGGGCGCTGGGCAGCATGTCGGCGGCGTACCTGCGGCTGAAGTTCTCCGACTCGCGGCCGCTGGCCAACCATCAGCAGCAGGCCCAGGAAATCGAAGCCTGGTTCAGCAAGCTCGGTGACCTGGTGATCAGCGACTGGAGCAACCTGCCGCTGGAAAAAATCAACAACCACTCGTACTGGGCCGCCTGGTCAGTCATGGCCACCGCCGTGGCGACCAACCGCCGCGACCTGTTCGACTGGGCCGTCAAAGAGTTCCGGGTCGCCGCCAATCAGGTCAGCCCGGAAGGCTTCCTGCCCAATGAAATGAAACGTCGCCAACGCGCGCTGGCTTATCACAACTACGCCCTGCCGCCGCTGGCGATGGTCGCCAGTTTCGCCCGCGCCAATGGTGTGGACCTGCGCCAGGAAAACAACGCGGCGTTGCAGCGCCTGGCCCAACGGGTGCTTGAAGGGGTACGCGACCCGGACGAGTTTGCCGACCGTGGTGGCGAGAAGCAGGACATGACGGATCTGAAGAAGGACCCGAAATTCGCCTGGCTGGAACCGTACTGCAGCCTCTACACCTGTGATGCCGAGGTGCTGGAGGAAAAGCACGAAAAGCAGCCGTTCAAGACCTTCCGCCTGGGCGGGGACCTGACCCGGGTCTATGACCCTAATCACGACCGTGACAACCAGTGATTGGGTAACACCGTAGGAGCGGCTTGAGCCGCGAATGATTCATAGCGAATTTCGCGGTTCAAGCCGCTCCTGCAGATAGCGATGCGATGTCCCCCCTGTTTTTCATAGGGGGGTTTGGGGGGGCATTGGCCCTTATTGCCGGACTGACGGAGTAAAGACGGATGGTGTTTTCATCCAACGTGTTCCTGTTCCTGTTCTTGCCGATCTTCCTCGGCTTGTACTACGTGAGCGGGCAACGCTACCGCAACCTGCTGTTGCTGATCGCCAGCTACATTTTCTACGCCTGGTGGCGTATCGACTTCCTGAGCCTGTTCATCGCCGTTACGGTGTGGAACTACTGGATCGGCCTGAAGGTGGGCGCCGCCGGGGTACGGACCAAGACGGCGCAGCGCTGGCTGCTGTTGGGGGTGGCGGTCGACCTGTGCATCCTGGGCTACTTCAAGTACGCCAACTTCGGTGTCGACAGCCTCAACGCCATCATGACGTCCATGGGCCTGGAGCCGTTCATCCTGACCCACGTACTGTTGCCGATCGGTATCTCGTTCTACATCTTCGAGTCCATCAGCTACATCATCGACGTCTACCGGGGTGACACACCGGCGACCCGTAACCTGATCGACTTTGCCGCGTTCGTGGCGATCTTCCCGCACCTGATCGCCGGTCCCGTACTGCGTTTTCGTGACCTGGCCGACCAGTTCAACAACCGCACCCACACCCTGGACAAGTTCTCCGAAGGCTGCACGCGATTCATGCAGGGCTTCATCAAGAAGGTGTTCATCGCCGACACCCTGGCCGTGGTCGCCGACCATTGCTTCGCGCTGGAGAACCCCAGCACCGGTGATGCGTGGCTGGGTGCGCTGGCCTATACCGCACAGCTGTACTTCGACTTCTCCGGCTACAGCGACATGGCCATCGGCCTGGGCCTGATGATGGGCTTTCGCTTCATGGAGAACTTCAAACAGCCGTACATCAGCCAGTCGATCACCGAATTCTGGCGGCGCTGGCACATCAGCCTGTCGACCTGGCTGCGCGACTACCTGTACATCACCCTGGGCGGCAACCGCGGCGGCAAGATCGCCACCTACCGCAACCTGTTCCTGACCATGCTGCTTGGCGGCCTGTGGCACGGCGCAAACATCACCTACGTGATCTGGGGCGCCTGGCACGGTATCTGGCTGGCCATCGAGAAAGCCGTGGGCATCAACACCAAGCCTTACAGCTTCAACGTGATCCGCTGGGCGTTCACCTTCCTGCTGGTGGTCATCGGCTGGGTGATCTTCCGTGCCGAGAACCTGCACGTGGCCACCCGCATGTACAGCGCGATGTTCAGCTTCAGCGACTGGCAGTTGTCGGAACTGACCCGCGCCAACCTGACCGGCCTGCAGATCGCAACCATGGTGCTGGCTTACGCGACCCTGGCGTTCTTTGGCCTGCGCGACTTCTACAGCGACCGGCCGGCCAAACAAGGCAAGGCCAAGGCCGACGGCCCGGCCACTGACCAGCCTGGCACCATCAAAGCGGTCCCGGGCGATGCCGCTGGCAGCATCCATGAGCCGGGCTTCACCGTGGGCCGCGAAGCCAATGTGCAGGCGGCCTACTGGCAGGCTGACTGGCCACGCTACGCGATGCGCGTGCTGGTGCTGCTGCTGTTCATCGCGTCGATCCTGAAACTGTCGGCGCAGAGTTTCTCGCCGTTCCTGTACTTCCAGTTCTGAGGGGCCTGACATGACCCGTTCATTACGCATCCTCTACATCGCGGTATTCATGAGCCTGCTGATCGTGCTGGGGCTCTGGTCGCTGGGCAGTTTCGCCAGCTTCACCAAGACCCCACAACAGACGGTACTCAACGGACGCTGGACCAAGGCGGTGGAAACTCATTACGACGATGAGTTTCCGATCAAGCGCCTGAGCACCAACTTGTGGGCGGCGCTGGACTACAAACTGTTCAACGAGGGCCGCCCCGGTGTAGTCCTGGGTGAGGACCAGTGGCTGTTCACCGATGAAGAGTTTGACGCCATCGCCGGCGGCGAAAAAAACCTGGCCGACAACCTGGCGCTGGTTCGCGGTGTGCAAGACACCCTGAACAAACAGGACGTGAAGCTGGTGCTGGCGATCATTCCGGCCAAGACCCGCCTGTACCCTGAGTTCATCGGTGAACACACCCCGGCGCGCCTGCATGCCGATCTGTACCAGCGCTTCCATCAACAGGTCGCCCAGGCCGGCATTCTTGCCCCTGACCTGCTGCAACCGCTCAAGGACGCCAAGCAGCGTGGCCAGGTATTCCTGCGCACCGACACCCACTGGACCCCGCTGGGTGCCGAAGTCGCCGCGCAGCAACTGGGCATGGCCATTGACCGCCAGGTGCAACTCAATGGTGAGCAGACCTTCGTCACCGCTGAGCAAGGCACTGCCGAGTACAAGGGCGACCTGACCAACTTCCTGCCGCTCGATCCGTTGTTCAGCAACCTGCTGCCCAAGCCCGATGCCCTGCAAAAGCGCAACACCGAAGCAGTCGGTGGCGCCAGTGAAGGTGACGAGGCGCTGTTCGCCGACAGCGAAATCCCGGTGGGCCTGGTCGGCACCAGCTACAGCGCCAACCCGAACTGGAACTTCCTGGGGGCACTCAAGCAGGCGCTGCGCAGTGATGTCGTCAACTACGCCGAAGACGGTCACGGCCCAGTACTGCCAATGCTCAAGTACCTGCAGACCGAAGAGTTCAAAAACAACGCGCCACAAGTGGTGATCTGGGAATTCCCCGAGCGCTACCTGCCGGTACACAACGACCTGGGTGAATTCGATGCCAACTGGATCGCCCAACTGAAAAAGCCGCAAGCCAGCCAGGACAACCTGGCACAGAACACCCAACCATCCGAGTCGCCCGAGCGGGCGCAAAACTGAGAGGACTGCCCTTATGACCTTGAAGACCACTGCCAATCGTTCGGCCAACACCACCCTGATCAAGCGCTGCGCGCTGGCCATGAGCCTGAGCCTGGGACTGGGCATCGCCGCACTGCCGGTGCAGGCCGCCGGTGACGCCGCCCTGTACGGCCCGACCGCCCCGAAAGGCTCGACCTTCGTGCGGGTCTATAACGCCAGCAACAGCGAAGTCAGCGCCAGCGTCGGCAACACGGCGCTCAATGACGTCGCGCCACTGGGCAGCACTGCATTCAGCTTCATGCCGGGCGGCGACTACACCGCCAAACTCGGCAGCCAGAGCGTCCCGGTGAAGCTGGCCAGCGATCATTACTACACCCTGGTCAATCACGCCAACGGCAAACCGCAACTGGTCGAGGAAGCGCCGTTCAAGAACAAGCAGAAGTCTCTGGTGCGCCTGCAAAACCTCAGCGACCAGCCACTGACCCTGAAAACCGCCGACGGCAAGACCGACGTGGTCAAGAGCGTCGCGGCCAAGGGCACTGGCGAGCGTGAAATCAACCCGGTGAAGGTCAGCCTGGCACTGTACAACGGCGACAAAAAAGTCTCCGACGTCAAACCGGTCGCCCTGGAGCGCGGTGAGGCAGCGGTGCTGTACGTCACCGGCAGTGGCAGCAGCCTGTCGCCGGTGTGGGTCAAGCCACCGGTTGAAACTCGCTAACCCGATTGCTGCCCCGGCTCTTGCCGGGGCTCTGGAACAACAACAAGACGCAAGAATGGCAGTACCCGTACAGCCCCTATTGAATACTTCGGAGATGAAGAAAAATGATTCCAGTAATCCTGTCAGGCGGTAGCGGTTCTCGACTCTGGCCACTGTCGCGCAAGCAATTTCCCAAGCAGTTCCTGGCATTGACCGGCGAACACACGCTGTTCCAGCAGACTCTGGAGCGCCTGGTGTTTGAGGGTATGGAAGAACCCATCGTCGTGTGCAACAAGGAACACCGCTTTATCGTCAACGAGCAACTCGCCGCACTGAACCTCGACACCCAGGCGATCATCATGGAGCCGTTCGGCCGCAACACGGC
The DNA here is from genome assembly GCF_024129905.1 of Pseudomonas sp. 21LCFQ010. Classification (NCBI taxonomy): domain Bacteria; kingdom Pseudomonadati; phylum Pseudomonadota; class Gammaproteobacteria; order Pseudomonadales; family Pseudomonadaceae; genus Pseudomonas; species Pseudomonas sp. 21LCFQ010. The sequence goes on along the minus strand of NZ_JAMYDZ010000002.1, from coordinate 372,777 downwards.
ACCGGCCGTGGCGCTGACCGCCATGCTGATGGTCAATGAAGGCAACGACGACCTGATGCTGGTGCTGCCGGCCGACCACGTGATCGAAGATCAGAAAGCCCTGCAACGCGCCCTGGCGCTGGCCACCATTGCTGCCGAACGTGGCGAGATGGTGCTGTTCGGCGTGCCGGCGACCAAACCGGAAACCGGCTACGGCTACATCCGCTCCACTGGCGACTCACTGCTGCCCGAAGGCGTGCGCCGGGTGCAGAGCTTCGTCGAGAAACCCGACGAAAAACGCGCCAAAGAGTTCGTCGAAGCCGGTGGCTACTACTGGAACAGCGGCATGTTCCTGTTCCGCGCCAGCCGCTACCTCGAAGAGCTTAAAAAGCATGATCCGGACATCTACGACACCTGCGTGCTGACCCTTGAGCGCAGCAAGCAGGACGCCGGCAGCATCGACATTGACGAAGCCACCTTCGCCTGCTGCCCGGACAACTCCATCGACTACGCGGTCATGGAAAAGACCCAGCGTGCCTGTGTGGTGCCGCTGAGTGCCGGCTGGAGCGATGTGGGTTGCTGGTCGTCGCTGTGGGAGGTGCACGAGAAGGACAACCAGGGCAACGTCACCAAGGGTGATGTGGTTCTGCAAGACAGCCGCAACTGCATGATCCATGGCAACGGCAAGCTGGTGTCGGTGATCGGCCTGGACAACATCGTGGTGGTGGAAACCAAAGACGCGATGATGATCGCCCACAAAGACAAGGTCCAGGGCGTCAAGCAGATGGTCAACACCCTCAACGAGCGTGGCCGCAGCGAAACCCAGAACCATCTGGAAGTCTATCGTCCGTGGGGCTCCTACGACTCGGTGGACATGGGCGGGCGCTTCCAGGTCAAGCGTATCTCGGTCAAGCCGGGTGCCAGCCTGTCGCTGCAGATGCACCACCACCGCGCCGAGCACTGGATCGTGGTCTCGGGCACCGCCCAGGTGACCTGCGACGAGAACGTGTTCCTGCTCACCGAAAACCAGTCGACCTACATCCCGATCGCTTCGGTGCACCGCCTGAAAAACCCCGGCAAGATCCCGCTGGAAATCATCGAGGTCCAATCGGGCAGCTACCTGGGTGAAGACGATATCGAGCGCTTCGAGGATGTCTACGGGCGCACCGACTCCATCGAGTCGGGGGTCAAGACCCAGACCATCGCGCGCTGATTCAGCACCGCAACACCTGCAGCATCTGATAACGCCCTGCCTTTGTGCAGGGCGTTGTCGTTATGCCGATGGTAGGATGACCCGCATCGTCACGTGCGAGGACACTCTTCCATGCTGATCGGCATCCTGTTGATCCTGACCTGGTTCATCTTGCTACTGCGCAATCCGGCCAAGGCTTTGCCGGTGTCGCTGGTGGCCGCCGTGGCGCTGGGTCTCGTGGCCGCCACGGTCATCTGGCAAGACAGCCGGGAAACCCGCCAGCTGGAGCGCCTCGACCTGCGTTTGAATCTGGCGCAAAGCTGCCCGGCCGACCGACCGTTGCAGGTGAACATCACCAATACCAACAAGACGCCGCTGCGTGAGTTGCGCTGGCGGGTGGCGGTTTATGTGCCGGGCGACACGGTCAACCTGGCGGATAACACCTACAATTCTGCGCGTTATCGTGGGCCGGGTGAGTTGCAGGCTGGCGCTTCGTGGCAGGAGTGTTTGCCATTGCCGGCGTTGCGCAGTGGCTATCGGGCGCAGAGCCTGGAGTTTCGGGCCGAGCATTTGCAGGGGAGTTTTTCCAACTAATTTGGGTGGGGCCAGGTAGGAGCGGCTTTAGCCGCGAATTGGTCTTTAGACTGGTGCATGGACCATTATTGCGGTTGCCTATTCGTCAGGTTCCGCCCTGCGTCCGGCATCGATTCGGGGGCCGGCGCGATGGGCGTCCTGCCCAGCGCACCTGCCCGTCATATCAAGAGCAGTGGCATCCCTGCCAGTTTCTCCCCCGAATCGACGCCTACCCTCGGCCGGCGCCAAGTCGCGATTCGCGTCGTCTGTGCCATCTCGGTTTGAAAAGCAAGAGCAGATCGGCAGCGGCAGCGGCAGCGGCAGACATTAAAAGCAGTATTTATAAGGACTCTATATGCCCATTACTCTGATCACCGGTTGTTCCAGCGGCATTGGCCGTGCGTTGGCTGATGCGTTGCATGCGGCCGGTCATGAGGTTTGGGCCACGGCGCGCAAGGCTGAGGATGTCGCGGCGCTGGCCGCTGCGGGTTTCACTGCTGTGCAACTGGACGTCAACGATGCCGCCGGGCTGGCGCAATTGGCTGCACGGCTGGAAACCCATGGGCTGGATGTGCTGATCAATAACGCCGGTTACGGTGCGATGGGGCCGCTGCTCGATGGCGGTGTCGAGGCGATGCAGCGTCAGTTTGAAACCAATGTCTTTGCGGTGGTCGGGGTGACCCGTGCGCTGTTCCCGGCATTGCGGCGCAATCGCGGCCTGGTGGTGAATATCGGCAGTGTCTCGGGTGTGCTGGTGACGCCGTTCGCCGGTGCCTATTGCGCCTCCAAGGCAGCGGTGCATGCACTCAGCGAAGCGTTGCGTCTGGAGCTGGCGCCGTTCGGTATTCAGGTGATGGAAGTACAACCGGGCGCGATTGCTTCAAGCTTTGCGAAAAACGCCAGCCATGAGGCCGAGCAGTTACTTGATGAACAGTCGCCCTGGTGGCCGATCCGCGAAGGCATCCGCGCCCGTGCGCGTGCGTCCCAAGACAAGCCGACACCCGCTGAAGACTTCGCCCGTGGTGTGGTCGCCGCCTTGCAACGCCCTCGCCCGCCGCGCCTGTTACGGCTGGGTAATGGCTCGAAAGTCATGCCACTGATGGCCTGGCTACTGCCTGGCAGCTTGCTTGGGTTTGCCTTGAAAAAGCGTTTTGGACTGAATGTACAACTGTAAGACACAATGAGTACTCTACAGACACTGATGCAGTCAAAAACCATGCTGCTGATTGTTGGGTGACCGTCCTTTGCACTGTACAACGCTGATAGCCGCTTCAGGAGTCGGCAAAAACAAGTATCGAGCGCGCAGTACAGTTACCTCAAAGTGTCATGCACTTGAGACCAACCAGCGTGAGAATGTCATCGTTCACCAAGCTTTCATTTTGCCAGTGCGGCTTTGTTAAGGTTAACCACACAACCACGGCACGATTTAACTTTTCCCCGGGGAACACTATAGTGATCCTCTCGGCTCAGGCCTGAACTCAAGCGTGCTTTCGCAAGCACGTATCTTTACTGGAAGATCAGAGAAAACATGATTACTCTCCAAGAGCTCAATGACTTCACCAGCAATCCTGAATTGACTGCCAACATAGCGCAGGTTTGGGATTTGATCGGCCAGCATTTCGAGCAGGCGCAGGCCAGTCTGCCGCCAGAAAAGGCAATGCAGCGTCGCGAGTTGTCGTTCCATGACGATGTACTTCTGTTGGGCTATCTTTCTCTTCTGATTGCCGATCTGCCAGGTGACGTGGTGGAAATCGGTGTGTGGAAGGGCAAGTCATTGATGCTGATGAATGAGGCGTGTAACCGCGAACGTCGGATCATTGGTATCGATCCGTTCGTATTGCCAAACCAGTTCGAAGAGTTCAGCCACTATCAGGAAATGATGCTGCCAAACGTAACGGTGCTCCGCGGCTTTTCAGAACTGAGTGCCGAGCGTTTTTACAACCTTATGCCCAAGGTTGCGCTATTGCATATCGATGGAGGGCACGCTGGCCGCAATGTGTTACTGGACTTCCTGCTGTATTCCCCCCGTGTAGTGCCGGGCGGTTTTATCGTGTTTGACGATTACCGCGACTTTCAGCACTCGCCTGAAGTCGGGCCGGCAGTCGACTTGCTTAGGGCCGCCGGCTACTTTCATGGCTTTAACATACTTGGCGGTGTGCATGGCTTCGAAAGCAGTTACGTTCTGCAACGCATGTGATCGTTAGATAGCAGGTGTGCTGGTCTCATAGCCAGCACACCGAGAACCAATTCGGTCAAACCTTCGAGACGGGATTCGCCAGTGAGTAAGCCATGAGCGAACAGACTGATGATTCATGGATGATAGCCCGGCTTACAAGATGCCTCTTAAGACATAAGCGAGGCAGCCAGCGCAAGGCAAAAACAGGCGAGAAATGGTCGCACTCGACTTTACGCGCAGCAATGTCTGCGGTAAGAGCTGTATCAAAGCCTTTGTTGCTGGCAAGGTAATCCCGAATCCCAACAGGAAACCATGTATACGATTGGTCGTTTCTACACGATGAGAAGCCAATGTCTCTCGTAGCCGATGCCGGGCAGAGAGGATCTGTTGCTCCTGTGTCTTGGCGGCAACGTAATAAGTGCGTGCTCTGTAGGCCGCCTCACAGATGGCCTCTGCGTCGATGAAGTCGTTCTTGTTACGGTGGCATAAGGCCTCACATGTTGAGGAGCGATTGCGTCGAACTTCGCGAAGAATGCCAGTCATGAAGTCGAGCAATTGCTTGATGAGCAGTCGCCCTGACAGCCGATCCGCTAAAGTATCCGCGCCCGGGCATGTGCATTGCCGGACAATGCCAACACCCACCGGATGAGAGTCGTGCTTGCTAATCGCGTTACACACAAACTCTGTGGGAGGCTCTGCTGGCGAACAGCATTCAACGCCGATACGTGCTTTACGGCCCCGCCTTGAGTATCACCGTACACGTCATCCCCGCCGCCAGCACAAAATCCTCCGGCCACGGATCAAGCCGGATGCGTACCGGCACCCGCTGGGCCAGGCGTACCCAGTTGAAGGTCGGGTTGACATCGGCCAGCAGCTCACGGCTTTGCGGGTTGTCGCGGTCGTAGATGCCGCGGGCGATGCTGTCGACCCGGCCGGTCAGGCGCTCGCCGCTCATCATCTCCAGTTCTGCCATATCGCCGACCTGCACATGGGGCAGTTTGGTTTCTTCGAAGTAGCCGTAAACCCAGAACGAATGCCGGTCGATCAGCGCCAGCTTGGCCTCGCCGGCATGGGCATAGTCGCCGCGATGCACGTTGAGGTTGGTGATGTAACCGTCCACTGAAGCGCGCACCTGGGTGCGTTGCAGGTTCAGTTCGGCGATTTCCAGACGGGCCTGGGCCTGCCGGTAATCGGCTTCGGCGCTCAAGGCCAGATGCCCTGTATCATCGCGGTTTTCGGCAGAGATCATCCGTGTATCCATGTCGGCGCGGCGCTTGGCATTGCTGGCGCGCATCTGCCAGGCGGCCTTGCGCGCAGCCACTTCGGCGCGGGCCTGCTTGACCGCCAGTTGGTAATAATCGGGGTCGATCTGCAGCAGCAGATCGCCCTTTTTCACTGTCTGGTTATCGCGCACCGCAACATCAACTACTCGCCCGGACACCTCCGGCGCCACGTTGATGATGTCGGCCCGCACCCGGCCATCGCGGGTCCAGGGGGTCTGCATGTAATGCACCCACACCGCACGCCCCAGCGCAATCGCCACGGCCAGGATCAACAAGGTAGCGGCGACACCGAACAGCTTTTTCATCCCAGGTTCTCTCACCAGGCATCAACGATAGAGGCCCAGCGCCAGAGCGCCGAACACACAGACAAACAGGCTCAGGCGCAACAACGCCGGGTGCCAGAACAGGCGGTACAGGTCCAGGCTCGCCAGCAACCGGTCCAACAGCCAGGCAAACAGCATGGCCAGCACAAACAGCAAGCCCATCCCCGGCATGTACAGGTCGAACACAGCGATCTCACGCAGCATCTGGCCCCCCCGCAACAGGCAGTGGCTGACCGAACCCCGCCAGCGGCGATTGCGGATCGAGCAGGCAGGTGCGGATAAAGTGCAGATAACTCTCGACCCGACGCAGTGGCGAGGTCTCGAAATGCGAGGCAAACGGCTCTTCGGTGTGCCTGACCCTGGCAATCGCCCTGTCCACGGCTGCCAGGCTGCGTCCCAGATTGCGTGCATCGGGCTGGATGAACAGGCGGATCAGCGCACGGCCCATGACCCGGATCGACAGCCGCCACGAGCGATGTTGCGCATAGCTGGGATGGACCGGCAGCAGCGCCTGCTCGCGGCGCAGCTCGATGATCGCGTGGCCGATCTCCAGCACCACGAACATCCAGCGCAACAACTCGCGCTGCACCTGCGGCTTACCAGCGGCCAAGGCGTCAGCCTGGTGCATCACGTCGCGGGTCTGGCTTTCGAAGCTCGACCCCAGACGCTCGAGCGGCGCGCTGATGGCAAACACCACCTGGCGGCGCAGGTCGTCCTCCAGATGGCGCCACATCCAGCGGCTGTTGGGCGGCAGGATCACTGCACCGGCCGCTGTGCAAACCAGCATGGCCACCAGCATGGCGAGGTAATCATTGATAAACGCCGACGGATCGTAATGGGCCAGATTGCCCGGCAGTGAACCCATGCAGAAAAACAGCAACAGGCCCAGACCATAGCCGCTCCACTGCGCCCGTGAGGACAGAAAGGTCCCGACCACAAACACTGGCGCCAGCACCATGCATAGCAGCGCGAAACCGTCGATATGCGCAAAGACCACAAAGGTCTCGACAAAGCCGAGCAGCGCCGCCAGTGCCGTACCGCAGCCGATCTGCAGCGACAGACGCCAGGGGTTGGCGTTCATCGAGGACAGCGCCACGGTCACCGCCGCGACCACGATCATGGTCGCGCCACTGGGCCAGGCGGTCAGCACCCACCCGGCACTGAGCAGGCCGACCACCAGGCTGGCGCGAACCCCGGCGCCCCATGCCGCCATGGCGTTAGTGCGATTGACGAAGGGTTCTTGCCACTGTTCACGCACGTGGTTGTGGTCGGCCAGCGAGGCGTGGGTCTGCGCATAGTTGTGCAGGTCGCAGACCAGCCGGTACAGCAGTTCGAACGCCGTGTGAAAGTCCAGCCGCTCGGCTTCACTGGGGCTATCGGCCTCCAGTTCGCGGCGCATCTGCCGTACCCGTGGCGGCAGCTCTTGTTTCCAGTATTCCAGGCCAATCACCAGCCGCGCCGCCGCTTCCAGAGTCAGGGCATGGTCGGCGCAACTTTCCAGCAAACTCGCCAGGCTGAGCACGCCCGGTTCGATGCGTTTGAGCACCCTCGTCAGTTGCTGGCTGCGCAGGCGCTCCAGCAACTGATGCAGAGCATTGAAGCGCGTGGTGACGGCCATGAACTCGCTGTTAAGGCGGTTGATCCGGCCATTGCGCCGCCGCATGTACGGGTCTTCGAACAGGGTCACACTGCGCAGCCCTTCCAGGCCGATAGCCTCTGCAACGAAGCGCAGATTGCCGGCCTCGAAGGCCTCTGGCGGATGGCCCTCACGCAATCCGTCCACGGCAAAGCGGGCAAAGCGGCCAAAGCGCTGGAACAAGCTGTTGCGCAGCGCGGCGCCAGCGCTCTGCGGCAGGATCGCAGCGCTGACCAGGGTGGAGCAGACGATGCCGAGAAAAATCTCCAGCACGCGCCAGACCGCCGCCATGAACGCGGCCTCCGGATGCGCCAGGCTCGGCAGGCCGATCAACGCGGCGGTGTAGCCGGCCAGTACGAAGGCGTAGGCGCGAAAGTTGCGAAAGCGCGCAGCCCCCGCCGCACACAGCCCCACCCACAAGGCCAGGCAACCGAGAAACGGCACTGAGTCCTGCCCGAATAGCGCCATGAGCAGCACCATCATGCTCGACCCCACCAGGGTGCCGAGCAGCCGATAGAAGCTCTTGGCAAACACCTGACCACTTTGCGGCTGCATGACCAGAACCACCGTGATTACCGCGATGCGCGGCTGCGGCAACTCCAGACGCAAGGCCAGCCAGTAAGTCAGATACACCGCCAGCAAGACCTTGGCGATATACACCCAGGTAACGCCGTCGCTGCGCAACCACACATCAAATTCCCGGCGCCAGGGCAAGGCAGCTTCGGGCACGCTAACGCTCATCAGGTCTATGTCCAGAGGTGATTTCTAGTTGTGGTTTGTCGCCAGGCCGGCAGGTATCTGCGGGGCCTTTAACTGCGGTTCGGCAGGAGAATCCTGGCCGGCCTGCAGGCCCCCACCCAAAGCGATCGACAAGTCTGCATAAGCGCTTAACCGCGCGGCCTCGACCTGTTGCTCGATACCCTGCAGGCGCCACAGGCGGGTCTGGCTGTGCAGCACACTCAGGTAGTCGACCAGCCCGCGCTGCCAGGCCAGGCGCGCCAGGGCGCACAGCTCATTGGCCTTGGCCACTGACTCGGCAGCCAGACGTTGTTGCTGCTCAAGGGAGTGACGCCGCACCAGTTGGTCAGCGATGCCTTGCAGGGCGCTGACCAGGGTCTGCCGGTAATGCGCCACCGCCAGGTCGTAAGCGGCGCTGGCCTGACCCAACTCGCCGCGCAGACGCCCGCCGTCGAAGATCGGCAGGCTGATGGCAGGGCCTGCGTTGTACGCCAGCTTACTGGCGGTCAAGAACTCCAGCATGCCGCCACCGGTGGCCATATAGCCGAGGCTGGCAGTCAAATCGACATTGGGATAGAAGCCCGCTTGCGCCACGGCGATGCCCCGCGCCTGGGCGGCGACCTGCCAGCGGCTGGCAACCACATCGGGGCGCTGACCCAGAAGTTGCGCAGGCACAGCAGTGGGCAATGGCAACGGCTGGTGGAGTGTCAGTAACGGCCGCTTGAGGCTCGCCGCGTGCTCCGGCCCAAGCCCGGCCAGCGCGGCCAGTTGGTGGCGGCTCAGCTCAATGGCTTCATGCACGCCGTCGATCTGCCGATGAGTCTCCGGCAGCGATGCTTCGGCCTGGCTCACCTCCAGTTGGGTGCCGATACCGGCTTGCAGACGCCGCCGGGCCAGCTCGGCAATCTGCACCTGCTGGGCCAGCGTCGCATCAAGAATGTCGAGCTGCGCATATTGCAAGGCCAACTGGATATAGGCGTGGATGACATTGCCCTGCAATTGCAGTTGCGCCTGACGCTGCTCGGCGGCGCGTTGCTGAGCGATATCCAGTGCCCGCTCGCTGGCGTTGCGCTCACGCCCCCAGAGATCAAGATCCAGGCTCAGGTTCAGGCCGGCATTGTTGTCCCAAGTGTGGGAGTCAGCCAGATTGCCAGGGCCATAAAAGCCATCCTCGGGCCAGCCTCTACGGGCCAGGCGGCCACCGCTAGTGAGCTGCGCAGCCTCACGGGACTGGGCAACACCGGCCATGGCCTGAGCCTCGCGAACCCGCGCAGTTGCCGCTTGCAGGCTCGGGCTGCCACGGCTGGCGCGTGCGATCCAGGTGTCTAACTGCGGGTCGCCATAGGCACGCCACCACTGCGTCGCCGGCCAGTGGGCGTCACGGTTGGCCAGGTCAATGGCCAGTTCGGCGGTGGGTAGCAGGTCGGTGTGCGGCTGGATGCCTTGGGTGGAAATGCAGCCGTTGAGTAACACGGATACTGCCAGGACATTGAACGTTTCAAGCGCTCTGATGAGGCAACGCGGCAAGGCTGCAAATTCCCGGAGAAATAACGCGACTGTCTGAATGACGGCGATTCTAGGGCGGGCTCAGGAAGGCGATAAGCAGGGCAAAACGGGAATCTTTGTTACCGAAACGGAAATAATCGCCAAAGGAGGATGGACAGAGGCTGGTTACTTCGTGTCACAATTTGCTACAACCGTGATTGACGTTGCTTCCGAGAAGTTCCATGGACACCCTGCAAAACATGCGCGCCTTCAGTTGTGTGGCGCAAGCGGGCAGCTTTACTGCGGCCGCTGCACAACTGGACACTACCACTGCGAATATTTCCCGTGCGGTCTCCAATCTCGAAGCGCACCTGCAGACCCGTCTGCTGAACCGCACCACGCGGCGCATCGCGTTGACCGAAGCCGGCAAGCGCTACCTGCAACGCTGCGAGCAGATTCTGGCGTATGTCGAACAAGCCGAAGCCGAGGCCAGTGATGCCCACGCGCGACCGGCCGGGTTGCTCAAGGTGCATTCGATGCCTGGTATTGGCCAGCACTACGTGATCGACGCCATCGCCCGCTACCGCAGTGACCATCAGGATGTGGCGTTTGACCTGACCCTGACCAATCGGGTGCCGGATCTGCTGGAAGATGGCTACGACGTGTCGATCGTGCTGGCCAGTGAACTGCCGGATTCGGGCTTTGTATCGCAGCGTCTGGGCATCACTTACAGCATCGTCTGTGCCTCACCTGCTTACATCAGGGCGCGGGGCATGGCGCATAAGCCCGCAGACTTGCTGGGGCATGACTGCCTGCGGCTGGTGAGCCCGGTGTTTCCGCTGGACAAGTGGCCGTTTACCGGCCCGGATGGCCAGGAGATGGTCACGCTGAAGAGTTCACCGTTTCTGGTCAATTCGGCCGAAGCGATGAAGACAGCGATTGCCAGCGGCATGGGGGTGGGGATTCTGCCGATCTATTCGGCCATCGACGGCCTGCGTGACGGCACGCTGGTAAGGGTATTGCCGCGCTATCGCTTCCAGGAGCTGAATCTGTATGCGGTGTATCCATCGCGACAGTATCTGGATGCCAAGATCAAGACCTGGGTGGAGTATCTGCGCAGCACCTTGCCGGAGATCCTGGCGGCGGATGAGGCGGATTTGCAGGTGCATACGCTGGATTGAGGTATCCATCGACGGGCTTCATGTCGCGGTAATGGCAATGTAGAATCGCGCGCCCTCCTTATCATCCTGGCGAAATGGACTTTACCTATGCGTATCGCGTCTAAATTGGCACTGATGCTGTTTATCGGTGCACTTCACGGTTGTGCCTTTACCACTGAGACTATTGATATCAATTACCTGCCCGAACCGGGTGTGAGCAAGGTTGCAGGCGCAGAGTCGGTCGCCGTTGCTGTAGAAGTGACAGATAGTCGCCAGGATCGAAGCCGGGTGAGCAGCAAGAAAAATGGTTATGGCATGGAAACAGCGCCGATCCTGGCCAATGAAGACGTTGCAGCCACAGTCCGTCGCGCCCTGACCGAAGAGATCAGGGCCAGGGGTTATCAATCCGCGACAGCGCAGGCCGATGTACAGGTCAACGCGTTGGTGACTCGATTTTACAACGATCACAAATTGGGCTTCTTCTCCGGCGACGCCGTTGCGGACTTCAACATGACCATCAAGGTTGTTGGCGCTGCGAATCGTGAATTGTTCTCCCGCACCATCGCCTCCGAAGGCAAAGAGGCCAACACCCAACTGGCCACAGGTGCCAATGCCAAGCGCGCGCTGGACAAGGCTCTGGCAAACGGTATGCGCACGCTCTTCGCCGATCCGGCATTCATTGCCGCCCTGTCGTCGCATGCCAAGGCAACGGTATCCACAGACAAGACGGGGCATCTGCTTGAAGAACTGGCTGCCGACAAGACCTTGAGCCCGGAAGAATACAAGCGCCGCTACGAAATCATTCGCAGAAACCAAAACTGATTACGGCTCAATCATTCCCAGCAGGAAGCTTTTTACATGCAATTGAAGTCCGCGAGACCATTTTTTCTCGCATTAACCCTCATCAGCCTCTACGGATGCGCCAGCATTGTCAGCGAGTCAAGAACCCCCGTCTCGATCAACTCCTCTCCTGCGGGCGCCTCGTATCAGATCACCAATGAAGATGGAGCCTTGGTGCATTCAGGCGTGACACCTGAGCAGGTGACGCTCAAGGCTGGTGCCGGCTATTTCGATGGCGAGACTTACAAGGTCATTTTTCGCAAGGATGGCTATGCGGAAAATTCCGCGATCATCAATTCCAGAATGAACGGCTGGTACTGGGGAAACATCGTGTTCGGCGGCCTGATAGGCATGTTGATTGTCGATCCGCTCACCGGGGCGATGTACAAACTGCCAGAAAGCAGCTTTGCCCGTCTGGATAATCTCCCTGCAGCGGTTCAGCCAGATCAGATATCAAGCACTTCGTTTAGCCAGGGCAAGAGCAAAGAACAACTGTTGAATGAGCTGGCGGCCGACAAAAGCCTGACCTATGACGAGTACCTGCGCCGGCACAAAATCATCACGCAGGGCGACTGATAAAAAATCAGATATAAAGCTAATGCCGATCCGTTAAGGGCTGCACGGTCTCTGTGGGAACGAGCTCGCTCGTGAAGGCGGCTTTACATCCCACAGCAGATGGAGTGTTTTTACTGGCCTCTTCGTCGGAATGCAGCCCAGACCAAGGTCTCCCACCGAGGGCATACAGTACCTAAGTGAGCAGTATTGATTCTGAGCCTGCATGCCCAGATGAGCTGGCGAAACCTGCTCAACTTTCGGCCACTCATCGGTTGTACGACAAGAAAACGGCTGACCTGTGCGCGGGGGAATGTTAGCGTGCTACTCATTCATCCGCTCAAGAGTGAACGCACAATGAAAAAAACCGTACTCGCCTTCAGCCGTGTCAATCAGGAGATGGCCGAACGCCTGGCGCAGGACTTCAACGTGATTATTCCCGACCCGAAGAAGGGCGATATCAATGCGCAGTTCAACGAGGCATTGCCCGAGGTGCACGGGCTGATCGGTTCGGGGCGCAAGCTGGGGCGTGAGCAGTTGGCGACGGCTGAGCGTCTGGAAGTGGTGTCGAGCATTTCGGTGGGTTACGACAATTATGATGTCGAGTACCTCACGGAGCGCGGTATTGCGCTGACCAACACCCCGGACGTGTTGACCGAAAGTACCGCCGACCTTGGTTTTTCGCTGATCATGAGCAGCGCCCGCCGCGTTGCGGAGCTCGATGCCTACACCAAGGCCGGTAACTGGAAGCGCAGTATCGAGCCGCCGCACTTCGGCACTGATGTGTACGGGAAAACCCTGGGTATCGTCGGCATGGGCAACATCGGCGCAGCCATCGCCCGACGCGGTCGGCTGGGTTTCAACATGCCCATCCTGTACAGCGGCAACAGCCGTAAAAGCGCACTGGAACAAGAGCTGGGCGCGCAGTTCCGTAGCCTGGATCAACTGCTGGCCGAGGCTGATTTCGTCTGCCTGGTGGTGCCGTTAAGCGACAAGACTCATCACTTGATCGGCAAGCGTGAGCTGGGGTTGATGAAGAAAAGCGCCATTCTGGTGAATATCGCCAGGGGGCCGATCGTTGAGGAGCCGGCGCTGATCGAAGCCTTGCACAACGGCACCATTCGCGGCGCAGGCCTGGACGTCTACGAGAAGGAGCCGCTGTCGGAGTCGCCGCTGTTCAAGCTCAGCAACGCGGTGACCCTGCCGCACATTGGCTCGGCCACCACCGAGACCCGCCAGGCCATGGCTGACCTGGCCTACCAGAATCTGCGCAGCGCCCTGCTCGGTGAGCGGCCGCAGAATCTGGTCAATCCGCAGGTGTGGAAGGGCTGATCACGCCAGCTTGCCCGCCGCCGTGCCCGGCACGGCGCGCGGCTTGCTGAACACCAGCACGTTACCGGCCATCACCAACACCAGCCCGAACAGCGCCGGCAGGGTCCACTGGTAGCCCTCGACAAACACCGAGATATTCAGCGCCACCACCGGAAACAGCACGGTGCAGTAGGCCGCGCGCTCCGGGCCCATCCGGCCGACCAGGGTCAGGTAAGTGGTGAAGGCAACCACCGAGCCTGGGATGACCAGATACAGCAGCGAGCCGACATAGCGTACGTTCCATTCGAAGTGCAGCGGCACACCGCTGACCAGGCAATACAGGCTCAGCAGCAACGCGCCATAGAGCATGCCCCAGGCATTGGTCGTCAGCGGCTTGAAACCAGCCTTCTGCTGCAGGCTGGAGAGCATGTTGCCGGCCGAAAAACACAAGGTGCCCAGCAAGGCCAGGCCCAGGCCGATCAGGGTCTCGCGGCTGGCCGTATGCCCGACCAGCTCAGGCCAGAACAGACACGCCAGACCACTGAGGCCCAGCAGCGCACCCAGCAGCACATTACGGGCAATGCGCTGGCCGAAGAACAGACGTGCATTAAGCGCGTTCCACAGCGTGGAGGTGGAGAACACCACGGCAATCAGGCCGCTGGGGATCCACTGGCTGGCCGTGTAGAAACACAGGAAGTTCAGGCAGAACAGACAAAGACCTTGAGCCATACAAATGCCTTGTCCGCGACGGTTCAGTGGTTGCAAGCGGCCGCTGAGCAGCAAAAAGGCGAACAGCACCAGCGCGGCCAGTGCAAAGCGGTAAGCGATCGACAGGGCAATTGCCACTTCGCCCAGTTGCAGCTTCAAGGCGATCCAGGTGGTGCCCCAGATCAGTACGGTGGCCAGATAAAGCGAGAGGTTCATGACGCAGACTCCTGAATGAGCCTTGAGTCTGCGTAGCGGCGAGCTGACCCGCTTGCACAATCTTGCGCATTTGTACGAAGGCCCGATGGCAAGCACCCACGTGCGGCGTAGGATAGCGTCATAGAGGAGTCATCATGTCCGCGCTCGACACCATTCAGGTCTTCCAGTCATTGAACAGTTCACCCCACGCCCGCCTGGAGCGCAGTGCGTGGCTGGGCGACGGTTTGATTGCGGCGCAATGGAACAACCACCATGACCTGCGCGAATACCACTCGCCAAGCCACCACACCCTGTCGTGCTATATCGCCGATGGGACTGGCACCTTTCGCCGGGATCAGCCCGACCAGAAGGGGGCGCCGGGCAAATTATGCGTGCTGCCGGCTGGCCACGAATCAGCGTGGGTCATCAACGGCCAGATCCGCCTGGCGCATCTGTATGTCAGCCCTGAGCAATTGGCGCTGGGCTGCGTCACCCTGCTCGACCGCGAACCTCGGGAGCTGCAACTGCAGGAAAACACCTTTCTCGATGACGCCCGGCAGACCGCGCACTTTCAACAGTTGATCAGCCTCAACTGGCAAGAACCGGGCGAACGTCTGCTGACCAGCAGCCTGGCTCATGAAATGCTCAGCCATGCGGTACTGACCCAAGTCGGCCTGCGTGAAGGGCTGCAACTCAAAGGCGGTCTGGCTCCGCACCTGCGCCGACGTGTACGCGAGTTCATTGAAACGCAACTGGACCAGCCCCTGAGCCTGGGGCAACTGGCCGGGCTGTGTGCCCTGTCGGAATATCACTTTGCGCGAATGTTTCGCGAGAGCTTCGGCACGCCACCGCATCGCTATGTATTGCAGCGTCGTTTGCAGCGAGCTTGCCGGTTATTGCGCGAGACCACCCAGCCGCTGGGTGAGGTGGCGCTGGCCTGCGGATTTGCCAGTGCCAGCCACTTCACCAACCGGTTTCGTCAAACGCTGGAGGCGACACCGGGTGAGTATCGCCAGGTCTTTCGCACGTCCTGCGAAAGGACCTTGCAGGCGCACACAGACGGCGCTCCGCTCTAGCCGCAAAGAGGCCAGTAAAGTCACAGCATCTGCTGCCAATGCAGTGTTCTTACTGGCCTCTTGGTCGGAATGCCACCCAGACCAAGGTCGTTCCCACCGAGGACATGAAGCACTTAAGTGACCGGTATTGCGGCCAAAGCCGCTGCTACCAGCAATCCGGCGCCCGCCAGCGGCAGGATCCAGCGCGGTTTGTAGGGCATCAGAAACACCAACAGCACCGCGCTGCCCATCAACGCTGCCGTCCATTCGACCAGGCCCATCGCCCAGCCACGGCTAGCGACTGCCAGCCAGCCAGCCATGACCAGCAACAGCCAGCCGGTGATTTTCAGGCCACGGCGGCGCTGCACTGAAGGTTTGCCAGCCAGCAGCTCGCTGTAATGGCGCTCCATGGACAGGCACAGCGCCGTAAAGCCCGAGTAACACAGCAAGGCAGGCAGCAGCATCAGTTGGCCTCCTTGATCACGGCACCGGTCATGTCCGTCGGCTCCGCTAACGCAGCCGCCGCGTGTGGGGCCTTGCGCACCTTGGCCGGAGCTTCAGGGCGGTTCCTGAATTTCAGCGCCGCCCAGCCGAGCAGCAGGCCGGTGGCCAGGGCCGTCAGGTCGAAGCCGATCAGCACCCAGCTGCCGCCCTTGAGCGAGGTCAGCAGGTACTGGCTGCTGGTCACAATATCCAGTAGCGGCAACGCGCCAAACAGCAACGCGCCCAGCCCCAACTGCTCACGCCAGGCGGTTTGCCCATTGCGTAACGCGGCATGCAGCACTGACAGCGCCCAGATGATGAAAAATGCATTGACCTCCCAGTCTTCGCGCCCCGGCATGCCCACCGGCAATAGCCGGTTGGCCCAGAACACCGCGACCATGGCAAGCATCAGCCCGGCCATGCTGGAGATATTGAGGATCTGCACCAGCCGCAACTCGAACGGCAGCACACCGGTCTTGGCATGTTTAAGCACCCGCTTGCCGAGCCACATCACCAGCCCCGTGCCGATCATCGCGGTGCCGGCGATGCCGAACACGAAGTACAGCCAGCGCACCACGCTATTGGCGAATTGCCCCATGTGCAGATCCCAGAAGCCTTCGGTAATCAGCGATGGTGCGGCTTTGGCCGGGAGGCTGTCAGACAACAGCGCGCCGCTGGTGGCATCGAAGACCAGGGTATCGCCTTGCTGGCGGGTCACCCGGTCGTGGCCGTTACGGTAGAGAGTCGCTCTGGCATTGGCATCACCCGGATTGTCGATGGTCACCCGGGAAATCATGTTCTCGCCCCAGCGCTCGTCGGCCATGCTCAGCAACGAATCCAGGCGAATCAGCGGTGCCGCCACACCTTGCGCCTTGGGGGTCGCCGAGGCCGGGTATAACTCGTCATAGAAGGCCCTGGTGTTGTCACCGTAGGTGGTGATGATGCTCGCCGGCATCACCAGCGAGGCGAAGAACAACAGGCTGCTGTAGGTGATCATCAGGTGGAACGGCAGCACCAGAATGCCTAACGCATTATGGCCGTCCAGCCAGGAGCGCTGGCCCTTGCCGGGCCTGAAGGTGAAGAACTCCTTGAAGACTTTCTTGTGCACAATGATGCCGGTGATCAAGGCGATGAACATCACCATGGCCGCGATCGTGGTCAGCCAGCGGCCCCAGGGGTAAGGCATTTCCAGTTGGTAATGGAAACGGTAGAAGAAATCACCGCCACGGGTTTCGCGTGCCTGTATCTCAGTGCCGGTCAGCGGGTCGAGGGTCATCCGCTCGAACTTGCCACGCTCACCCGGCTTGGCGGGCTTGCCGACCGCGACCACATTCATCGTCGGATCGCGTTGTTCGGGCAGGTTGATGAACCAGCGCACGGCGCCCGGCGATTTCTCCTGCAGATAATCCTGGGCCACGCGGACAGTTTGCGCGGAGTCCAGCGCCCGCACCTCAAGCTCCGGGGTCATCCAGTGAGTGATCTCGGCACGAAAGTACGACAGCGTTCCGGTCAGGAAAATCGCAAACAGCAGCCAGCCAAAGATCAGCCCGAGCCAGGTGTGCAACCAGGCCATGGCCTGACGCAAGCCCTCTTTCATGACAACCACCGCGTCGCAGCCCAGGCCGCCCCCAGCAATGCGCAAGGCAGCAGCGTGCCGACCCAGGCATGCCAGGCGCTGCGGCACGAGAAGCACCAGATGAACGCGCCCAGATACGCGAGAAACGACAACATCATCCCTGCCAGTACCGCCTCGGCACGGGGCAACGGCAGCCAGAGGGCCAGGCAGATGCTCGACAGCGAGGCCAGCAGGTAGCCACCGAATGTTGCGACAATAAAGCGTGAAGCCACGGCCAGCCGGTAAGCAACCGGGACGCCGGTCTGTTTCGGCCGGGGCGCGCGGGCTGCGGCCTTGGGCGCAGGGTTGGTAACGGTGCCGTCCATCTAAGGGGCTCGCGACAGAGATGAATAAGGATCCAGAACAGCATTCACAGCTGCCTGTTACTGGCCGGTCAAACACACCGCACCGATAAAGAATGCGGAAAAAACCCGGCAATAGTAATGATAAATATTCTCACAAGCAAAAGAGTCTGACAGAATCGCCACCCTTTCTCGCTCGTCGTGGATTGTCTACGCCATGCCCATCGCCCAGCCCAGCGTAAACCAGACTGTCGCAGGCCTGTATCAGGAGCATCACGGCTGGCTGACCGGCTGGCTGCGGCGCCGCCTGGGGTGCCCGGACAATGCCGCCGACCTGGCCCAGGACACCTTCGTCAAGGTGCTGCTGGCCCGTGACACAGCGCAGTTGGTAGAACCCCGGGCGTTCCTGACCACCATTGCCAAACGGGTGTTGAGCAATCACTACCGCCGTCAGGATCTGGAACAGGCCTGGTATCAGGCGCTGGCCGACTTACCCGAGTGCTACGCGCCGTCTGAAGAAGAGCGGGCAATCATCTTTGAGACCCTGGTCGAGCTTGATCGTCTGCTCGACGGTCTGGCCATGCCGGTCAGGCGCGCGTTCCTGCTGTCGCAGATCGACGGCCTGAGCCATGGTGAAATTGCTGCCCAGCTGGGCATCTCTATTGCCACGGTCAAACGCCACCTGAACAAAGCGGCGCTACGCTGCTATTTCGCGCTCTGAACATGAACGGCGAATCGCTCAATCGCTCCGACATCTCCCCCGCCGTGGCGCAGCAGGCGGTCGGCTGGCTGATTGAAATGCAGGACGGCGCGCTCAGCCCGGCGCGTCAGCTAGCCTGGCAACAATGGCTCAACGGCCATCCCGAGCATCAGCGTGCCTGGGCGCATATTCAGCGCGTCAATCAGCGCCTGGGCGGGCTGTCGTCGCCACTGGCCCATGCCACCCTCGGGGCGCCGAAGTCCGCCGGGCGGCGCCAGGCGCTGAAACTGCTGATACTGCTGGGCGGCGGCAGTGCGCTGGGCTGGAGCCTGCGTGATGAGTTGCCGGTGCAGGCGTTGCTGGCTGACTATTCCAGCCGCGTGGGTGAGCGACGCAAAATCGCCCTGGACGACGGCAGCCAGTTGCAGTTGAACACCGCCAGTGCCGTGGATGTGCACTTCGACACGCACGCGCGGCTGATTCGCCTGCGCCAGGGCGAGCTGCTGATCAGCACCGCCGCCGATCATCGCCCGCTGAATCTATTGACTGCCGAAGGCCGCATCGAGGCTGGCAACAGCGCCAACCGCTTCAACCTGCGCCAGCTCAATGGCCGTACGCACCTGGCGTTGCTGGCCGGCAACGTGCAGATCATCCCGCATGAGCATCCGGGGGCGCCGCTGCTGCTCAAGGCCCGTCAGCAAGTAAGCTTCGAAGCGAACGGCTGGGGCAAGGTGCAGCCGGTGGATGCCGGCAACGGCGCCTGGGCCGACGGCATGCTGGTCGCTTCGCGCATGCGGCTGGCCGACTTTCTGCTGGAGCTGGGGCGTTACCGCCATGGCCGCCTCAAGTGCGACGAGCGTATCGCCGACCTGCTGATTTCCGGCAGTTACCCGCTGGCCGACAGTGAACGCATTCTCGACATGCTCGAAGTGGTGCTGCCGGTGAAGGTGCAGCGCTATACCCGTTATTGGGTGAATGTGCAGGCCAACGTTTGAAGGCCGAAAAATAAATGAAAAAACCTGAGCCGTTTTGCCCGGCTCGCGTGACAGACAGGGAAAGCACCACTCAATCCTCATCAAAAGGACACCCCGAATGTCTGCCCGCCCTGCCCCTTTGCACCCATTGGTACGCACCCTGCGCCACGTCATCTTTGGTGCCAGTCTGGCGCTGACCGGTGTGTTGCCGGCCTACGCCGAAGCACCCGCCAAGACTTACCACATCGCCGCCAGCGAACTGGAAAGTGCGCTGAATCAGTTTGGCCGTGAGTCCGGCGTGCTGATTTCCTATGGCTCGCAATTGACCAATGGCCTGCGCAGTCAGGGCCTGCAAGGCCAGTACACACCGCAACAGGGGCTGGCCGCGTTGCTGCAAGGCACCGGCCTGCAAGCCCAGGCCGATGGCCAGGGCGGTTTCACCCTGCAAGCGGCCAGCCCGGCAGTCAGCGGCCCGATCGAACTGGGCGCGTCGAGTATCGTCGGCGACTGGTTGGGCGAAGCCAAACAAGACAACGTTTTCGAGCATGCCGGGGCCCGTGATGTGATCCGCCGTGAGGAGTTTGAGCGCAGCGGTGCCAGCAGTGCCCGCGAAGTGCTCAACCGCATTCCCGGCGTCAACGCCCCGGAGAACAATGGCACCGGCAGCCACGATATGGCGCTGAACTTCGGCATTCGTGGTCTCAACCCGCGCCTGGCGGCACGCTCCACGGTATTGATGGATGGCATCCCGGTGCCGTTCGCGCCCTATGGCCAGCCGCAGTTGTCGCTGGCACCGGTCAGCCTCGGCAACATGGATGCCGTGGACGTGGTGCGTGGCGGCGGCGCGGTGCGCTATGGCCCGCAGAACGTCGGCGGGATCGTCAACTTCGTGACCCGTGCGATCCCCGCTGAGCCGACCGTCAAAGCCAGCGTGCAGACCCAGGTCAGCCCGTCGTCCAGCCAGGATGGCTTGAAAACCACCGGCAACCTGCTGGCCGGTGGCACCGCTGAAAACGGCCTGGGGGGCGCAATTCTGTACTCCGGCGTGCGCGGCAGCGACTGGCGCGAGCACAGCGATACGCAGATCGACGACCTGATCCTCAAGGGCAAGTACCAGATCGATGAGGCCAACAGCCTCAACGCCATGGCCCAGTACTACGAAGGTGAAGCCGACATGCCCGGTGGCCTGAGCACAGCGGCCTACAAGGAAGACCCGTACCAGTCGACACGCCTGAAAGACAAGTTCTGGGGCCGCCGCACGCTGGTGAACTTCGGTTACCGCTATGAGCAGGACGCCCGGGTATTCACTGCCAATACGTTCTTCACCAAGACCCTGCGCAGTGGCTATCTCGACCAGGCCTCGTTCGTCTCGCTGTCACCGCGCGAGTATTGGGTGCGCGGCCTGGAAACCCGCTTCTCACAAGGTTTCGCACTGGGCGAAAGCTGGCATGAAGTCGGTGTGGGCTATCGCTATGTCAACGAAGCCGGCCATGAGTTGCGCTTTCGCGAACCGGTGACCGGCGCCCTGCCGACCACCGCCAGCCGCAACGACCGTGATACCCGCGGCGCCACCGAAGCCAATGCGTTCTACATTGACGACCGTATCGACATCGGCAAATGGACCATCACGCCGGGCATCCGCTACGAGATGATCGACACCGCGCAGACGAACAAGCTGACCAGCGTCAAATACCAGGGCGATTACAATACCGCGCTGCCGGCCCTGAACGTGGTGTATCACGTCACTGACGAGTGGAACCTGTATGCCAACACCGAAGGCTCGTTCGGCAGCGTGCAGTACAGCCAGATGCCCAACCGGGTCGCCGGTGGCGAAGTCAAACCCGAGAAAGCCCGCACCTGGGAGCTGGGCACACGTTACGACAACGGCCCGCTGCGTGCCGAGATCGGCGTGTTCCTGATCAACTTCGACAACCAGTACGAGAGCAACCAGACCAACGACAGCGTGATCGCCCGCGGCGAAACCCGTCATCAAGGCATCGAGACCAGCGTCAACTACGCGCTCGACGCGCTCAACCCGGCGCTGGCCGGCGTCGACGTCTACGCCAGCTACGCCTATGTTGACGCGACCATCCGCGAAGACGGGCCGAACAAGGGCAATCGTGTGCCGTTCTCGTCGAAGCACAAAGGCACGCTGGGCCTGAGCTACACCGAAGGTCCATGGAAGCTCAATCTCGACAGCGCGTTCCAGAGCGACCAATTCGCTGACAACGCCAATACCTCAGCCGAAAGCGCCGACGGCAGCACCGGACGGATTCCGGGTTACATGCTGTTCAGCACCCGCGCCGCCTATGATTTTGGCCCGAAACTGTCTGACCTGAACGTGGCAGTGGGAGTGAAGAATATCTTCAACCGCGAGTACTACACCCGCTCGTTCGACGACAACAACAAGGGCAAATACGTGGGCGAACCACGCACGATTTACCTGCAGACTTCAGTGGCATTCTGACGCAGCTCGCCTCCAGGCGCAGGAGCGGCTTTAGCCGCGAATTTAGGGTTTTTTGCCGAATTTAGCGGCTGAATCCGCTCCTGTGGAGACAGATCTGAAGCCATATGAATTTTTTGCAGCGAAATATTTCTTCCACACAGGGGCTTGAAATATGAATCGATTAGCGCCAACACTGTGATTGAGCGCGGCCGAAATGTGACTGATTGCTCAGGAGCAAACGTGCCGCCTCGCTCAAGCACGAGTTAGCCCTAGTAAGGATCGACTATGCAAATCCAAGTCAATAGCGACAACCACATCGAAAGCAGTGTCCGACTGGAGAGTTGGGTTCGTTCTACCCTTGAAAGCACGCTCGAACGCTACGACGATTACCTCACTCGCGTTGAAGTCCATCTGCGCGATGAAAACGGCGACAAATCCGGCCCTGATGACATTCGCTGCCAGATCGAAGCTCGCCCCAAAGGCCATCAGCCTATTTCCGTGACCAGCAAAGCCGGCTCTGTCGATCAGGCCGTTGAAAGTGCTGCGACCAAACTCGACAGTGCCCTGGAGCATCTGATCGGCAAATTGCGTGACAAACACCGCAGCGCCGCGCAAAACGGATTCCCGCTGGCATCTGAAAACACCGATGCCTTGTTGCAGGAAGAATTCCTCGAAAAAGAACAGGAAAAAGAAGCCGAAAAACTGGTCTGATCAATTCACCGAGCAGCCAGAAGCGGGCCCGCAAGGCCCGCTTTTTTGTGCCTGCGATTTACCGGCACCGTTGGTCGCAACTGGCTTGATGCATGCATGCTGTTACGTCGTCTGCGGCATCAAACCGGTCGCTCATGTGCCACTGCATCATGAACATTACCGCTACCTTGCCATGACGGCCAATTGCTGACCGCTTATCCGTCGCTGAGAACCAAAGGATATGAGCCCGGTCAACTTATGCAGAATCCATGAGCAGGTACCGATGATGGACACCCCCGACAATCCCTTTCAGTTGATCACTGACACGTTTGCCCCGCAGTACCGGGTGAACCTCAGCATTCAAGGGCTGGATGGCAGCATCATGCTGACCCTGTCGAACGAGTCTGGCGTGGTCGCCAAGCGGCTGATCAGCCCGCAGCAGCGCAATGAACCCAAGCGCCTGCAGCGGCTGATAGAAAGCGTGCAATTCGGCATTGCCATCGAACAGGGCCACAGCGCCGTGACTCTCCTTGAAGCCATGACCGACCAGGACCGCCTCAAGCAACTTGCAGCGCCAGCTCCACAGCGCAACTGGCTGAGCAACCGCCCAAGCCTGGCGGTCGGCGTCTGAAACCATGCTCCATAACAAAGCCCGCTGCTCCAACAGCGGGCTTTTGCTAAAGGCGATCGTGCCTCACTTCTCCGTCACGTTATCGCCCACCTCTTCTCCCGAGGCATCGATCGCCTTGCTCGACGGGAATTGATAGGACGCATAACGCACCGCCAGCACCGACAGCGCCAGGAAGAAAATACCACCACACAGGTACAACAGACCGATGTCCGGCGCCTTGTGGTGGGACACGTCGCCAATCAGGTAGCGGGTCAGCGCGGTGATGGCGATGTACAGCAGAAAGCGGATTGGCAGGTGGTTGGTCTTGAAGTAAATCCCGACCATCGCCCCCAGCTCCAGGTAGATGAACAGCAGCAGGATGTCATCGACACTGGCGTGGCGTTTGTCGACCATGTCCATGAACGCCATGATCGAAGCCCATGCCGTCACGGCGCCAATGGCAAACAGACCGAGATAGTGAAACCCCTCCACCAGCAGGTTGCCGATGGAGTTGGCACCATCGTGCATACGTTTACGGCTGTTGTTCGCCCATTTCATGCTCTGTTTCCTTAAAAACCAATCACAGTGTTGGCGCGGGCTTTGTAAAGCAGGAACAAGGCCATATCCAGTCCTTTGGGCGCGGTCAGTTGTCGCAAGGCAAAGCTTTGCCTATAAAAAGTGGTGTCTGGAAAAGAATGCACGGGCCACTTTCCACAAACGCAAAGATGGCTTATTCTTACCACTGTATAAAAATACAGTTAACCCATATCTGTCTGGAAGGCTTGTGAGGTGGTGAATGGCCGTCGAAGTGGTATACCGCAGCAGCCGAGATCTGGAGCGCCTGTTCATGGATAAAGCCGAAGCTGATCGTCATGACAAGATGCTCGAACTCGCCGAGTTGCTGGCAACAGTGTTGAGCAAAGCCGTACCTTCGCTGAGCGAAGATCAGGTAGAAGAGGCCGGTATCTACATGGCCAAGAACCGTGATGTATTCGCCCGCGCCTTCAAGAGCCAGCCGGACGCCTTGAACGAGCTGTTCAATGATGCAGAAGCCGAGTGACGGTTTGGCGACACGGTTGATCCGTCAGCGTCACACTGGCTGACGGATCAACTGGCCATGGCCGTTACTCAGGCTGCTCCAGAGCCTGCACCAGCGCTTTGAAGAACCGCGCGGCCTCGCCGCCAGTCACTGCCCGGTGATCGAAAGACAGCGATAACGGCAGGATTGGATGAATCACCACAGCCCCGTCAACCGCCACCGGTTCATCACGAATGCCACCGGCGCCGAGTATCGCCACCTGTGGCGGCACCACGACCGGGTTGGCGTAGCGGCCGAACAAGGTGCCGAAGTTCGACAGGGTGATGGTCGCGCCCATCATTTCCTGAGGCGGAATAGAGCGCGCCTTGACGTCTGCACGCAACCGGCTCAGCCCCTCCTTAAGGTCATCCGCCTGGCGATTGCCCACATCTCGCAACACCGGCACGAACAAACCATCCGGCGTGTCCACGGCAATGCCCAGGTCCAGATGCTCGTGCTGGCGAATCGACAATGACTTGCCATCGAACCAACTGTTGAGCACCGGCTCGACCTTGCACGCCTCAGCCATGGCCTTGCCCAGCCGCATCAACGGGTCACGGGCCTTGCCCCAGCGATGCAGGTCAGCATCGGCATACAGGGTCACTGGCACCACTTCAGCATGCGAGCGAGCCATATTGATCGCCATGCTGCGCTGTACGCCGCGCAGCTTCTGGCCACCAAAGCGGTCACGCTCGGCCTGGGCGGCGCGCTCGACATCGGCGCGGCTGATCAGCCCGTCGCCACCAGTACCTGTCAGGCTGGCCAGTTCTACCCCCAATTGCCGGGCCAGTTGGCGGACTGCCGGCGTGGCGCGGGTTGCCAAGTGTTCACGGGTAGAGGGCGCCGCGCCGACAAAGAATTGATCCTCATGGCTGCCACCGGCTTCAAGCTTGCCCACCACCGTACCGTTATCGCCCTCGCCTTCAAAGCCGATCAACGGTTCGCCCACATGCAGAATGTCGCCATCGCCACCAAACAGTTTACCTACCACGCCGTCATAGGGCGCCGGAATGTCCACCAGCGCCTTGGCAGTCTCAACCGATACCAGCAACTGGTCAGCCTTGACGCTATCGCCCACCTTGACGTGCCACTGCACCACTTCGGCTTCTTGTAAACCTTCGCCCAGATCGGGCAGTTTGAAAAATTTCATCGCAAACCTCCTCGGGTCTCAGGCGTATTCCAGCGCGGTGTCACAGGCGTGAAGAATGTCCTCGACACCAGGCATGTACAGCTGTTCCAGCCGGTACAGCGGCGGCGGGATGTCCGGGGCGGTAACGCGCTGGATCGGCGCATGCAGGTCGAGCAAGGCCCGTTCGTAAAGGCTGGCGGCGATCTCGGCGCCGACCCCGCAGGAACGCGGCGCCTCGTGAACAATCACACAGCGGCCAGTCTTGCGCACCGATGCTTCCAGAGTGTCGAGGTCCAGTGGCTTGATGCACGCCACATCAATGACCTCCGCCGACACCCCGCGCTCGGCCAGCGCCTGGGCGGCCTGCAGGGTCTCATGCACACTGGCGCCCCAACTCACCAGGGTGATATCGCTGCCCTCACGCAGGGTGAAGCAAGTGTCCAGAGGCAGGCGTTTGCCGTCATCGACCAGTGCTTGCGGATTCATGCGATAGAGCCGGGTCGGCTCCAGAAAAATCACCGGGTCCGGGTCGTCGATAGCGGCCAGCAGCAGCCCGTAAGCGCGAGCCGGCGAAGAAGGAATCACCACGCGTAGACCGGGAATGTGCGCAAACAGCGCCTCGGTGCTTTCACTATGGTGTTCGGGTGCACGAATACCCGCGCCCATTGGCGCACGCAGCACCATCGGGCAGGTCAGCCGGCCACGGGTACGGTTGCGCAGCCGGCTGGCATGGGACACCAGATGTTCCATGGCCGCATAGATAAAGCCCAGAAACTGGATTTCCAGCACCGGCTTAAGGCCCTGCGCCGCCATGCCCACGGCCAGACCGCCAAGCATGGTTTCGGCCAGCGGCGAGTCGATCACGCGCTTGAAGCCAAAGCTCTCGCGCAGCCCTTGTGTGGCACGGAACACCCCGCCATTGACCCCGACATCTTCGCCCAGCACCACAATGTTTTCGTCTTCTGACATGGCCCGGTGCAAGGCCAGGTTGACGGCTTCGAGCAAGGTGACTTTTTCATTATTCATGGTGTTCGCCTCCGCCACGCCGTGCGACCCGCTCCAGGAACCACTCACGCTGCTCGGCCAAGGCTGCCGGCCAGCGGGCGTAGACGTGGTCCATCGCCGAAATGGCAGGTTGCAGCTCATGCGCCTCATAAGCATTGACCGCCTCCTGGATCAGCGCCTGGCACTCGCTGACCAGCGCCTGCTCACGGCCTTCGTCCCAGATGCCCTGGGCGGCCATGAAACTCTGCAGGCGCTTGATCGGCTCTTCGTTCCAGGCCTGGCGCACTTCATCAGCCGAACGGTAACGGGTGGCATCGTCGGCCGTGGTGTGGTCACCCAACCGATAACTCAGGCATTCCAGCACCACCGGGCCCTTGCCCTTGCGCGCCCGGTCGAGCGCCACCTGCATACGGTCGTAGACCGCGAGGATGTCGTTGCCATCGACCTGTTCACCCTGAAAGCCGGCGCCTATGGCCTTTTGCGCCAGGGTCGGTGCGCCGCACTGAATGCGCCGCGGCACAGAGATCGCCCACTGGTTGTTATTGATCACGAACACCACCGGCAACTGCCAGGCGCCAGCCACATTAAGCGCTTCTAGAAAGTCGCCCTTGCTGGTCGCACCGTCACCACAGGTGGTGACCGCCACTCGATGCTCGCCACGCACCTTGAAGGCGCTGGCCACGCCACAAGCATGCAGCGCCTGGGTCGCAATCGGCACGCACAGCGGAAAGTCCTGGGCGACGCTGGGCTCGGCGTAGGCGCTACCGCGCTCGTCACCGCCCCAATACAGCAAAATCTCATCCATGCGCACCCCGCGCATCAGTTGCACGGCGGTGTCGCGGTAGTAAGGCACCAGCACGTCTTCGCCGCGCATCAGGCTGCCAATGGCCACGCCGATGGCTTCCTGACCAAGACACGGGGCAAAGGTGCCGATCCGGCCAGTGCGTTGCAAAGCGATGGTTTTCTGATCGAACAGCCGGGTCAGGACCATCTGCCGATAGAGGCGGGTCAGCAGATTGAAGTCGTCAGCCCAGGCGGGCAGAGGGGCAGTCAGTTGGCCGTCAGGGGCCAGGTAGCGGGTGTACGCCAGCTCACTCTTGTTATTGGACATTGCCTACTCCAGACACGCAGGTCATGCGTGATAGTCGTGGTTCGCGGCTTGTGGCTGCATGGAACCGTCGACAGCACCGGGTAATGGCGCCAGCCGACACTCATAAGGTGTTATGCCAAGGCCTGAGTGCTGCACGCTTGGGAATCGGCATAGACCTATGTCAATCGTAGTCCGGTTCGAAAAATATGCGCGCTGGTGCTTGCGTCGAGATCCGCAGGAGGCCTGATTCAGCGCACAACTTTTGAAAGCATTTAAACGCCGTGCTGAATGCATCTGGCGCTGGACGAATATTGACCAGAGGACTAAAACAGAGGCGTGTCTGCAAACAATCACTGGGGGAACGGTCATGACGCCACGCCAACACTGCCTGAGGTGTTTGCAACGGACCCCGCCTGCGGTGTTCGAAGCCGCGCTATGGATCGGCGCCGAACACGACCCGGCGTTTCTTCCCGCCCATATCAATGACGATATGGATCATCTGCTGCACGACATCAGCGTTGCATTGCCGGCGTTGCCGACGGCAGAACTTGCCCAGCCACTGCTGCGTGAAATGAGCCATCTGGGCTTTCAGCGTGACGAATGGAACCCGCCCAAAGCCGAGTCTGCCCTGCTGCACCGGATCATCCAGCGGCGTCGCGGTCAGCCCTTGGGTATCGCCCTGATCGCGATGGAAATCGCACGACGCTTGAACATCGAGCTCGAAGGGGTGAATTTTCCCGGACACTTCCTGCTGCGCGTGCCGGGTGCCGATCACGTACTCGACCCATGCAATGGCCGACGCCTGTATCCCAAAGATTGCCGTGAGCTGCTGGTCCGCCAGTTCGGCCCGGACATGCCGCTGCGCGCCGAACACATGATGCGCGCCAGCCCTTTGAGCCTGTTACAGCGCATGTCACGCAACCTACGTCACCTGCATCAGATCAACGACGACTTTCTGGCCTCGCTGATGGATGCCAACCGGATCATGGAACTGGGCCAGGCGACCAGCAGCGACCACATGGCCCGCGCCAGCCTGTACCAGACCCTCGACTGTCCGCAGGCGGAACGCTTCGACCTCGAGCATGCCCTGCTGCTGAGCGAAGACCCGTTGCAACGCCTGCGGCTGACCGAGCGTCTGAGCCAGCTGCCGGCCAGCCGCCTGCATTAAGGCGCCTTGGCATTGCGCGTCACCGGCCTCGTGCCGTTGCGCTCCTGTGCCTTGATCTTGACCATCTCCGGGCTATCGCCGGACTCGGCAAACACCCGCAGGTTCTGGACGATGTGAATGGTGCGGATGTAATCGGGCAACAGCGCCTCGGCATAGCGATCACCCCAGAGTGTTTTCTCCTTCATCTCGACGATGCGCTGGGCCAGAAACTCCAGAGCATTGATCGGCTGATCGGCATTGATCACCTTGCCATTCTTGTCGAACTCCGCCCCGGCGCGGCTCATCAGGTCGGCAGTCAGGTTGTCGATCAGCCCGAACTTGTACAACACCATGCCGGCTTTGCTGAGCTCTTTGGGAGTGATCTGTTCAGGATTGAAGTCCTTGAACAGCGGCTTCATTCGTTGCCGCTCCATGGCCGGGGTATTGAGTGCAATCGCGTTTTCACCGATTTCACGTAGTACCTGTTGGGCCTGTTCAGAAGAAACAACAGGGGCCGTTTCACGTGCCTTGGGCGTTCTGATCTCGACTTGCGGCATTTCACCCCATATGGAACTTACCATGAGAAAACTCCTGATGTGAGAAAGGCCCGCTCACTATCGCCCCCTAAATCCAGGAAAGAAGCACAAGATAAAAATCAAGAACAGTACTACACGCCAGACAGAAGACTCTTACTAAACACTCAGGTTGACGCATAAGAAGCTAATGAGCTTAAAAATCCCTGACACATCCAGTTTTAGCTTCCACAGAAAGACTCACCTCTGTAACGCAGAAAACCGAGCTCTATAACTTGTGCAGTGATACGCACTTTTTAGCTCAAAAGAAATGTCCCACAGCATTGAAGCGAAACGTCCTGCATTGCGACGCTTTAAAATGTGTTTTAAGGGCACTTCAATTCATTGACTGATTCAGGGTGAGGTCGTGGCTGGCACAAACGGAATGTGGAAAAAACCAATCAAAGCCAGGTATAAAAATGAAAAAGACTCTATTCCTAATCCTTACTCTCTTTGCGTTTTTTAGTCACGCCGATGAGATTCCTATCAGCAAGAGTGCTAGCCCCGGCGTTGTAAACATAAGACTGACCGGGACCGGACTCTCTCAATTCAGCATCCGCCATCTGGACTTACCCAGAGGCTACTTGGGCAACCCTATGAAAATAAAAAATATTCAATGGCAATCTGCACATTACTCCACTGAAGGCATTACAGAGACGGTAAAAATTTGCTACTACCCTTATGGATACGGTGTAAAAAAACCAGAACACTGTAAAACCATATCTCCAAACGCTTCGGGGGATACAGAAGAGTTTCAGTCAATGCGTTTTGGATATGAGTCCAGAGTCACTATCCGCCACGAGCTTGAGGGCGGCAGACTGACGGCTTACCCAACAGGCACAGACAAGATCACCATCCACTACCAAAAATAGTCAATTGCGTACACCTCAGCCGAGGTGTACGCCCTATGCCATTCATCCATAAAACTGACGCCTTACTCCGACTTGCCTAACTGTAGTACTGGAGAGCTTTCATGATAAGAATAGATGACCGCACCCTGCCTACAACTCATCGACTCACCACACTAGCAGCCACACCAGAAAAGGCCGCCAGTCATCAAGACACAAAGATGACCACGAACACGGATGGTTTATCTGACATGGCACAGAGACTCAGTCGTGCAGCACTGCACGCAGCCCATCGCGAACAATTGCTATCAAGCCCGCAATTACGTGAGCATGCCATCAGTACCCATAACGAGGCCTTCCAAGATGCACCCGCCCTTGACCTTCTGACTTTTCAAACCAACTCACGCGAGCATCTGTCACTGATCGCCTATGACGGAAGTGGTAGTTTTACTCTTCATGAACGTCGCATTGCACGGCAAGAGATTTATGCCCGTGATGCGCTCACATACAAAATATTGGTTAGCGATGGCCAAAAGGAACTGGCCAACGATTCGAGGCTGGTGAACACAGCCGAAAAAGCGCTACAGCATTTCAATAGCCTTTCGGCCATTGAGCAAACGCTATATCCCGCAGGCTATCCTGAGCGTCTGCAGGAATACTTCGAAGGCAAGCCCCCCTCACAGCTGTCGACATTCAGCATCAAAGACCTCTTCTCTGCGGTCAACAGTAACGCGGTACCCGCTGCTGCTTCACCTCCGTCAGCAATAGTGGGTCAAGGACGAAGTGAGGCAGGCCATAAATTACTACTGGCACGAAAATTTGGAGTATTCGAACCACCAGTGGCCGATAGCAGTCAAGGGGCAACCTGGCAGAATGTATCTCTGCCCAGTATCAACTTTCTTACACGACAAGACCGGACCCTGCTTTCACAAATCTATGCCTACGCACACACTCAGAGCATGGATCTCCACTATGTAGACGACCTGGCCCGCGATCTTGCATGCTACCGGCGGCACAACGACGGCCAATCCCTGTTCAACATGAATAGTGGCCACAGCTACGATGGCATGGGCCGTCAGTTAAGCGTGAAGTTCACGCCGGAAAATTCAGTAATAGCCCAACGCATACTCAGTAGCAAAGCGCTCAATAGTACGCAGTTGGATAAAGGTTTTCTGCGCTTTGCCATGGAGCCGGGCTATATGCCTTACGGAGCCAGTTGTGATCTGCGATTCATGGAGCAAATCATGACGTATTTCTCTTCCGCACAGGACACTGGACATTCGCTGGATCAGCGGTTTGGCAGTTACCCCACAGGCGGAACCCACAACAAGATTGTCAGTACTTCAGAAACCGTTAGAAAACAATCCTCCAAGCCTCCTTTAGCTTATGTACATAATGGCGTCTGGACCATCACCCCTAAAGGAAAAGCGGCAGGTTATGCTTTGAACCCGACTACCGGCCAGCTTGAGCAGATCAAGCCTGCCCCCAAGCCCATCGAGAAAAAAACCGGAAATTTGCTTGATGGTTTTTTTGACAAGCCCGGGGTCAAGCGGCTATTGCCGACACCCTTTATGCTACTTTTGATGAAATACAAACTGCAGGGCCGGGTACGCAGGCCCTGAGTCTAGAGCAGGCCCGCCGTCAGGCGAGTTTGCCAATCAGCTCAGCCAGCCAAGGCTCGGCGTCGGTGTCCGGGGTGACGCTCTCACTGGCATCCAGGCGCAGCATAGGCTGCACCTCATTGACGCCCAGCTCGCCGAACAACTCGCGCAGTTGTTCGCCACCGCCACAGAACGTGTCGTCGTAGGCGCTGTCACCCAACGCGATCACTGCACCCGGCAGGCCGCGCAGGCTGGCGGGCAGTTCATCGCGCAGTTGGTAGTACAGGTCCTGAATATTGTCGGGCAACTCGCCCATGCCGGTGGTGGAGGTCACGGCCAGCAATAGCTCAGGGGCAAAGCCCAGCAGTTCAGCCTGGGTCAGGCGCGGGTTGAACAACACTTGATGACCGGCATTACCCAGCAGGCTGCTGGCATGCCGGGCGACGTCTTCTGCTGCGCCGAAGACAGAACCGCAAAGGATGGCAATTTTCATAAGTAGTCCCATGACCCGGTAAAAATTCAGGCATTATGCACCATCACGTCGGCCTGTTTGTTCAGCCAGGATGCAAAGCATGACTTGCCGACTTTAATGATGAGCACCGGGCCTGCGTTCTGACGTACGGTCAGCCCCCTCAAAACCATGTGATCCGGGCCTGAGCCAGAATCGCCGGTGCTTTACGACCAACGGTATGAACATTACCGGGAATCAATGGTCTCCTTACACAATTGCGGACTCGTCCGAGCTTCGATATGAACCCTGACGCCTTACTGACGCAGGATGAACTGGATTTCATCCTGGACATGCAGCACAACCCGAAACTCAATGTGCGTGACAACACGCGCAATTTGATGATGAACGGTGGTGCCCAGATTCAGGAACTGTTGGCGCGCTTGGCGGCGAGCGAGCAGGTGACCATCCAGGCGCAGTTCAATAACCAGCAGATGACCTTCCCGCTTCATCTTGTGGAAGACGAGTTCCATGCCTTGCACCTTGAGCTGGGCACGCCGAGTATCTACGAAGAAGGCCCGCAGATTCGCCCATGGCGTCTGATATTGCCCAAACCACAGCCGCTGGAAACCGAGGATGGTGCGCTGACGGCCCTGTGGATACACGAAATATCCTTTAAAGGCGTATTACTGGAGCAGCGCCGGCCCGGTGATTTCCCCCAGCGTTTTTCAGCCTGGTTCGCCCCTGATGATTACGAGCCGATACCGTTGCGCGGCCGTTTCGAACGCCTGACCGAAAATGGCATGGCAGCCTATCGGCTGAGCCAGAGCAATCCGTTGCATGCCGAGCGCCTGCGCCAGTACATGCTTCATGAGCATCGCAAGGCCAATCCCGACCTGCACGCCTGAACATACCTTGGGCGCGAACTCAGCCGACCCAAACTCCCTCTGGATTGTTTTGCAAATTCAGGAATAATCCTTGCTTGCTTTCAAGCGAAGCCGTCGCGGCTCCACCACCCCGGAGCCATGACTTGTGCGCGTCCCTACCCGGGAGGCTCATGCATCTATCGGAGATACACAATGTCTACTGCTCCCGTCACCTTGATGGTGGCCCGCCGTGTGACCCACGGTCGCTATCAGGAGTTAATCGCCTGGCTGCATGAAGGCGAACGCCTGGCCACTGATTTTCCCGGTTACCTCGGCTCTGGGGTGTTGGCACCGCCACCGGGCGATGATCAATTTCAGATGATATTCCGCTTCACCGACGCGCAGACCATGCACGCCTGGGAGCATTCGGCATCACGACGCGCCTGGTTGGTGCGCGGCAGCGGCCTGTTCGACAGTCCATCGGAGCAGCGCGCCAACGGTATCGCCGGCTGGTTTGGCAGCGCCGGTACACGCCCGCCGCGCTGGAAACAGGCCGTGGCCATCTGGCTGGCATTTTTCCCAGTGTCGCTGCTGTTCAATTATGTTCTCGGACCGCTGCTGAGCCAGCTTGAACTGATGCCACGCATCATGCTCAGCACCCTGATCCTTACACCGTTAATGGTCTATCTGTTCATTCCACTGTCGACCCGCCTGCTGTCCAGCTGGCTCAATGACAGCCCGCAGCGCAGTAATCGCGCCGGATCGACGGCTCCGCACTGAGAGACCACCCAGCACGCCTGGAGCCGGCACAGCCCTCCAGGACGTGCAAGCCTGCCCCGCAGGTTGTACAGCGCACGGCATTGGTATAACTTCGCTCGTTACACCAGTTTCCAACCTGTACGCAGATGTGATCCTTGTATCTCATCCTGCTGCGCAGATCTGACTCCGTGAGCTGTCCATGGCCTCCACTGCACCGATACTGATCACCGGCGCCAGCCAGCGCGTCGGCCTGCACTGTGCGCAGCGCCTGCTCGAAGAAGGTCAGGCGGTGATCATCAGCTACAGAACGCCACGACCTGCAGTCGAGCAGTTGCGTGCGGCAGGGGCTGTTACCCTGCACGCCGACTTTTCGTCGCAGAGCGGCATCATGGCGTTTATCGACACCCTGCAGCAGCACACCGACTGCCTGCGGGCCATTGTGCATAACGCTTCAGAGTGGCTGGCCGAAACACCGGGGGACGAGGCCGAGGTCTTCACCCGGATGTTCAACATTCACATGCTCGCGCCCTACCTGATCAACCTGCATGGGGCCAGGCTTTTGCAACGCAGTGCGGTTGCCGACATCGTGCATATCAGCGATGACGTGACCCGCAAGGGCAGCAGCAAGCACACCGCTTACTGTGCCAGCAAGGCTGGCCTGGAAAGCCTGACCCTGTCGTTCGCCGCGCGCCTGGCGCCGCAGATCAAGGTCAACGGCATTGCCCCGGCGCTGCTGATGTTCCAACCCGATGACGACGCGGCATACCGCGCCCAGACCCTGGCCAAGTCGGCCCTGGGCATCGAGCCTGGCCCGGAGGTGATCTATCAGAGCCTGCGCTACCTGCTCGACACGCCCTACGTGACCGGCACCACCCTGACCGTAAACGGCGGACGGCATCTCAAGTAAGCCGCCCCGAGGACCCTGAAATGAGCGAACCCCTGTCACAGCAGTACCGAGACATTCTCGTGGGCCTGGGCGAAGATCCACAGCGTGAAGGCCTGCTCGATACCCCCAAGCGGGCCGCCAAGGCCATGCAGTACCTCTGCCACGGCTACAATCAGAGCCTGGACGAAATCATCAATGGCGCGCTGTTTGCCTCGGACAACGACGAGATGGTGATCGTCAAGGACATCGAGCTGTACTCGTTGTGTGAACACCACCTGCTGCCCTTCATCGGCAAAGCTCATGTGGCCTATATTCCCACCGGCAAGGTTCTGGGCCTGTCGAAGATCGCCCGGGTGGTGGATATGTTCGCCCGCCGCCTGCAGATCCAGGAAAACCTGACCCGACAAATCGCCGAAGCCATCCAGAGCGTCACCCAGGCCGCCGGTGTGGCGGTGGTGGTCGAAGCGCAGCACATGTGCATGATGATGCGCGGTGTCGAGAAACAGAATTCACTGATGAACACTTCAGTCATGCTCGGCGCATTCCGTGAGTCGAGCACCACACGCATGGAGTTTCTGCAACTGATCGGACGGAGCAAGGGCTGATGGCGAAACTGGAACCAGGCACCGCGCGCATCCGGGTCAAGGACCTGCGCCTGCGCACATTCATCGGCATCAACGAAGACGAGATTCTCAACAAGCAGGACGTGCTGATCAACCTGACGATCTGCTACCCGGCCCAGCAAGCGGTGCGCGACAACGACATCGATCACGCGCTGAATTACCGCACCATCACCAAGGCAATCATCCAGCACGTCGAAGGCAATCGCTTCGCCCTGCTCGAACGCCTGACCCAGGAAGTCCTGGATCTGGTGATGAGTAATGAAGCGGTGACCTACGCCGAGGTTGAAGTCGACAAACCTCACGCCCTGCGTTTTGCCGAGTCGGTGTCGATCACCCTCTCTGGCCAGCGCTGATATCATCGCGCGCTTCAACGGAGCCCATCATGACCGAGCCACAATTGACCGAACAGCAACGCCTGGAACTCGAAGCTGCCGCCTTTCGCCGCCTGGTTGCCCATCTGGACAGCCGCAAGGACGTGCAGAACATCGACCTGATGAACCTCTCGGGTTTTTGCCGCAACTGCCTGTCGAAGTGGTACAAGGCCGCCGCTGACGAGCGCAGCATCGAGGTCAGCCTCGACGACGCCCGCGAGGTGGTCTACGGCATGCCGTACAACGAGTGGAAATCGCTTTACCAGAAACAAGCCAGTGCCGAGCAACTTGCGGCCTTCAAGGAACCCAAGCATGACTGATCTGAACACCCTGCGCGCCAGCCTGCGCAGCGGCCAACACGCATTCGCAGAGACCCTGGCATTCATTGCCGAAGGCTACGACTACCAGCCACAGGCCTTCCGCAACGGCGAGGTGGAAAACGCTGCCGGGCAGAACGAGGGTTCGTGCAAAACCCTGGGCCTGGCCCTGCTTGAAGGGCTGAGCGACGAAGAAGCCCTGCTGGCCTTCGGCGAACACTATCGCTCGGTACAGGCCACTCCTGAAGGCAGCGACCACGGCAATATTCGCGCCCTGATTGCCCATGGCCTGGCCGGCGTGAAGTTCGAAGCCCAACCGCTCAAGCGCAAAGCCTGATCTGCGCCGCTGAAGCGGCTCTTACGGGCGCGCAAGGCAAAAAAAAACCGGCTATCGAAGCCGGTTTTTTTGTGGGTCAGACGCAATCAGAACGAGGCGTTGGCCAGGCCGTCCAGGTAGCGTTCGACGTCCAGGGCCGCCATGCAGCCGGCACCGGCCGAGGTGATCGCCTGACGGTACACGTGGTCAGCCACGTCGCCCGCCGCGAACACACCCTCGACACTGGTCGCCGTGGCATTGCCTTCACGGCCGCCATTGACCACCATGTAGCCGTCCTTGAGCGCCAGTTGGCCTTCGAACAGCGAGGTGTTCGGTGTGTGGCCGATGGCGATGAACACACCGTCAACCTTCACATCTTCCTGACTGCCGTCGTTGTTCTTCAAGCGCGCACCGGTCACGCCCATGTTGTCGCCCAGCACTTCGTCCAGGGTCGCGTTGAGCTTGAGTTCGATCTTGCCCTCGGCGACGCGGGCGTGCAGCTTGTCGATCAGAATCTTCTCGGCGCGGAAGGTGTCGCGGCGGTGTACCAGCGTGACCTTGCTGGCGATGTTGGCCAGGTACAGGGCTTCTTCCACAGCGGTATTGCCACCGCCGACCACCGCCACTGGCTTGTTGCGGTAGAAGAAACCATCACAGGTCGCACAGGCCGAAACGCCCTTGCCCATGAATGCTTCTTCGGACGGCAGGCCCAGGTAGCGGGCGCTGGCACCGGTGGCGATGATCAGCGCGTCGCAGGTATAGGTGCCGCTGTCGCCCTTGAGGCTGAACGGTTTGCCGGCCAGGTCCACAGAGTTGATGTGGTCGAAGACGATCTCGGTCTCGAAGCGCTCGGCGTGCTCACGCATACGCTCCATCAGCGCCGGGCCGGTCAGGCCGTGGGGGTCGCCCGGCCAGTTGTCGACTTCAGTGGTGGTGGTCAGCTGACCGCCTGCCTGCATGCCGGTGATCAGCAGCGGCTTGAGGTTGGCACGGGCGGCGTAGACCGCAGCACTGTAACCGGCAGGGCCGGAGCCGAGAATAATCACTCGGGAATGACGGACATCGGACATGACACGCTCCTGTCGACCGGCCACTAACGCCGGAGTTGCAACGATTGAACGGGTGGGGCCCCGCAACGCATGCGCTGCCCCTGAATTCGGTTGGCCGCAACCGAGGTCACGGCCAGAGGGCCTTACAGGCCTTTGGCGTTCGAAGCCAGGTAATCAGCAACGCCCTGGGCGTCTGCTTTCATGCCTTTCTGGCCTGGGCGCCAGCCGGCCGGGCAAACTTCGCCGTGCTCTTCGGTGAACTGCAGGGCTTCGACCAGACGGACCATTTCGTCGACGTCACGGCCCAGTGGCAGGTTGTTGACCACCTGGTGCTGAACCACACCGGACTTGTCGATCAGGAACGAAGCGCGCAGGGCCACGCCAGCGTCGTGCTCGATGCCGTAGGCGCGAGTGATCTCGTGCTTGACGTCAGCGACCATCGTGAACTCGACTTCGCCAATGCCGCCCTTCTCGACCGGCGTGCTGCGCCAGGCGTGGTGAGTGAACTGCGAGTCGATGGAAACGCCGACCACCTCAACACCCAGCTCGCGAAAGCGCGCAATGCGGTTGTTGTGGGCAATGATTTCCGAAGGGCAAACGAAGGTGAAGTCCAGCGGCCAGAAGAACAGCACCACGTATTTGCCACGCAGCGAAGACAGCTTGAAGCTGTCGACGATCGAACCGTCGCCCAATACTGCTGCGGCATCGAAATCAGGGGCTTGCTTGTTTACCAGTACGCTCATGGATGACTCCAGTCAGAAATGGAAAAGGATAGGTGAGGAAATTGGTCATCAGCCTATCGGGGTGGCGAAGATTAAGGAAATTTCGTTTCACAATCCACCTCATAGACTTCTCCTATTCAGAAAAGTACCGAGGCCATTACTTTAACCCCTGCTACGTCATTGCGGCGAATCCGGGCCATGCCGGACACACCTCTTTAACCACTGCCACAAAGCCGGTAAGGTCGCCGCAGACCCTGATTCGGAGGCTGTCATGCCCGCACCCGCCCTCACCGGCCCGCAATACCTCGCCGAAGGCCTGAAACTGATACTCAGTCCTGGCCTGCGCCTGTTTGTCCTGCTGCCCTTGAGCATCAACCTGCTGCTGTTCGGGGGCCTGGTGTATCTGGCGGTGCATCAGTTCGGCATGTGGGTGGACACCTTCATGCCGACCCTGCCGGACTGGCTGAGCTTTCTGAGCTACATCCTGTGGCCGCTGTTCGTGTTGCTGGTGCTATTGATGGTGTTCTTCACCTTCACCATGCTGGCCAACATCATTGCCGCACCGTTCAACGGTTTTCTGTCGGAAAAGGTCGAGGCCGTGGTGCGCGGTGAAGACACCTCACCACCGTTCAGTTGGGGTGAACTGGCCGCCATGATTCCCCGCACTCTGGCTCGTGAAGCTCGCAAGCTGGGTTACATGTTGCCGCGGGTTATAGGGCTGTTCATCCTGTCGTTCATTCCGGTGGTCAACCTGATCGCGACCCCGCTGTGGCTGTTGTTCGGTGTATGGATGATGGCAATCCAATACATCGACTATCCCGCCGACAACAACAAAATGAGCTGGCAGGACATGCTCGCCTGGCTGCGCAGCAAACGCTGGGCCTGTTTGAGTTTTGGCGGCACAGTGTATGCCGCGTTGCTGATCCCGTTCGTCAATATTTTCATGATGCCGGCAGCGGTGGCCGGGGCGACGTTGTTCTGGGTCCGGGAGCGGGCCGAGGCAGGTTTGTCACAGGCTAATACTGGCCGTTAAAGGCAGATTGTTGCCGGGCAGCACAGCAGTGATCACCCGCTGCCCGGCAGCTTTACAGGGCCCCAGCCCTCTTACGCCACTATGGCATCGGTCTTGCTCAGGGGATCCGGCGCAGGGAACCGGATTGCCATGACGGCGGTAGCATTACGTGCTGTCATCGTCAGCCGCCTCCTGGTCACGCCCGGCGCGCCCACAACCATTGAGGACAGAACATGCGCATTGATGCCACTTCCCCCATTACCGCGCTCACCGGCCAGCAAAACCCGACAAGAAAAGCCGAGGCTGATACGCAACAATTCAATGTCCAGGCTGTGCAAGCACAAGCCGCCCTGCCGACAGACAAGCCAACTGACAGTGTCAAATCTGAAAACATGTACGTAAAAATGGCCAGGCAATCCCCGGACAAAGCCGAAGAAACCGCATATTCACTGGTCAACGACTCCATGAAAGATCCACTGCTGAACATTTCCAGCTGGCCGGTGATTCGCTATTCGGTCTCAGGGCAGTTGGTGACAGATGAGTCCAACGCCTACTTCCAGAAACTCTCGGCTGATTCATTGAAACTGCGTACCGACCTCTACAACTCGGAAAAGGCCAAAGGCACTTCCGCACTCGAAATTGTTGAAAAGCTGGTCGCATTAAATAGCAGTTTGCCCAAAAGTTTTCAGGACATGGCCAACTGGCAAGCATAACGCTGTAGGCAAGGCGGTTTTCGCTTCGGCAACCGCCTATCGCCCCACAAATCCAGGAACATTCTTACATTGCTTGGGGAACAATTCGATTTTCCGGCAACGCGTAATTAATAGCGGCAATCGATCTCCAGCACTGGCAAATAGTTGCCATCAGAAAAACACCAAAGACATGTAAGAATATTCCCAACCAGACCAACCAGCGCACTTCCCACTCTTTATTTATAGCCCCATCGCCGCGACAGCATAAACCTGGCATTCAGTTTGCTCTTCACTATCGTGTCCACAGAAGAGGAACTGACCATGACAACTGATTTATCCATTTCGAATTCATCCGGCTACACCCGTGCGCCCGCAGCGCTTGAGAGCGTTCCGTCATCACGCGCAGGCCGATTCAGCCAGATCCTGAAAAATGCCAGTAACGACGCCCCCAAGCCACCGCCAGAACCTGCCGCCGCTACGCTCATACCTCTTCAGCTAATGCGCCCGGCGACCTTCATGCAGAACAAGAATGTGCAACAACAAGGGTCGGTCGTGCAGGACGACAACTTTGTACCGGCGCCAGCGGCATTGGAGCGTATCCCTGGCAAAGGGCGAGTGCTCAAAAACTAGCGATGCACCACCCTGGTTTGTTTGACGCACATCGCAAGAGGATCTTTTCCATGTTTTTTTCCACAACCGCCGGTTCTGACCGCCTCATTCACGCCCACTCAATTCTGAAACACTATAAGTTGAAGGGCGCAACCTTGAGGGACAATGACCGACGAGCAATCAAGGCAGCAGAATGAACTCATGAAAGGCACGCCTGCCATCAGAACTCTGGAAAAAACCTGAACTTCAACAATGTGCTGTTTCAACGATATCCGTGACATGGCCAATTGGTGAATAATGG
Organism: Pseudomonas sp. 21LCFQ010; assembly: GCF_024129905.1. Taxonomy (NCBI): domain Bacteria; kingdom Pseudomonadati; phylum Pseudomonadota; class Gammaproteobacteria; order Pseudomonadales; family Pseudomonadaceae; genus Pseudomonas; species Pseudomonas sp. 21LCFQ010. The sequence goes on along the minus strand of NZ_JAMYDZ010000002.1, from coordinate 332,310 downwards.
GGCTCTGGGTGTTGCCAGAGCTCCACACTTTTTAATCAAGCCAATTATTCGATAATACAACGCTATTCAGAATAGCTTTCACGCCCCCCAAAATCCCTAACTGAAACTCACAGAAACGTCCTACAACATCTTCAGCGCTTGAAAAGTTTTATGTAGTCCTGATGCCGTCTTCGAGGAATTTGACGGGCGCATACCTCTCAACCTGCCCGTCATAAAACCACCACAAAAACCTCACACAAACGCAATCGGTCAGGTCAACACTGAGGTAATGAGCACATTCCTGCATGTCACCCTGATCACCGAAACCTATGCTCCCGAAATCAATGGCGTGGCCAATACCCTCGGGCGGCTGTGTGATGGTTTGCGTCTGCGCGGTCACAAGGTCGAGCTGATCCGGCCCCGTCAGGGTCACGAGCCGGCGCCTGCCGAGCCTGATGAACTGATGCTCTGCCGTGGCTGGCCGATTCCGGGTTATCCGGGGCTGCAATGGGGCCAGACCTCGATGCACAAGCTGTTACGCCGTTGGCAGCGCAAACGGCCAGACGTGCTGTACATCGCCACCGAAGGGCCTTTGGGGCTGTCTGCATTGCGTGCTGCAAGGCGGCTGGGTATCGCGGTGGTCAGCGGTTTCCACACCAACTTTGCGCAATACACCCAACAGTACGGCATGAGCTTCATTACCCGGGCGCTGACGCATTACCTGCGCTGGTTCCACAACCGTTCGCATTTCACCCTGGCCCCCAGCGTCAGCCAGCGCCTGGAGTTGCAACGCCGTGGCTTCGAGCGGGTCGAGCTATTGTCGCGTGGCGTGGACAGCCAATTGTTCAACCCGTCGCGGCGCTCGGCCGCCTTGCGCGCCGAATGGGGCCTTGAAGAAGATGCAATCGCCGTGCTGCACGTCGGCCGGCTGGCAGCGGAGAAAAACCTCGGTTTGCTCAAGACCTGCTTTGAGGCGCTGAGCCAGAATTATCCGCAGTACACGCTGCGTCTGGTGATCGTCGGTGATGGCCCACAGCGTCAGTGGCTGCAACGCGAACTGCCTGAGGCCATTTTCTGTGGGGCGCAACGTGGGGAGGCGCTGGCCGAGCATTTCGCTTGCGGCGACATGTTTCTGTTTCCCAGCCTGACCGAGACGTTTGGCAATGTGGTGCTTGAGGCGCTGGCGTCAGGACTGGCGGTGGTGGCTTATGACGAAGCGGCAGCCGGTCAGCACATTCGTCATGGGCATAACGGTGCGCTGGCCATGCCGGGCGACGAGGATGCTTTCGTCGATGCCGCCTGCTGGCTGCTCGAAGACAGTGAAACCCTGCGCCGGGTGCGGCTTAACGCCAGGCAGCATGCCAGCCGCCAGGGCTGGAACAGCATCATTGATCAGTTCGAAGGGCAGTTGTTGAATGCCTGCACGCAAGACAGTGCGGTGCCGGTAAAGCCCGTGCCTTGAGGGCGCGGGCCATTGAACGCGGACTCAGGCCAGGGCCTTCTCGATCGCCTGAATGACAGCCTGATCATCCGGCGCAGTGCGCGGCGAAAACCGCGCGACCACCGCGCCTTTGCCATTGACCAGAAATTTCTCGAAATTCCAGGTGATGTCACCGGGAAACTCCGCTCCTTCGCCGGCCAGCAGACGGTACAGCGAATGACGATGCGCGCCGTTGACCTCAAGCTTCTCACCCAGCGGGAAGGTCACGCCGTAATTGAGCTGGCAGAACGACTGGATCTCGGCGTGCGAACCTGGCTCCTGCCCGGCGAACTGGTTGCACGGCAGGCCCAACACGCTGAAGCCTTGGTCTTTATAGTGCTGATAGAGCGTTTCAAGCGCTGCGTACTGAGGTGTCAGGCCACATTTGGAGGCCACGTTGACCACCAGTACCACCTTGTCCTTGAACGGCGCCAGAGGCAGAGCCTGCCCGTCGAGCCCGGTCAGGGTGATGTCGTGAAAAGCACTCATGGATGGAACCCCCCTTCAAGCCATACCCGCAAAAAAGGGCGGCCCGCAGGCTGCACAACGCGCAGAACTGCCGGGACGCCCTTGCGGTTATCTGAGCTTAGCAGCCCAAATCAGTGGTGATGGCCACCTTCGCCATGAATATGGCCGTGGGCCAGTTCTTCCTGGCTGGCATCACGAATATTGATGACCTTGACCTTGAAGTTCAGGCGCTGACCGGCCAGCGGGTGGTTGCCGTCGACCGTCACGTCGTCGCCGTCCAGATCACGGATGGTGACGATCTGCATGCTGCCGTCCGGGCCGGAAGCGTGGAACTGCATGCCAACTTCCAGTTGGTCGACACCTTCGAACATGCTGCGGCTCAGGGTGCTGATCAGCTCGGCAGAGAACTCGCCGTAAGCGTCTTCAGGCTCGATGGAGACGCTCAGCTCGTCGCCTACATCTTTGCCTTCCAGCGCTTTTTCCAGGCCTGGAATGATGTTGCCGGCACCGTGCAGGTAGACCAGCGGCGCGCCGCCGGACGAGCTGTCGATGACCTCACCAGCGTCGTTGGTCAGGGTATAGTCGATGGAGACAGCCTTTTGGGCAGCGATAGGCATGAGTGCAAGACCTTTGCTTGATATGGATGAACGCCCAAGTCTAACCAAGCCATGCCCTGAAAGCTAACGCAACACCGACAGGAGGGTTTATGAACACGACACCGGTACTGACAATCCTGACCGGCTGGCGCCAGGATGAAGAAGGTAACTGGGTCGCGATCCTGGCTTGTGGCCATACCCAACACATGCGCCATCAGCCGCCATGGCAATCGCGTGCCTGGGTGCTGGACCCGCAGTTGCGCGCTGAAAAAATCGGCGAGCCGTTTGCTTGCGGATGGTGCGCACGCCCCCCCGATGACGATAGTCTTGGCTCCAGTTAGAGCGCTGCGACAGACAGCGTCGGTATTTTCGGGATCATCCGGCAGCCATAAGTGCCGGGGACCCTTGCACTGCTCAATTCGGAAGCCCCCATGCAGACTTTTTTCATTGCGCCCACGGACTTCGGCGTGGGACTGACCTCCATCAGCCTGGGTCTGGTCCGGACCCTGGAACACGCCGGGCTCAAAGTCGGGTTCTTCAAGCCCATCGCCCAGCCACACCCTGGCGATACCGGCCCGGAACGCTCCACCGAACTGGTCGCCCGTACTCACGGCCTCAAGCCGCCCACTCCACTGGCGCTGTCGTATGTCGAGCGCATGCTGGGCGACGGCCAGCTCGATGAGCTGCTCGAAGAAATCATCCGCCTGTATCAACAGGCCGCAGTCGGCAAGGATGTACTGATCGTCGAGGGCATGGTCCCGACCCGGCACGCCAGCTACGCCGCGCGCGTCAATCTGCATCTGGCCAAAAGCCTGGATGCCGAGGTGATCCTGGTATCGGCACCGGAAAACGAAGTGCTGACCGAACTGTCCGGCCGGGTTGAATTGCAGGCCCAGATGTTTGGCGGCCCGAAAGACCCGAAGGTTTTAGGCGTGATTCTCAACAAGGTGCGCACCGAAGAAAGCATGGAGGCTTTCGCTGCCCGCTTGAAAGAGCACTCGCCCTTGCTGCGCAGCGGCGACTTTCGCTTGCTTGGCTGCATTCCTTATCAAGCCGACCTGAATGCCCCGCGTACCCGCGATGTGGCTGAACTGCTCGGCGCCGAGGTGCTCAATGCCGGCGATTATGAGCAGCGGCGCATGGCCAAGATCATCATTTGCGCACGCACCGTGGTCAACACGGTGCACTTGCTCAAACCCGGTGTGCTGGTGGTCACCCCTGGCGACCGCGACGACATCATTCTGGCCGTCAGCCTGGCCACCATGAACGGCGTACCGCTGGCCGGCATGCTGCTGACCAGCGATATCGTGCCCGACCCACGCATCATGGAACTGTGCCGTGGCGCGCTGCAGGCTGGCCTGCCAGTGCTGTCGGTGAGCACCGGCACCTACGACACCGCCAACCGGCTGAACCAGCTCAACAAGGAAATTCCTGTCGATGACCGGGAGCGGGCCGAGATCATCACCGATTTCGTGGCCGGCCATCTGGACGCCGAATGGCTGCATCAGCGCTGCGGCACGCCACGGGAACTGCGTCTGTCGCCGGCGGTATTCCGTTATCAGTTGATCCAGCGCGCCCAGGCCAGCAACAAGCGCATCGTATTGCCTGAAGGCAGCGAGCCGCTGATCATCCAGGCGGCGGCCATCTGCCAGGCTCGCGGCATTGCGCGCTGCGTCTTGCTGGCAAGGCCCGCTGAAGTCCAGGCCGTGGCCAAGGCGCAAGGTATCGAGCTGCCAGCGGGGCTGGAAATCATTGATCCGGAGCTGATTCGCCAGCGTTATGTCGAACCGATGGTCGAACTGCGCAAGAGCAAGAGCCTCAATGCACCGATGGCCGAGCAGCAACTGGAAGATCCGGTGGTGATCGGCACCATGATGCTGGCCCTCGATGAAGTCGACGGCCTGGTCTCGGGTCTGGTGCACTCTACCGCCAACACCATTCGCCCGGCCCTGCAACTGGTCAAGACCGCACCGGGCTGCAGCCTGGTGTCTTCGGTATTTTTCATGCTGTTCCCGGATCAGGTGCTGGTCTATGGCGACTGCATCATGAACCCGCACCCCAGTGCCCAGGCGCTGGCTGAAATCGCCCTGCAAAGCGCCGACTCGGCGCAAACCTTTGGCATTGCGCCACGGGTGGCGATGATCAGCTACTCCAGCGGCCACGCGGATAACGATGAAGAAGTGGCAAAGGTCCGCGAAGCCACGCAATTGGCCCGTGAGGCGCGCCGTGGCCTGCTGATCGACGGCCCGTTGCAGTACGACGCAGCGGCCAACGAAAACGACGCCCGGCAACTGGCGCCCAATAGCCAGGTGGCAGGGCGCGCCACGGTGTTTGTGTTTCCCGATCTCAACACCGGTAACACCACCTACAAGGCCTTACAACGCAGTGCTGACTGCGTGACGCTGGGGCCGATGCTGCAAGGCCTGCGCAAGCCGGTCAATGACCTGCCGCGTGGTGCACAGGTCGATGATATTGTGCACACCATCGCCCTGACCGCCATTCAGGCCGACACATTGTCCTGATACACCGAGTGATGCCGGAACGCTCCGGCATCATCTTCAATACCCGGAGTTGTTCACTACCATGGCTTTCCTGCCTGCCCCTTTGCGTGGCGTTGTTGCCGCGCTGCTGTTGGCGCTCAACACGCTGGCCTGCTGTATTCCACTGTTTGTGGTGACCGTGTTCAAGCTCTGCCTGCCGTTCGCCGCTGCCCAGCGCCTGAGTAACAGGCTCATGAATCTGATCCAGGAAAGCTGGATCGCCAACAACAACGCCTGGATTCGCCTGCTGACCGGCACCCGCTGGCACCTGAGCGGCCTGGAAGGTCTGGATTACCAGCACTCCTATCTGGTGACCAGCAATCACCAGAGCTGGGTCGACATTATGGTGCTGCAATTCTTGCTTAATAAACGCATTCGGCCGTTGAAGTTCTTTCTCAAGCAAGAGCTGATCTGGGTGCCGGTGATCGGTCTTGCCTGGTGGGCACTGGGCTTTCCGTTCATGAAGCGCTATTCCAAGGCTTATCTGGCCAAACACCCTGAAAAGCGCGGCAAAGACCTGGAAACCACACGACGCACCTGCGCGAAGTTTCGTGACAACCCGGTGAGCATTTTCAACTTCGCCGAAGGCACCCGCTTTACTCCGGCCAAACACGCCGAACAGCAGTCACCGTTTCGTCACCTGCTAAAACCCAAGGCTGGCGGTATCGCCTTTGTGCTCGATGCGATGGGCGAACAGCTGGAGTCGATCGTCAACGTGACCCTTTATTACCCCAATGGCCAGCCTGGTTACTGGGACCTGCTGTGCGGGCGGGTCGGTCAGGTGGTCGCGCATTTCGATGAGGTGCCTATCCCGGCCGGGTTCATCGGCAAAAGCTACGATCAGGATCAAGCCTACCGCCAGGCCTTCCAGCAGTGGATCAATGCCTTGTGGGAAGAGAAAGACCGGCTGCTGGATCAATTGGCAATCGAGCACCCCGCCACAGGCCGTCAGCGCCGATAAGTCACTCGGCGCTGGGCAGGCTGCAGCAATTACTGCTGATACTGATCGTACTGCTGGCCCGGAATCGGCTTGAGATTGACCTCGACCCGGCGGTTCTGGGCACGGCCATTGGCATCGGCATTGCTGGCAATCGGCGAGTCAGGGCCGGCACCGCGCACCGACAAGTGCGTCGGATCGACCCCTTGGGAAGTCAGGTAAGTCGCCACGCTCTGCGCGCGCTGCTGGGACAGGTCCATGTTGTGCTGGCGGCTGCCGGTGCTGTCGGTGTAACCGATGATCTCGATATTGTTCTGGTTGAACTGTTTGAGTGAGCCCGCCAGGTTATTGAGCGGCGAATAGAAGCTGCTGGCGATGGCCGCCGAATCGGTGGCGAAGGTAATGTTGCCAGGCATGATCAGCTTGATCTGGTCACCCTGACGCTGCACTTCAACCCCGGTATTGGCCATCCGCGCGCGCAGCGCAGCTTCCTGACGGTCTGCGTAGTAGCCGTAGCCGGCCGAAGCAGCACCCACCACCGCCGCACCGATCAGCGCCCCCTTGCCACGGTTGTTATGGTCAATGGCAGCACCTGCCACAGCGCCTGCGAGGGCGCCGAGCCCGCCATACTTGGCGGTACGGCTCATACCCTGTTGCTCCTGGTTGCCGTAACCGCCTTGATTGCCGCCATAACCTCCCTGGTTATCGTAGGGGTTGGGCGAGGCGCAGCCGGCCAGCAGGGCAACGGCAGTGGCGGCAATAATCAGTCGGGGCGTGATCAACATTCAATGTGCTCCTGATTTTTACATTTCTTTGTACATTGCAACGAACGCTTATTGCCGATTTAGAACGCAAAAGGTGCGGAAAATTCCTGGCCGAACGGCATCATTCGAGGTTGGCCAGGCGGCACTGACGGCACATTGATTGAAGCAAAAACGGCCACCCAAAAGACCTTGTAAAAAAAATTTAAGCCAGCCTCTGACGCCATTAAACCAGCACGTTACAACAAGCTGATTTATCTAAGAAAATTAAATACAGCAAGGCGTTGACGCCTGAACATTGTCATACAAACTCATTAATTGCTCCGTATACTGGCATAACGCGACCATCGGATTTTATGGTCTTGAGAACAGGGCAGATGTGAGGTTGCCAACCGCACGCGCCTCTCTTGCTTTACACCATTTTCTGAACGACCCGGCACGGACCGCTGCATCCACCTCCTAGAAAGGGTGACCAGCCATGCTAAGAAAAATACTGGTATCCGACCTCGCCCTGGGCATGCATATCCACGAATTCTGCCGGCCCAGAACCAACGATCCGTTCTGGATCGGACAGGTCGAGGCTGTGCTGCGTGATATCGAAGTTCTCGAACGCATCAAGCGTTCTGACACGCTGGAAGTGTGGATTGACACCTGCCGCGGCAAAGCCCCTGACACTTGCTCGCCTGCGCAGAATGCGGATGTCGCACCGGTCAGCCTCGATAAAGAGCTGCTGCGCGCCAGATTGATTTGCGGACGTGCAAAAAACGCCGTCATGTCCATGTTTGCCGAAGCCAAGATGGGCCACGCACTCAATACCGACGATATCGAACTGCTGATCGAGGAGATTTCCGGCTCGGTCATGCGCAACCCGCATGCGCTGATCAGCCTGTCGCGCCTGAAAAACTCCGATGAATACACCTACATGCATTCGGTGGCGGTCTGCGCCCTGATGGTCGCACTGGCCAGACGCATGGACCTGCCCGAAGACCAGGTGCGTGACGCCGGGGTTGCCGGTCTGATGCATGACGTGGGCAAGATGATGATGAACCCGGACATTCTCAACAAGCCCGGACAACTGACCCGCGAAGAGTTCGAGGCGATGAAATCGCACCCGGAAGCCGGGCTGAAAATCCTTGAAGGCAGTTGCCAGGTTACCCGTGCAGTGATGGACGTCTGCCTGCATCATCACGAGAAATTCGACGGCAGCGGCTATCCCCATGGCCTGGTGGGTGAAGAGATCAGCTTGTTCGCCAGAATGGGCGCGGTGTGTGATGTCTACGACGCCATAACCTCTGACCGGCCCTACAAGAAAGCCTGGGGAGCCGCCCGGGCGATCCGTGAAATGGCCACCTGGAAAGGCCATTTCGACGACAAGATCTTCCAGCACTTCGTCAAGACCGTGGGCATCTACCCGGTGGGCGCGCTGGTGCGCCTGGAAAGCGGGCGGCTGGCAGTGGTCATGGAGCAATCCGAACAGTCGCTGCTGACCCCCAAGGTCAAGGTGATCATGTCGGCGCGCACCGGCAAGCCGCTGGAGCACCGCATCGTGCACCTGGGCAAGAGCCAGGAAGCCGACAGCATCATCAAGTTCGAATGCCCCCATGAATGGGGGATCGAGAAATTCAACGAATTGTGGGCCGGGGCGCCGCTCAACTAAGCAACCCCAACGCCTTGGCCCGGGCCACCGCCTGAGTGCGTCGTTCGACACCGAGCTTGCCGTTGATATGGCTGGCGTGGCTCTTGACCGTGTGCAACGAGATGAACAACCGCTCGCTGATCTGCTGATTGGAAAAACCCTGGGCGATCAACTGTAGAACACCCAGCTCACGTGCACTGAGGCTCTCGCCCGACAGCGTTGCGCATTGCGGGTTATCCCCGCCAGGCAGGTGCTCCAGCAGCGTGTCACGGACCTCGCTGACTGCCACCCTGAACAATTGCTGACGTAACCACGCCGCGTGCCGCTCGATCAAGGGCTCAAACGCCAGTAGCCCGCCACGTTCACTGATTGCCAGACTGCGAGCCAGCAACGGCGTGGCACATTCCTGTCGCCCCTGATCAAGCAGCACCGCCATGCGTCTGGTCAGGGTATTGAGCACCAGCCACTGGGCGTCGATGTCCGCCGCACGTTGTTCGAGTGCCTGCAAGGCGCTCAGGGCAGTCTCTGCGTTGGCCAGTTCAGCACGCTGCAGCTCGACCTGTAGCGGCAATTGCGGCTGGCATTCAGGCGCGGCCAGCGACAGCCCGGCACTGTAGGTCTGGCTCAGGCGTAACAGCCACGGGCCGGCCAGGCCTATGCGTCCCTGGCCCTGCCACAGTTCGCATTTGACCAGGGTTATCATCGCCAGATAGTGCACCGGCGGCACGCCCCAGCCATGCATCAGGCGCTCGACCTCGGCCAGCTCGGCGAATGCTTCGGCGTGGCGCCTGGCGCGTCCGAGCAACGAAGCCAGGGTGCAATAACCGGTCAGTACACTGATGTCCCGACAATCACGGGCTTCGGCCAACCCGCTGCGCAAGGTCTCGAAGGCTTCATCGGTCCGCAGGCACAGACTCAGCAGATAGCCATGGTAAAGAGTCAAGCGGGCACGAATGGGATAACGTCGCGCAGGATCCAGTTTGGTGAGCAATTGCAATCCCGTGCGCACCTGTTCCAGGGCGCGGAAAATCTCGCCACGGGCCTGTAGAACCTGCGCACGGTCGTGGCAGGCCAAGGCTTCGAACAACGGGTTGGCGAGCCGCTGCGCCAGCTCCAGCGCATCGCGACTCAAGGCCCGGGCACGCAGCAGGTCACCGTCGGTGATCGCCAGGTTGACCAGCGTCGACAGACACACCAGACGTTGCCCATAGCGTCTCTCTGGCAAGCTGAGCAAGGCTTCGCTGCAATAACGCCGCGCCGTATCGGCATCTCCCCTGCCCCGGGCAATGATGCCGCTCAGCGCCAGCCATTGGGCGAGCATTGATTGTTGCGCCGTGGCCGAAGGCGCCGGCAGAAAACGCGCCAGATGGCTGGCCAGTTCTTCGGCAGCATCAGGCTGGCAAGCCAGCCCCAATGCCCAGGCATACAGCACGATCAGGCGCGGCGTGCTGGCCAGCAGGCTGTCGGGCAAGTCCATTTTCCAGCGCAACAACATGACCACGTTCTGTTCGGCCAGCAGCTTTTCTTCGGCCAAGTGCTGCGCCAGGCTGGCTGCAGTATCGGCATCGCCGGCCAGCAGTGCCTGTTCAACCGCCTCGTCGAGCATGCCGTGTTCATGGAACCAGCGGCAGGCATTGAGATGCAGGCGCGTGGCGGCCTCCGGGCGGCGGCTGCGCAAAAAATCAGCAAACAGATGGTGGTAACGCAACCACTGCCCCTGCTCATCCAGCGGTATCAGGAAAACCTGGTGAAGTTGCAGGTAATCGAGCATCGCGGCGCTGTCATCACGATCACGCAGGGCGTCACACAGCCCGCTGCAGAAACGCTCCAGACAGGCCGTGTCATACAGAAATGCCTGCACCTGCTCTGGCAGGTAGTCGATGACTTCCTCAAGCAGGTATTCGCTGACCAGCGCCTCACTGTCTTGTGCGGCATGCCCCTGAGTGGCCAGCAACCAGAAACGCAGCCCCGCTACCCAGCCTTCGTTGCGTTCGATCAATCGCTGCCGGGCCGGGCCATCGGCAACCAGGGCATGGCGCGCCAGCAAGGCCTGCGCTTCACCGCAGGTCAGGCGCAGATCCTGTTCGTTGAGTTCCAGAATATGCCGCGCCAGGCGCAGCCGAGACAGCTGCCAGTCCGGACGCTGGCGGCTGGTGACCAGCAACACCAGCCCGCCTGGCAGATGATCAAGGAGCATTTGCAAACAGCGATCCAGCACCGGCCCCTGAACCAGGTGATAGTCGTCCAGCACCAGCAGCAGCGGCCGGCTCAGCACCAGGTGCATGGCCAGTTCGTCGAGCAAGGCATCGAGCCAGGCTTCCAGCGCCTGTGGCTCCTGGGCGTTGCGCAACCTCAGCGAGGCCAGCGGCAGGCCACCGAGCTGCGGAAAAAAGCCCTGCAGCGCACACAGCAGCCGCTCCATGAAGCGTCCGGGCTCTGCATCTCGTCTACCCAGTCCCAGCCAGGCACTTTGCCATGGTGCCGGCAATGATTCGCAGAACTCCACTGCCAGCGAGCTCTTGCCGAACCCGGCGGGCGCGCCGACCAGGATCAGCCGCCCGGACAACCCTTGGCGCAGCCGCTCGCACAGACGCGGGCGCGGCACATGGTCTTCGGATAACGGGGGACGAAAGAAACGCCGCTCCAGCGTATGGGTGGCGTGATCGACGAATCCTTGCATGCGGGACAGATCAGTCATGGCCGGCTCTTGTAATTGTCTTGGCAAGACATTTATTCGGCATCGCAGATGTCCGCAGCCTAACGGCTGCTTGAGCGCTTTTGAAGGACATACCCTAAAGATTCGTAACAAAATTCCTACAAGGATTAAAAAACGTCTGCGCCGCCAATGAAAAAGCCCCCTGACGGGGGCTTGATCACAGCGAACGTTCAGATGCTCAGCGCACACCGTCCTGACGCAGGGCGCCAGAGCTGAATTCGCTGGCGCTGGCCTCGAAGCCGAACTCGTAGGCGCGACGCTCTTCGTTCTTCATGCCCAGCGCCATGTAACGGCCGGACTGCAGATCGTAAAGGGTTTCGATCACGTACCACGGCACTTGCTTGTCGTAGTAGTTGACAGCGTGAGCCTCGGCCACCCGCCACAACTGACCACGACCGTCGTAGTGATCGATTACCGCAGCCTGCCAGGTGTCTTCATCGATGAAGAAGTCACGTTTGGCATAGATATGCCGCTGGCCGGATTTCAGGGTTGCCGTGACATGCCAGACCCGACGCAGCTCATAACGGGCCAGGTCCTGATTGATGTGCCCGGCCTTGATGACGTCGTCGTACTTGAGCGAGGTGTCATCGAGCTTGTGACTGTTGGCGGCGATGTACATCTCCTGCTTGCCCACCAGCTTCCAGTCGTAGCGGTCCGGCGCACCGTTATACATGTCCAGGTTGTCCGAGGTCCGGGTGCCATCGGCCGCAGTACCCGGACCGTCGTAGGAAACCTCCGGCGCCCGGCGTACACGCCGCTGACCGGCGTTGTACACCCACGCCATGCGCGGTTCCTTGACCTGGTCGATCGTCTCGTGAACCAGCAACACACCACCGGCCAGCCGCGCTGGCGCGGTGACCTGTTGCTTGAAGTAGAACAGGATGTTCTCGGAAATACCGGTGCCCTTCATCTGGTCACGGAACACGAACTGGTCGCTGAACTTGACGATCGAGTAAGAACCGTTGGGCTGCGGAGTGGCCTGAGTGACCTGACGTTTGACGGCCCCACCGCGATAACGGGTGATGTGGTTCCAGATCACCTCGACGCCACTGGCCGGGATCGGAAACGGAATGGCGGTCTGGAAGTTCTCCAGACCGTTGCCGCCTGCGGTCAACTTCGCGTTGGTGGCATTGCGCTTGGCCGCAGCGGCGACTGAATCGGGCACCGTCGCACCACGGTGGCCGGGGTAGACCACAATCTTGTAGCTCTGCGGGTAGCGCTTGAACAGCGCGTACTGCCCCGGCGCGAGCTTTTCCTTGTACTGCTCGACATTGCTCGCGGTGATGGTGAACAGCGGTTTTTCATTGGCATAAGGGTTGGCCAGGAAGCCCTTGCCATCGATGGCTCCGGCATTGGTCGGCATCGGGCTCCAGGCCGGGATGCTGTTGTCGGCATTACCGGCCTTTTCCCCGCCCAAGGGGGTCAGGCTGGTCCCCAGCTTGGCGGCTTCGGATTCCGATACCGCCGCCATTACCCCGGTCGCCAGCATCGACAGCCCCAGCACACTGGCTTGCAACAGACCTTTGGTCATTTTCATGTTCGTCGTCCTGAAATACCGATTCTTAGAAGTTCACACCAAAGCTCAGTGCCACAAAGTCGCGGTCGTCGACCGTGGTGTACTTGCCATCGAAGAAGTTGGTGTAGGAAAGGCTCGCGGTGTAGGTGTTCTGGTATTCGGCATCCAGACCAAGGCTGACCGCCTTGCGACCTTCCTCGAAGTTGCCGCCAGGACCTGGCGAATAGCCTTTGACGTCATGCGACCAGGCAACGCTGGGCCTGAGGTTGACCCCGGCGAAGACGTTGTTGTAGTCCCAGATCGCCCGGGCGCGGTAGCCCCACGAGTTGCTGGTCGTGAAGCCGTCGTTCTCGCAGTAACGGCTCAGGTTGTTTTGCGCAGCGCCGGTCAGAGTACCCGAGTTGAGAATGCCGCACTGACCGCGTGGCAGCGGACCAGGCCCGTACACCGGGTCGCGGCCATAACGGATTTTCGAGGTGCTCTCCAGCCCGCCGACGTGGGTCCAGCCCACCTCGCCCACCACGGTCAGACGCTCGGCGCCCATCACCTGGTCGAAGAAGTGGGTGAAGGTGGTCTGCAGCTGGGTGATTTCCTTGCGCCGGTAACCCGGCTGGTCGGTGTTGGGCCGACCGGTCAGCACTGACACATCAGGGTTGAGCGGCGACAGCCCGGAATACAGGATGTCAGTGGTGTTGATCTGCACCGGCGCGTTGGGCCGGTAGCTGATTTCACCGCTCCACGCCGTGCCGGTAGGCAACGAGGTCGAGAAGCTCAAGCCATACAGGCGGATGTCTTCGGGGTACTCGACGTAGTAGCTGGAGTTGCCCGCCACCACCACCGGCAGCAGGGTCGGAGCCAGCGCCGTGGCGGTGGCCAGCGGAATACCGTTGCCCACCAGCGAGCCGACCAGGCCGGAGGCGCTGAAGGATGCCGGCGCACCACCGCGACCGCTGAAGATCGGCGCACGGCTGTGGTAGTTCATCATGTAGGCACCGAACTCGGTGTTCAGTGGCTCGAAGTTGTAACGCACGGCAAAGCCGAACTGGCCGCTGTCGCGGGCATCGCGATCCGGGCCGCGCCGCACGATGGCGCCTTCGTCGGGCGATCCGAACAGCACGCCCTGCTGGGCCAACGAGTTGAATATCGCGCCGCGGGCTGCTGCTGGCAGGCCCGATGCGGCCAGCCCGGCGTTCAGGCCATTACGGCTACGCAGCACCGCCAGGTTATTGTTACAGCCGTCGGCGATCACATCCGGCTGAGAGAAGAAGGTGCCGCAGTTATCTACTACGGTCTGGTCCCACTCCAGCTGATAGAAGCCCTCGACGGACAGATTCTGGGTAATGCCCTGCGACAGGTAGAACATGTTGACCGGAATCAGGCCTTCCTTGACCTCTGAACCGGGCCGGCGGAACGCCGAAACGTCGATCGGGTTCACGCTGTTGATGCCGCCACCAATGAAGGTACTTTCACCCCAGCTGACCACCTGCTTACCGAACCGCACCGTGCCGGGTTCATCGCCAATCGAGTAACGGTGGTAGATAAAGGCATCGAGCAACTGCGCGCCGGACGACTTGGCGCCTTCCTTGCGGTTGGAGTCGCTGATGTCCTTGAACTCGCGGCCTTCGTCCTTGAGCTCAAAGTCATACCAGTACTTGCCACGCACGAAGACCCCGGTGTCCCCGTATTTTAGCTCCAGGTCGTGGATACCTTTGAAGACCTTGGAAAAGGTCTCGCCGCGCTTGAAATTCAGGTGGCCGTCGTCGGAAGTCTGGGACAGGCCACGCCCGCCGTTGTTGGCACCGATCAGGTTCTTGTTGGGGCTGGCGGTCGACCAGCTTGCCCCCACCGAAAGCGAGGAGTCGAAGCTGCCTTCGATTTCGCCAATATTGAAACTGACACCGAACGCGGGGCCAGCGAGCGTAGAGGCGAGGCTGACCGCCAAAGGCAGTCTGGCCCTGCGCCAGAACGGGGTTGCTGTAGTCATCGACGCTACTCCATGTGCTTTTATTTTTATGGCAAGAGGGACTTCGAAAACGACTCGGTGCTCCAGACATATCCGAGTGGCAGCGCGTAGGTCTGGCGTGGGCTCCACCACGCCGTTGCGCTTTGATGCCAGATCCCCTGTGCCGACTATAGCCAGCAGTCTGTAATGCTTGATCCCTCTAAAGTGTGATTTAGGGCATCAGACTCTCTGGCCCGCCCATTCCCGCCCGACTGCGTGACAGGCTCCGGGGAGAATGGCTGGTTTTGGCAATTTGGCAAGCCACGCATGTGGCTGGCCAGACAGAATGCCTGTCGCCCTCGATACAGACGACAGGCATTCGACCTCAGAGTGTAGACAGCAAAACGCTATTACTGCTTTGCCATTCGACGATATCCAGACGCATGCGTTTTTTGTCGAGTTTGCCAACACTGGTCTTGGGGATTTCCGGCACCACGGCAATCTGCTGCGGAATCGCCCACTTGTTGATATGCCCCTGCTCAACGAACGGCGTAAGGTGCGCCTTGAGCAGCGCGGCATCGATAGGCTGCCCTTCATGGGCAACGATCAGGGCAAACGGACGCTCGCCCCATTGCGGGTCAGGAATGCCGACCACCGCCACTTCACGCACGGCGGCATGCCGACTGCACAGGTCTTCAAGGGCCAGGGACGACAACCATTCGCCGCCGGTCTTGATCACGTCCTTGATCCGGTCACGAATATCGATGAAGCCATAGCCGTCGAGGGTGGCGACATCGCCGGTGTGCAACCAGCCGCCGGCCCACAGCTCACGGCCCTTTTCCGGCTCGCGGAAGTAATTCTCGGTCAGCCACGGTGCGCGCAGCACCAGTTCGCCTTGGGTCTGGCCATCAGCCGGCAGGAAATTGCCCTGTTCGTCGACGATGGCGGCCTCGACCAGCATGCCCGGCACACCGGCCTTGATCCGGAAGCGGATCTGCTCGTCATCACTGCTGGCCAGCAGCTCTTCGTTCAAATGCGCCACGGAAATCAGCGGCCCGGTTTCCGACATGCCATAGGCGGCGGTCAGTTGTATGCCCTTGGCCTTGGCCGCCTGATACAGGCTACGGTTCAGCGAGCTGCCGCCGATGATGATCTTCCAGCCGCCAAAGTCCTTGTCCTTGGCCGACCTGGCATTGAGCAGCATCTGCAGGATGGTCGGCACACAGTGCGAGAAGGTGACTTTTTCGGTTTCCCACAGCCGGACCAGAAACTCCGGGTCGTAACGTCCGGGATAGACCTGTTTGACCCCGAGCATGGTCGCGGCATAGGGCACGCCCCAGGCATGCACATGGAACATCGGGGTGATGGGCATGTACACATCATTGGTGCCCAGCAGCCGCACGCTGTCGATGCTGCCCATGATCGCCGCCACGCCCATGGTGTGCAGCACCAGTTGCCGGTGGGTGAAATACACGCCCTTGGGGTTGCCGGTGGTGCCGGTGGTGTAGAAGGTGGTGGCCACCGAATGCTCGTCGAAATCCGGGAAGTCGTACTCCGGGCTGGCCGCTGCCAGCAACGCTTCGTACTCGCCGATCAGGCCTGGCAGCTCGACGGGCTGATCCGGCGTGTCGGTCAGCAACAGGGTCTTTTCCACCGTGGTCAGATGCCCGGCAATCCCTTGATACAAGGCGGCGAATTCACTGTTGACCAGCACGAGCCGGTCATCGGCGTGATTCATGGTGTAGACAATTTGCTCCGCGGACAGACGCACATTGATGGTATGCACCACCGCGCCGATCATCGGGATGGCGAACATGCACTCAAGATAACGATGGCTGTCCCAATCCATGACTGCCACGGTGTCGCCGGCCTTGACGCCGGCCTCGGTCAAGACATTGGCCAGGCGGCGCACGCGCTCATTGAGGGTCGGATAGGTGTAGCGGACCAGGTCGCGGTATACGATCTCGCGGGTTCGTTCATAGCGAGTGCCGGAAAGCAGCAGGCTTTTGATCAACAGAGGATATCGATAGGCGCCTTCAGCGGGCGCCAGAACGCGAGTCTGCAACATAAGAGTCCCTTTCCAGAGTTCACAGGCGAAGATCCAATATGGACGCTAGAGCGCTTGCTCGCCAGTGTGCATCAGTCAAAGGGACGATTTATCGACCAATACCCGTCATTGGCTCTGGGTGAACGCCAGCTTGACCCCAAGGGCCACGAGTACGCCCCCCATCGCACGATCAAACCAGTGCCCCATGCGCGCAAAGCCGGCGCGCACCCGCGCCTGGCTGAACAGTCGCGCGACCATGACAAACCAGGCCGCGGTGGCAATCGCCAGGTACACGCCGTAACCACCCTGCACCGGCAGCGGCGTGTGCGGATCGATGACCACGGTGAACAGCGACAGGAAAAACAGCGTGGCCTTGGGGTTGAGGCCGTTGGTGACAAAGCCGCTGACGAAGGCGCCGCGTGCCGAACGTTGCACGGCACCGGCCGCCAATGGCTCGGCCGAGGCACTGGCCGGTCTGGCGCGCAAGGCCCTGATGCCGATGTACAGCAGGTAGGCCGCCGCCGCCCATTTCAGGGCATTGAACAGCACGATCGACTGAGACACGATGATGCCGATGCCCAGCAACGAATAGCCCACGTGGAGGAAAATCGCCGAACCGACGCCCAACGCGGCCCAGGTTCCAGCCTTGCGTCCGTGGGCCACGCTCTCGCGCACCACGACGGCGAAATCCGGACCGGGACTGGCAACCGCCAGCAGATGAATCAGGGCAACGGTGAGAAACTCGGTCCAGTACATGCAGCGCTCCAACGAACAAAACCGCCAGCGCCAGGCGCAGCGTGTGATAGAAAAGATTGGTAACACTACAACCCTCAACCCCGACACGGAAGGTACAGCTGATGAGTAATAACGGCAGAGCAGTTTTTCTCGACCACACTTCACTGGATCTGGGCGATCTGGACCTTGGCATCCTGCGCGACAGCTTTGCCGATCTGATCCTGCACGCCAGCACCACCCCTGACCAGGTGATCGAACGCCTGCAAGATGCACAGGTGGTGATTACCAATAAAGTGTTGATCGACGCAAAAACCTTTGCCGCCTGCCCACAGCTCAAACTGGTCCTGGTCGCCGCCACCGGCACCAACAACGTCGACCTGGCAGCGGCCCGTGAACACGGGGTGAGCGTATGCAACTGCCAAGGCTACGGCACGCCATCGGTGGCGCAGCACACCCTGCTGTTGCTGCTCGCTCTGGCGACACGTCTGCCGGATTACCAGAACGCTGTACAGCAAGGGGCGTGGCAGCAATCTTCGCAGTTCTGCCTGCTGGATTTCCCGATCGTCGAACTGCAAGGCAAGACCCTCGGCCTGCTGGGCCACGGCGAACTGGGCGGTGCGGTGGCGCGCCTGGCCGAAGCCTTCGGCATGCGGGTACTGAGCGGCCAGTTGCCCGGCAGGCCGGCCCGTGCCGACCGCCTGCCATTGCATGAGCTGCTGCCGCAGGTCGATGCTTTGACCCTGCACTGCCCGCTCAACGAGCACACCCGGCATATGCTCGGCGCCCACGAACTGGGCCTGCTCAAGCCTCATGCACTGGTGGTCAACACGGCACGTGGCGGGCTGATTGATGAACAGGCGCTGGCCGATGCCTTGCGTAATGGCCACCTGGGCGGTGCGGCCACTGACGTGCTCAGTGTCGAGCCGCCGGTCAATGGCAACCCGTTGCTGGCGGGCGACATTCCGCGCCTGATCATCACCCCGCACAGCGCCTGGGGCGCCCGCGAAGCGCGGCAACGGATCGTTGAACAGATCGCCGAAAATGCCCGCGGGTTCTTTACTGGTGCACCGCTGCGGGTTGTCGCGTAGGACGTTGGCTTATCGGCGATGCTCTTTCGAGCGATGGAAAATCCCTGATCGAGTTGTCTGAACCGCAGGTTTCGCCCTGCTGGGCGACCCGATTTTGTCTTGGTGTACGGACCGGAGACATCGCTGACACGTGTGCGGGGACATGGTTGACACATTATCGCTTGCTATCGGGCTGGTTGAAATCGATCGTTCTTAGTTTGTGATGGCAGAAGAACACATCGAAGTGCTCGGGCCCTTTCTTGCTCGGCCGCAGCGCCAAAGTATGACCCGACAGGGCATGGGCGATGCGGAACGAGCGCTTCTTGAAGCGGAACTGGCTGTCATAGGGCTTCACCAAAACATCCTCCGGGCTGTACTCAAACTCGCCGAGCTGCCTGGGGAACGCTCTCTGGCTGATGCGATAACGATGCATGGGCGTCTTGTAATTCAGAGCTTCATGCGGGCGCCGATGGTTGTAGATCTCCCGCCACTGATCAAACGCCTGCTGGGCCTCATTCAGGTTACGGAACGTGCAACCATTTAAGACTTCAGCCTTGAAACTTCGGTGAAAACGCTCGTTCTTACCGTTGGTTTGCGGGTGCCTGGGGCGGCTGAAACTAAGGTGAATGCCCAGTCGCACAAGCCAGATGCCAAGGGGCGTGAGCTCGCCGGGGTTGCGAGGCGCTCCCCAGGGTGCGCCATTGTCGACATTGATCTGCAACGGTATTCCATAGCGCCTAAATACCTCCGTCATGTGCTCTTGAACCAATGGTCCACGCTGATGCGCGCAAGCTTGAATCACCAGGTTGAAGCGCGAGTGATCGTCGATCATTGTCAACGGATGACAAACACCCTGACCTGTTTGGAAATATCCTTTGAAATCCATCTGCCACAGATCGTTGGGCGCTTCATGTTCGAAGCGTTTCCAAGGGGTGGCTGCGGCACTGGCCTCAGGTGTTATCA
Source organism: Pseudomonas sp. 21LCFQ010 (assembly GCF_024129905.1). Classification (NCBI taxonomy): domain Bacteria; kingdom Pseudomonadati; phylum Pseudomonadota; class Gammaproteobacteria; order Pseudomonadales; family Pseudomonadaceae; genus Pseudomonas; species Pseudomonas sp. 21LCFQ010. The sequence continues at coordinate 312,927 of NZ_JAMYDZ010000002.1, read as the reverse complement.
ACCCATGCCGATGCAGAACATTGGTGACGGTGCTGGGCGAAATGCGCCGATCTAGCACGTGACTGATCTTGCGACCACCCCATGCCGGGTGAGCTTGGCGTAGCGCAATGACTTCCGCCTCAAGCCCGGGGGCCGTTTGCGTGGGGCTGGCAGCCGGTCTGCGGGACTTCTCCTTCAGGCCCTCCTCACCGTCTTGCTCAAAACGTCTGAGCCACTTGTAGCCCGTTTGCGGGCTGATGCCGTACTGGCGGCATAGCGCTCTGATGTTGGCGCTGGGCTGGCGCGCCAGGGTAATGAACTCTTCTTTCAGGCTCATGGCGTCTCTCGTGTTCCAAGGCATGATCGAAACATTCCGGCAAATGTGCTTGCCGAAAGTGTCAACCATGTCCCCGTACACGTGTCCACCATGTCTCCAGTCTATACATCTTGGCAAAACCGGGGAAAACCGCTTGCTCCTGGTTTGGGTCTGCCCTGCGGGCAGACTTCCCTCCGTCCGGCGCCGATTCGGGGGCCGGCGCGATGGGCGTCCTGCCCAGCGCACCTGAAACCAGCTTCCCTGCTGGTTTCTCCCCCAAATCGACGCCTACCCTCGGCCAGCACCCAAGTCGCGATTTGCGTCGTCTGTGCCATCTCGGCTCGAAGATCAAGATCAAGATCAACGGCAACGGCAACGGCAACGGCAACGGCAACGGCAACGGCAACGGCAACGGCAACGGCAACGGCACTTGCAGCTTATGGCTTGAAGCTTGTGGCTAGCGCCTGCGGCGCTGTTAAACTGCGCCCTTTTTTCAGGAGTCAGGACATGGACCCGCGCAGTGAGGTGATTCTTCGCCAGGCCGAGTTGTTTCAGGGCAATCTGCTGCTGGCCGGGCTGCCGGCCGACGACTTGCTCGGCAAACTGCCGAATGCGCAGGGCTGGTGCTGGCATGCCGGTGACATGGCCGCGCTGGAGGGCCGCTTTGCCGGGCGCCTGCATTTCGGAGTCGAGCCGCCGGCAGCGGACTTCGATGCCGCCGTGGTGTTTCTGCCCAAGGCCCGGGACCTCAGCGACTACCTGCTCAACGCCCTGGCAGCGCGTCTGGGCGGCAAGGATCTATTCCTGATCGGCGAAAAACGCGGCGGGATCGAAGCCGCTGCCAAACAACTGCACCCACTGGGCAAACCGCGCAAGCTTGACAGTGCACGTCATTGCCAGCTCTGGCAGGTGACCGTTGAACATCCACCACAAGCCAAACCGCTGAACAGCCTGGCGAAGACCTTTGAAGTCGCTCTGGAGGACGGTGTGCTGAACGTTGTCAGCCTGCCGGGCGTATTCAGCCATGGCCGGCTCGACCGCGGCACCGCACTGCTGCTCAAGCATCTGGCTAACCTGCCAGAGGGCTCATTGCTGGACTTCGGCTGTGGCGCAGGCGTGCTCGGCGCTGCGGTCAAACGTCGCAACCCGGCCCTTGAAGTGGTCATGCTGGATGTCGACGCGTTTGCCACTGCCAGCTGCGCGCTGACCCTTGCCGCCAATGACCTGCAGGCACAAATCATCACTGGCGACGGTATCGATGCCGCCCCGGACGGACTCGATACCATCCTCAGTAATCCGCCGTTTCATACCGGCGTGCATACTGACTACAAAGCCTCGGAAACTTTGCTGAAAAAAGCCCGGTTACATCTGCGAAAAGGTGGTGAACTTCGGTTGGTAGCCAATAGTTTCCTGCGCTATCAACCTCTGATCGATGAGCATGTCGGCGCCTGTGAAACCCTGGCCGAGGGCGATGGTTTTCGGATTTATCGCGCCAGACGCAACTGAAAATAAGCGCTTGCCCAAACCGCACGAGCTAGGCAGAATCCGCTCCGTCCTAGGGGAGTAGTCTCCCGCGAGCCACCGGCTCGTCCGGCATGCATCAACATACTTGGCCCGCAGGCCATGGTGCGTGCGACCCGCAATCCGCGTCAGACGGAGCAGGGTTTGACAAGACCTATGACACGCACAACCTTACCCAGGGCGGGGAGGCTGTACGTGTCATTAGCCGTGTCGACCCGCCCCTGGAAACCTGATGCTGGAATCTCTACTTATCCCCACCGCCATCGTGGCCCTCGCCGAAATAGGCGACAAAACGCAACTGCTGGCGCTGATCCTTGCCGCACGCTTTCGCAAACCCTGGCCGATCATTGCCGGTATCGTCGCTGCGACCCTTGCCAACCATGCCGCAGCAGGTGCCGTAGGCGCCTGGGTCGGGCAGTTTTTCTCGGATGTCGTACTGCACTGGATCCTGGCTGCCAGCTTTGCCGCCACGGCGCTGTGGACCCTGGTGCCAGACAAACTGGACGATGACGAAACCAGCACCGCGCGCAAGTTCGGCCCGTTCATGACCACCCTGATTGCCTTCTTCATCGCCGAAATCGGCGACAAGACCCAGATCGCCACGGTGATGCTCGCGGCCCAGTACAGCTACCTGTGGCTGGTGATTCTGGGCACCACCCTCGGCATGTTGATCGCCAACGTGCCGGTGGTGCTGGCCGGTAATTTCGCCGCCGAGAAACTGCCCCTGACCCTGATTCGTCGTCTGGCAGCCAGCGCCTTTCTGGTCATGGCGCTGGTTGCGGTGTACAAGGCGATGCAGATCAGCGGCTGGCTGTAATACTCAGGACTTCTTCGCTTGCTCATAAAGCGGCATGACCTTGGGAATTGCCGCCTGCAGCGAGGCAATGCGGTTCTGCGAGGCCGGGTGGGTACTCATGAATTCCGGCGTCGAACCGCCGGCTTTCTGGGTCATTTTCTGCCACAGCGTGATCGCCGCGTTGGGGTTGTAACCGGCGCGGGCCGACAATTCCAGGCCCAACAGGTCGGCTTCATTTTCGTTGCTGCGGCTGTTGGGCAGGGTCAGGCTGTAATTGACCACGGTATCGGCCAGCGCCAGGCTGTCCTGGCCCAACCCCAGCAACGCGCCAGCGCCCTGCTTGGCCATCGCCACACCATAAGCCTTGGACATCGCCTCGCGGCCATGTTCACGCAGGGCATGGGCGATTTCATGGCCCATCACGGCTGCGATCTCATCGTCAGTGAGGTTAAGGTTCTCGATCAGCCCGGTATAGAAAATGATCTTGCCGCCCGGTCCGCAGTTGGCATTGAGTTCGTCGCTTTTGATCAGATTCACTTCCCACTGCCACTGCGCCGAATCGGCACGCAACTTCGGCGCCTGGGCGATCAGCCGGTCAGCGATGGCATGCACGCGCTTGGCATTGCTGCTGGTGGTATCCAGCACGCCCTTGCTTGAGGCCTCACCGACCGTCTGCTGATAAGACTGGGCATACATGTTGTTGACCTCTTCGGTCGACAGCATGCTGAACATGTACTGCTTGCGCTCTACCCCTACCGAGTCACCGGTGGTGGTGTTAACTGCCTGGCAGCCGCCCAGCAGTACGGCAGCGCCAAGGGCGCAAATGGCAAAAGACTGACGCATCACGTAACTCTCCTTACAGGCTTGGCGGTCATCCTAGGCCGTACAGAGCTTGTGCGCCAGCGCTCCGCCAATCGCCCCTTGGTCCGCAAAAAACGCCCGATAGTTCCCTGGCCTGTAACAGACTTGCTGGATCATGCAGCCTGGGTTCGTCGTCGGCCAGGCTTCATGATTTTCCGGCAGCGGGCGATAGCACTAAGAGGGTGTTTACAAAATAGGCGAACGCCGTATTGCCGAGTGCAGCCATTTTGTGGACACCCTCTAAAGAACGGGGCTGTTCGGTCTGGAGTTGCCATGAAGCGCAAGTCGATCCGGTTTTCCATCGCGTCACTGACAGGCACACTGACGCTAGGCATAGCGGCGTTGCCCGGTAGCAGCCTGGTCGGGCTGCTGCCCGGTGTGGCAGGGTTGCTGCTGATCTGGCTGGCCGCCAGCAGGGTCGTGCGCCGCCCACAGCGACAAGCCGAGCACTATGAAGGCATCGCTGATGCCATGAACCTGATACAGCGCCTGCCACACACAGACGTCAATGCTGACGCCCTTCGCCCCCGGATGCGCAACCTTGCCGACCAGGCCAACCTGCTGGCCCTCAACAGCGCCATCCACGCCGCAACGCGGCAGCTACAAGGCCGGGATGTTACCCAAACGCCCGGCCGCACGCGCCCGGTGGTGCCGCGTCAGGACGACACCGACCCGATCCGCCTGGCAGAGCAGCAACGGCGGTTGATCAATCAGTTCAAGGTCTGAAAGCTAGAGAGGCGTGAGGCACTGCGGCCCATTCAGGGCCGGATCATTGATCAGATTGGCCAGCGGCCGCTCGCGCAGTTGCGTCTGCCGCGCAGCCAGCAGGCCTTGCAAGACGTGCTCCGGAGTCTTCGGCTCGAGCCAGGCGCGCTGGCCGTCTTCGTCGAGTATCAGCGGCCGGCGCTGATCCATGGCCGGCTGAGTGACCACCGCCACGCTCAGCCACTCCTGCTCCTGCACCGGGTAGCGCTCCCAGATGGCTGCGAAAAACAGCGAAGAGCCTTCGGCGGGCGTCAGCCAGAAGGGCTGCTTGCGGGCATTGCCGCGCCATTCATAGAAGCCGTTGGCCGGCAGCAGGCAGCGCCGCTGAGAAAACGCCTCACGAAACATCGGCTGCTCGGCCACGGTTTCGGCGCGGGCATGGGCCGGGGTGCGGCTCAGATCGGTCAGCCAGGCCGGCGTCAGCCCCCAGCGCGCGCGTGCCAGGGTAGGAGCGCCCTGTTCATCGGCACGCAGCATCAAGACCCATTGCGTCGGGGAGATGTTCCACTGTGGCTGCTGGTCGGATGGAAACCCCGGTATGGCGGCAAAGTCACGATTCCAGCGAAACAGGGCATAGCGTCCACACATAGTTCAGCACACCAGTACATCAGGAAAACTGTCGGGCTCGTCAGCGTCGACAGGCAAGGCGGCATTGTACGCATTGATCAGTTGCAGTGCCTGTTGCACCTGTTCATCGCAGACCACAATGCCCAGCAGGCCGCTGACCGGCAGATGCCCAGCCCCGCCGAGCAGGTCACGGCCGGTCATATGCGCCTCGATGCCCTCGCTGGCCAGCATCGCCAATAGCAGCTCCCCTTCCAGCAAATGCTCAGGTTCGTAGATTCGCTGCATCATTCATTCTCGCTGCGCACATCCAGACTCCAGTGCTCACCATCAGTGCGCAGGTCGAAAACAATCGGCCGACAGCACACCTGGCAATCTTCTATGTACTGCTGATCGCCACCAGAAAGGTCCAGCAGCGTCTCGACCGGCTCGCCACAATAGGGGCAGTCATAACTCTGTAGTTCCTGCATCAGGTCTGCTCCGTGAGATTTGCGTATAATCAGCGTCCGTTCGAAGGCTGATCCTTTTTTGAATCCGGATTTTGCTATCTGTTTATTTCAGACCAGCCTTTTCATACCTGTATCCGTTCCCACCCCCTACAAGAGAGCATGATGGGCGAATTTGATGCCATCCGACCTTATGACGACGCCGAGGTGCCTGCTGTACTGGCGCGTCTGCTTAGCGACAAGGCCTTCCTCGCGACCCTGACCAAGTTCCGCTTTCCGCGCCTGGCCAACACCTTTGGCTGGTTCCTGCAACCGGCCCTGGCCCGCAAACTGCGCAAGGAGTTCGCCGGCATCAATTCGGTGGCGACCCTGCAGGACAAGATCGAGGTGTACGTCGATCACACCATCGAGCGCGCCACCGACGGCGTGACCTACGCCGGCGTTGAACAGCTCAAGTCCGGCAGTGCCTATCTGTTTTTGGCCAACCACCGCGACATCGTGATGGACCCGGCCTTCGTCAACTATGCGGTGTATCACGCCGGCCTGCCCACGCCGCGCATCGCCATTGGCGACAACCTGCTGCAAAAGCCGTTCGTCAGCGACCTGATGCGCCTGAACAAAAGCTTCATCGTGCACCGCTCGATCAGCGGCCGCCGCGAGAAAATGGCCGCCTACCAGTTGCTGTCGGCCTATATCAACCATTCGATCACTCACGATACCCAGTCAATCTGGATCGCCCAGGCCGAAGGGCGGGCCAAGGACGGCGACGACCGTACCGAGTCGGCAATCCTCAAGATGTTCCACATGAGCCGCAAGGACGAGCCGTTCGGTGAGGTGATTCGCTCCTTGAATCTTAGCCCGGTATCGATCAGTTACGAGTACGACCCGTGCGACCAGGCCAAGGCCCGTGAGCTGTACATCCGTGCCACCACTGGCAGCTACGCCAAGACCCCGGGCGAAGACGACATCAGCATTGCCCTGGGCATTACCGGCTACAAAGGCCGGGTGCATGTGAACTTCGCGCCGCCGATCAGCGCACAGTTCGAAGACACCAAGCAACTGGCCGCAGAAATCGACCGGCAGATTCTTACCGGTTACCGGCTGTTCCCGGTGCATTACCTGGCCTGGGCGCAGTGGAGCGAGCGCGACGCCAGCCTCAGCGTGCCGCAGGCTGATGAACTGTTTGGCGCCGAAGAACTGGCCAAGGCCAAAGCTGAGTGGGAAACGCGCCTGGCAGGCTGCCCTGCCGAGCATCGCCCGTATCTGATCCAGCAATATGCGACTCCGGTGCGCAATCAGTACCGGATCAAGGCCGGCCTGGCCCTGCCTTGAGGCTCAATGGCAGCCGCCCGGAGGCTGCCATTTTCTGCTCCGCTGTCACCGGCTTGTCATCCAGCCACGCCATTGTATGGCCCTTCAAAAGGGAGCCTGGCACTTGCCAGGCATTTTGCAGGGAACGCCCGTACATTCTGGAGTCGACATGCTGCACGCCAACAATCAGGACCGTCTCTACCTCATCGCCCAAAGCGATGAGCAGCAGGAGCTTATCGACGGCCTGGCCTTCAATGTCCACGACCGCCACTGGCTGGTCTATTGCGCTCTGGGCGGTCATCAACATCACGACCTGCCTGAGCAAGACCCGGACACCGGCCTGAGCTTTCTGGATTTTTCCGTGGCCACCGCAGCGGCGGTGAATCACTGATCAACGCAGCCGCAACGAAAAAGCCCGGCCTCTGATCGAGAGCCGGGCTTTTTTACATCGGCAACACGGTTACTGAGACAGTGTGCTACCGATGGTCGGGTCCTGGAACACCCGGGTCAGGGCATCGCTCAACACATCGCCGACCAGCTTGGTGTTGGTTTCCTGGTTCGGCGCCATGCCAAAGCGCTGGTCCAGCGACGCTGCATAACGGCCGTTGTAGCTGCGACCGTTGTTGCGCACGTCAGCGCGGAACGTCGAGCTGATGGTCGCCTCGGTTACATACATGCCTTCTTTGGGCGACTGGTAACGCAGGTCGGCCAGGGTCACGGTCAGTTGCGGAGCGTTACCGCCCTGGGTCGGTGTGAAGCCCAGCAGGCGGACGGCGGCTTCGGCCTGGGCCTGCAGTTTAGGCAGCAGGTCGGCGCCATTGACGGTGATCGAACTGGTTTCAGGGTACATGCCGCCGCGCGTGCCCAGAGTCTGGCTCTGACGACCATCCACCACCCGTACCACGACCGGCTGGCCATGCCCCACCGGCGCCAGTTGCGCGGTGATACGCGGCTGCGGGCTCAGTTGTTGCGGGCTGTGGGCACAACCGACCAGAGTCAAACTGCTTACAGCAAGCAGACCAAACAAAACGCGACGCAGCATGTTTATTTCTCCATGGGGGCCAGCAATCGATGCCGGGAGTATAGCGGCGCACCGCAACTGCCTGATAGCTGAAAATCCGACCACCGGTTCGCGCTGATGGTTCCGGTCTGGCCGGGCTGTAATCAGGGTGTCACGTCAAGCCGCCAAGCTAGCCTCAATCAACAAACGAGAGCACCGTCATGGGCTTTTTCCAGTCTCTGTTCAGCGTCCGCCCTGCCCTTCGCCACTATGCCCGCATCGACCAGCAGGGTATCTGCCGTGCACTGAAGCACTGCAGCCAGGCTCCGGCAGGCAATGAATGGGTCGAAGTGACTGAACAACGCATGGCGTGGCTCGGCCAGCCACTGCCCGCCAGCGCCCGGATTGCACCGCGTGCAGACCGTTTGGTAGCACGTGAGCTGCTGGCTGCCTGAATTAATCGCGATAAAAGTCAAACAGGCCGATCAATTCCCGATGTTTCATCGCTATAATCTCCCCCCGATTATAAGGACGTCTCCTGATCGGGCCTCGCTGCATCGCTAATCCACGAAATTAGCTCCCCCGCAACGCCCACAGAGAGCCGCCCACGCAGTCCGCTTGCATCGCGATAATTCGATGGCTGGTAGGCAATGGCTCGAATCCGATCGAACCTTTCCCGCCACCGCCGTCTCATCTGTGATAGCCGGGCATGCCAGAGCTGCCCTCGCAGCCCTTTTTGAGGTTTGGTTCGCGTGTCCAAAAGAGCGCGAAATAACGGGTTTCACAACTTCACAAGAGTGTGGCGAGCACATGAACAGGTTTGAAGATGTACCTTTAACGTTTCCGTCGGCCTCACCCGGCAGGGTCGAACGTCGCTGCGCAGCGTCCTGACGATGGTCGAATGGCCCGGCATGCTGGAAAATGCGTTCATAGTCATTATGAACCCTTGAACAGTCTGACCGGGGCCTGCGCGAGAGATGCAAAACATTGCGAAGAATCGGACCCTCGATCCCGGCCAGGACGTGCGTAGCATGAATGCGGTTCATGCCCTCAATACCTGGCATCCAGCCTCGGGATCGCAGGCCGTCAATTGGGTGCAGCAGATTTTGGAGACGCGTTAATGGCGCATAACGAAGCAGTCGACGTGGTATTGGTCGGAGCCGGCATCATGAGTGCCACTCTGGCGGTACTGCTCAAAGAGCTCGACCCCAGCCTGAAACTGGAGGTCGTCGAACTGATGGACTCCGGCGCTGCGGAAAGTTCCAACCCGTGGAACAACGCCGGCACCGGTCACGCCGGGCTGTGCGAACTGAACTACACCCCGCAGGCTGCCGACGGTTCGGTCGACATCAAAAAAGCCGTGCACATCAACACCCAGTTCGAGGTTTCGAAGCAATTCTGGTCCTATCTGGTGCGCAAGGGCAGCTTCGAAACGACCCGCACCTTTATCAATCCCGTCCCGCACCTGAGCTACGTGCAGGGCGAGAAAGACATGTCGTTCCTCAAGGCGCGTTTCGAGGCCCTGCGCCAGCATCACGCCTTCGCCTCGATGCAGTACACCGAAGACCACAGCAAGATGACCGAGTGGATGCCGCTGATGATGGCCGGCCGCCCAGCCGATCAGAAGCTGTCCGCCACCCACATGGCCAATGGTACTGACGTCAACTTCGGCGCTCTGACCAACCAGTTGCTCAAGCACCTGGCCAGCGAGCCCGATGCCCAGGTCAAGTACAACAAGCGCGTCACCGACCTGACCCGCAATGGCAAGGGCTGGACCGTCACCATCAAGGACGTCAACAACGGCAGCAGCCGTGACATCGACGCCCGCTTCGTATTCCTCGGTGCCGGTGGCGCTGCGCTGCAATTGCTGCAGATGTCCGGTATCGAAGAAGGCAAAGGCTTTGGCGGCTTCCCGGTCAGCGGCCAGTGGCTGCGCTGCGACAATCCTGAAGTGGTCAAGCATCACCAGGCCAAGGTCTACAGCCAGGCCGCCGTAGGTTCGCCGCCGATGTCGGTTCCGCACCTCGACACCCGCGTGGTGGACGGCAAGACTTCGCTGCTGTTCGGCCCGTTCGCCGGCTTCACCACCAAGTTCCTCAAGCACGGCTCGTTCATGGACCTGCCGTTCTCGGTGCGCCTGTCGAACATCAAGCCGATGCTGTCGGTGGCCCGCGACAACATGGACCTGACCAAGTACCTGATCAGCGAAGTGCGCCAGACCATGGAACAGCGCCTGGATTCGCTGCGCCGCTTCTACCCGCAGGTCAAGGCCGAAGACTGGCGCCTGGAGATTGCCGGCCAGCGCGTGCAGATCATCAAGAAAGACGCCAGAAAAGGCGGCGTGCTGCAATTCGGCACCGAGCTGGTCTCGGCCGCTGATGGCTCGCTGGCCGCCCTGCTCGGTGCGTCGCCGGGTGCATCGGTGACCGTATCGATCATGCTCGACCTGATCGAACGCTGCTTCCCTGAACAAGCCAAGGGTGCGTGGAGCGCCAAGCTCAACGAGATCTTCCCGGCTCGCGAAAAAGAGCTGGCCAGCGATGCCCAGCTGTACAAGCGCATCAGCACCCAGAGCGACAAGGCCCTGGGGCTGATCGAACAGCAGCAGACCGAGGCACAAAGCATCGCCTGATGCCTTGAAAGCCGAATAAACAAAACCCCGTGCGCTCAGTGAGCCACGGGGTTTTGTTTTTTAGCTGGATTCGCGGCTGAAGCCGCTCCTACCGGACCCGAGTGAGCGCCTGTCACATCGCGGGCTTTCAGAGGCTCTCGGCCAACACAGCGATGTGCTCCGGGCCGATTCCACAGCAGCCGCCGATATGGGTCGCGCCACGTTTGACCCAATCGGCGGCCCATTGCTGGTAGCCCTGCGGGTCGAGGTCTTCGCGCAGCTCATCCAGACCATCGTTGGCGGTGGCGTCCTTGGGCTGTGGCGGGAAGGCGTTGGCATAGGCCCCTACCCCGATTTGCACATTCAGCTCGGCAAACACCGCGCGGGCGGTATCAATCGCCGCGCCGATCACTTCCGGCTGGCTGCAGTTGAACAGCAGGGTCGCCGCACCCAGCTCGGCCGCCGCTCGCGCGGCATCGGCCACCGGCTCGCCGGAGCGCAGCCGCGGGGTGTCATCGGTGTCTTCATCCTGCAGAGTGAACGACAGCCAGAACGGCTTGCCGTCAGTCGGCAGGCCAGCGCGGATGGTCCGCGCTTCGACAATTGCGCTCTGGGTTTCTGCCAGCCACAGGTCGACGTGCGCCGCCAGGCCACGCACCAGTGGCTGGAGGATCTCGTCGGCACGGCTGGCATCGAACAGGTCAGGACGGTAGGAGCCAAACAGTGGCGGCAAAGAGCCGGCCACCAGTGCCCGGCCGCCAGCGGCATCAGCAGCCTGGCGCGCCAGTTGCCCGGCGGTGGTGGCCAGCGCCTGGCCTTCACGAGCGAAACGCTCCTCACCGATATGAAACGGCACCACCGCATAGCTGTTGCTGGTAATCACCCGCGCACCGCTCTGGATGTACGCCGCATGCACCGCCACTACCGCCTCGGGCGCCTCGGTCAGGGCCAGCGCCGACCACTCCGGCTGACGGAACGGCGCACCACGACGTTGCAGTTCCCGGCCCATGCCGCCATCAAGAATTACCGTCGAACCTTGAGTCATATTTGACCTGCTTATATACATATGAAAAAGACTCATTAGAATTGAGCCCTATATAACGTATTTAATACGCGCCTTTATCCAAACAACAACCATTTTTTGAGGATCTGACGTGAAACTACGTGCGCTTGCAGCTATCGGCCTGTTTGCCCTGACCGTCTCCAGCCAGGTTCTGGCGGGCGCCACTCTGCAACGGGTGCAGGACAACAAAGAGCTGGTCAATGTGCTGATGGAAAGCTACCCGCCCTTCTCGTTTCTCAATGATCAGAACCAGCTTGATGGTTTTGACGTCGATGTCGCCAAGGCCGTAGCCGCGAAGCTGGGCGTCAAGGCGCGCTTCGAGACTCCCTCCTGGGACGTGATCGCCGCCGGCCGCTGGAGCGGTCGCTATGACATCTGCATCTGTTCGATGACCCCGAGCCAGGCCCGCGCCGAGGTCTTCGACTTCCCGGTGGAATACTACGCCTCGCCAGCAGTAATCGTGGTCAACGCCAAGGATGAGCGGATTCATGAGGCCAAGGATCTGAGCGGCAAGAAAGTGGGCCTGACCAGCGCCTCGAGCTACGAAAGCTACCTGAACAAGAACCTGGTGATTGAAGGCAGCACCGGCAAGCCGCTGGAGTACCCATTCGAAAACGTGCAGATCGCCCCTTATGACAACGATAACGTGGCGTTTCAGGATCTGGGCCTGGGGGCCGGCAAACGCCTGGATGCCGTACTGACCAACCTGGTTACCGCCCAACCGCGTCTGGATCAGGACAAGCGCTTCAAGCTGGCCGGCGCGGCGCTGTATGAAGAGCCGAATTTCGTCGCCATCGAGAAAGGCGATGCCGAATGGAATGCCAAGGTCCGCGAGGTGTTCGAAGAACTCAAGAAGGACGGCACCCTGAGCAAGCTGTCGCAAAAGTGGATCGGCGCCGATATCAGTAAATGACCCAGTTTCCTTCACAACGCCCACCTGAGCAGGCCAAGACCAGCCTGCTCAAGCGCGTGTTCGGCTTTCGGACCCGGCTGTACCTGACCTGGGCGACGATGTTCGCCCTGTTTGCCGGTTTTTTCCTGAGCTTCGATCTGAAGTTCTCGATCATCCTCGACAAGTTGCCGAACCTGATCGGCCTGAGCCTGGCCCCTAACGGCTTTCTGCAAGGCGCGGTGCTGACTCTGTTCGTGTGCCTCTGCTCGATTGCGGTGTCGGTGCTGCTGGGTTTTGTTGCCGCGCTGGCGCGTTTATCGCGCAGTGCGGTGGCGTTCGGGATCGCCAGTTTCTATGCGTCGTTCTTTCGCGGCACACCGCTGCTGATCCAGATTCTGTTGATTTATCTGGGGCTGCCGCAGATTGGTGTGGTGCCGGGGGCGGTGACCGCCGGGATCATTGCGCTGTCGTTGAACTACGGCGCGTACCTGAGCGAGATTTTCCGGGCGGGCATCATCGGCGTTGCGGCCGGGCAGCGTGAAGCAGCCATGGCCATGGCGCTCACGCCACTGCAGGTGTTCTGGCTGATTACCCTGCCTCAGGCGATGCGCACGATTATTCCGCCTACCACCAATCAGTTCATTTCGATGCTCAAGGATTCATCGCTGATTTCGGTGATGGGGGTTTGGGAGGTGATGTTTCTGGCGCAGTCGTACGGGCGGTCGAGTTATCGCTACATCGAGATGCTGACCACCGCGGCGGTGCTGTACTGGATCATGTCGATCGGGCTGGAGTTGTTGCAGGCAAGGATGGAGCGGCATTACGGCAAGGCGTATCAGCCGCGCAACTGAACGCTTGCAGAAGGGGCTTGAGCTCAAGCCCCTGCCACGAGTCCGCCTGCCGCTCAGGCTGCTGCGCGGGCTTGTTCGATCAGGGCGATGTAGTCGTCGGCGTTGCGCTGGTCCTTGATCAGGTCGACGAAGGTGTTGCCTTGTTCGTCTTTGCCGTTCAGGTCCAGGCCAGCTTCGCGGAAGAACACCAGAAACCGCTCGAAGTCGTCGATACGCAGGCCACGATAGGCTTTGATGAGTTTGTGCAGCGACGGCGAAGTGGCGTCGAACGGTTCAAAGTCGAGGAACAGTTTGATCTGCTCGTCGCCGATTTCGTCACCAATGATCTGCTTCTTGTCTTTACGCATTGCGGGCTCCAGCTGTCGCGCTCACTTTCACGGGGCAGGCAGTTTATATCTGCCAGCCAAACCACTCAACGCGGCTTTGTGCCTGCGGTATGCAGATCGGCCCAGACGTGGCCGTTGGCGTAGGTCAGGAACTGGCAATAGACCTTCTCGTTGCGCAGCAGGTCCACCAGAGTGCGGTAGTGCGACTGCGGGTAAGACAGGGTCAGGGTACGGGTCGCCGGATCAAAGCTGGGCTTTTTCAGGCTTTTGCTTTCACCGTCGAAATGAATCTGCACCTCGCTAAGGGTCGCGCCTTTATTAAGCGGTTTACCTTTGAGGCTGATCGACAGCGGCGCGGTCACAGGTATCGGCTGCTGATTGGACGGTCGCTGGTTGCCGACCACCACCGAGTACTCAGTGACCAGCATCAGCTGTTGCTGCTCCGGCTGCCCCTCACGCAGGTTCAGGTCGTCAGGCGGCAGGTATTGCTCGTGCATCGGCGCGGCCAGCGCCGCATCCGCCAGCAGGGCCAGCGTCAGTGCACCGGTCATCATCAACGATTTCATTTACCTGTCTCTCCTTATCCCTGACCTGCCACGCAGTCAGGCCGTCAATTACATTCCTTTGACCGCATAAATGCCTGCGGCGTTACGCCAGTAGCCTTTGTAATCCATGCCATAGCCAAAGATATAGCGGTCAATGCACGGCAGGCCCACATAGTTGGCTTTCAGGTCAGGCCGCGCTTTGCGGTCATGGTCCTTGTCGATCAGCACAGCAGTGTGTACTGCACGGGCACCGGCATGGCGACAGAAATCGATGATGGCGCCCAGGGTGTGACCTTCATCGAGGATGTCGTCGATGATCAGCACGTCACGGTCGATGAACGAAACTTCCGGCTTGGCCTTCCAGAACAGCTCGCCGCCGCTGGTTTCGTTGCGGTAGCGGGTGGCGTGCAGGTACGACGCTTCCAGCGGGAAGTTCAGGTGCGTCAGCAGTTTGCCGGAAAAGATCAGGCCGCCGTTCATCACACAGAACACCACGGGATTGCTGTCAGCCAGTTCGGCATTGATCTGCGCGCCGACCCGGGCGATGGCAGCCTCGACTTCGGCTTCGGTGTACAGGCAGTCAGCCTCGCGCATGATTTGACGGATATGCTCGAGATCAGCGGACATGAATCGCTCCAGATAACAATGAGAAAAACCGGCAAAGGTACGCAAGCAGGTGACTCGGAGCAAGCAGATATCGACTAACGTTGCCGATGTTGCTCAATTGAAGGCCAAGTGCGTCAGACAATACTGCAAGCGGCGTAAGACAGTCACCGCTTGATCGATTAATCTAGGCCGTTTTTTGCCCGTATCCAGGAGCCTTTCCCATGCCCATCCGTGAAATCCGTCATCCGCTGATCCGTCACAAGCTCGGCCTGATGCGCCGCGCCGATATCAGCACCAAGAATTTCCGCGAGCTGGCTCAGGAAGTTGGCGCTCTGCTGACCTATGAGGCAACCGCCGACCTGCCGCTGGAAAACTACGAAATTCCGGGCTGGGCCGGCCCGGTGCAAGTCGAAAAGATTGCCGGCAAGAAAATCACCGTCGTACCGATCCTGCGTGCCGGTATCGGCATGCTCGACGGCGTGCTCAGCCTGATTCCCGGTGCCAAGGTCAGTGCCGTAGGCGTTGCCCGTAACGAGCAAACCCTGCAAGCGCATACCTACCTGGAGAAGCTGGTCGACGGCATCGACGAGCGTCTGGCGATGATTATCGACCCGATGCTGGCCACTGGCAGCTCGATGGTCGCCACCATTGACCTGCTGAAAAAGGCCGGTTGCCGCGAGATTCGCGCCATGGTCCTGGTCGCCGCGCCAGAAGGCATTGCCGCCGTCGAAAAGGCTCACCCGGATGTGCTGGTGTACACCGCCTCGATTGACGAGCGCCTGAACGAGCACGGCTACATCATCCCGGGCCTGGGCGATGCCGGCGACAAGATCTTCGGCACCAAGCAGAAGGACGCCTGAGCCGATGAAACACGATGAGTTCAACGACCCGCTGTGGCGCACGGTGCTGTCTGGGGCGCAGATGCTGTTCGTGGCGTTCGGCGCCCTGGTGCTGATGCCGCTGATTTCAGGACTCGACCCGAACGTTGCGCTGTTTACCGCAGGTTTGGGCACCCTGCTGTTCCAACTGGTCACTGGCCGTCAGGTGCCGGTGTTCCTGGCATCGAGCTTTGCCTTCATCACCCCGATCATTCTTGCCAAGGGCCAGTTCGGCCTGGCGGCGACCATGGGCGGGGTCATGGCGGCAGGCTTCGTCTACACCTTCATGGGCATCGCAGTAAAGATCAAGGGCACCGGTTTCATCGACCGCATGCTACCGCCGGTGGTGATCGGCCCGGTGGTGATCTCCATCGGCCTGGCCATGGCGCCGATCGCGGCCAACATGGCGATGGGCAAGGCCGGTGACGGCGCCGAACTGATTCATTACCAGACGGCCATGTGGATCTCCATGCCGGCGTTGCTGACCACGCTGATCGTGGCGGTGTTCGGCAAAGGCATCTTCCGCCTGGTGCCGATCATCGCTGGCGTGCTGGTGGGCTTTGGCATGTCGTTCTGGTTTGGCGTGGTCGATACCGCCAAGATCGCCGCCGCACCCTGGCTGGCGATGCCGCACTTCACCGCGCCGGAATTCAACTGGCAGGCGATCCTATTCATCGTTCCGGTGGCCCTGGCTCCGGCCATCGAGCACATCGGCGGGGTGATCGCGGTGGGCAGCGTGACCGGCCGCGACTACCTGAAAAAGCCCGGCCTGCATCGCACTCTGCTAGGTGACGGTATCGCCACGACCTCAGCCGGCCTGTTCGGCGGTCCGCCCAACACCACCTATGCCGAAGTAACCGGCGCAGTGATGCTGACCAAGAACTACAACCCGAAAATCATGACCTGGGCGGCGATCTTTGCCATCAGCCTGGCGTTCGTTGGCAAATTCGGCGCGCTGCTGCAGAGCATCCCGGTGCCGGTCATGGGCGGTATTTTGTGCCTGCTGTTCGGATCTATCGCCGCGGTGGGGCTCAACACCCTGATCCGCCATCAGGTGGACATGGCCGAAGCACGCAATCTGGTGATTGTCTCGGTAACGTTGGTGTTCGGTATCGGCGGCGTGCTGATCGGCACCGGCACCGGCCCGGATGATTTTGGCCTCAAGGGCATCGCCCTGTGTGCGATCACCGCGATCTTCCTCAACCTGATCCTGCCGGGTAATGACGGCTGGAAGAAGAAGCCGCTGGAAGACCAGGCACCCTGAAGGCGCTGAGCGATAGCCTCGTAGGAGCAGCTTCAGCTGCGAAAGCTTCGCGGTTAAAACCAATACTGTTCAGTTAAGTACACAAATCTCGGTGGGAGTTGGCTTGCCGACGAAGACGGCGGCACATTCGCAGCAGATGTAGTGCTTTTACTGGCCTCTTCGCGAGCAAGCTCGCTCCCACCGGGTCCGCAGTGCTTATCTGACCAGTATTGCGGTTAAAACCAATACTGGTCAGTTAAGTGCCTTATGTCCCCGGTGGGAGCTACCTTGGTAGCGAAGAGGCCGGCACATTCGCAGCAGATGCTGTGACTTTACCGGCCTCTTCACGAGCGAGCTCGTTCCCACAAAGATTTGCGGCGCCTAAACGAACGGTATTGCGGTTAAAAACGCCCCTGCGGCCGCGCGCTTACAAAGGCGCGGCAATTCGCTCACAGAGCGCATTGAGCGCCACCGCCCAATGCTCATCGTCGTTCAGGCACGGCACCAGTACCAGTTCATCACCGCCAGCTTCCTTGAACTGTTCGGCACCGCGGTCGCCAATTTCTTCCAGGGTCTCGATGCAGTCAGCGACAAACGCCGGGCACATGACCAACAGGCGCTTGACACCTTTGCTGGCCAATTCATCCAGCCGTTGCTCAGTGTAGGGCTCAATCCATTTGTCGCGCCCCAGACGCGACTGGAACGACACGGACCATTTGCCGTCGGCGATACCCGCCAGTTTGGCAAACGCCGCCGCCGACTGGATGCATTGGGCACGGTAATTGGTGGCCAGTACCTCAGCCGGGGCATTCATGCAGGCTTCATCATCCTGAAAGCGGAATTTACCGGTAGGGTCGAGCTTGCGCAGGTGGCGCTCCGGCAAGCCGTGGAAGCTCAGCAACAGGTGGTCGTAAGGCTGCTCGAGGTACGGACGGGTGGTCTGCACCAGTGCCTCAAGGTATTCAGGCTGGTCGTAGAACGGCGGCAGCAGGTTGAACTGCATGTCCAGACCTTTGTCGCGCACCACCCGCTTGACCTCTTCAATCGCCGTGGTCACCGTGCTGTCGGCAAAGTGCGGGTACAGCGGCGCCAGCGTCACCTGGCGGATGCCCTGGCCGGCCAGGCGCTCAAGTACCGACTCAATGGACGGCTCGCCATAGCGCATGGCCAGTTCAACCGGGCCATGCTGCCACTGCGCCTGCATCTTCGCCTGTAAACGCTTGCTCAGCACCACCAGCGGCGAGCCCTCGTCCCACCAGATCGACGCATAGGCATGCGCCGACTGCTCGGGCCGCTTGATCAGGATCAGCGACACCAGCAGGCGGCGGATCGGCCACGGCAGGTCGACCACATAAGGGTCCATCAGGAACTGATTGAGGTAACGGCGTACGTCAGCCACGCTGGTGGAGGCTGGCGAGCCCAGGTTGATCAGCAACAGCGCATGATCGGTCATGCAAGGTCCTATTTCGAAGAGGAAGCCAGCACGTTACCCAAGGCATCGTGCAGTTCGGTAAAACGGAAAACAAACCCGGCTTCGTGCAGGCGTGCCGGGCGCGTGCGCTGACCGCCGAGCAACAGGTCAGACATTTCGCCCAGCACAATACGCAGGGGCAGCGCCGGCAATGGCAGCAACGCCGGGCGGTGCAGCACTTTACCCAGGGTCTTGGCGAACTCGCGGTTGCGCACCGGGGCTGGCGCGCAGAGATTATAAGGACCGCGGGCTTCGCTGTGGTTCAACAGAAAATCTATCGCCGCAATCTGGTCGTCGATATGCACCCACGGCATCCACTGCCGGCCATTGCCAATCGGCCCGCCCAGACCGCACCGAAACGGCGGCAGCATGCGTTTGACAAACCCGCCATTGGCCGACAACACCAGCCCGGTGCGCAGCAGCACCACCCGCATCCCGAGCGGCTCGGCACGCTGGGCAGTTTCTTCCCAGGCCTGGCACAAATGACTGGCAAAATCGTCCTTGACCGGTTGCTGGCCCTCATCCAGTTCACGCTCGCCGCCATCACCATACCAACCCACCGCGGAACCGGAGAGCAGCACTCGCGGGCGCTGCGTCTGGCGTTCAAGCCAGGCCAGCAGTTGTTCGGTGAGGCCAATCCGGCTTTCCCAGAGCAGCAAGCGCCGCTTGCGCGTCCAGGGCCGGTCGGCAATCGGCGCACCGGCCAAGTTGACCACCGCATCCACCGCCTGGCCATCGAGTTCTGCGAGCTTGGCGATACCTCGCACCCCATCACCGCACACCTTGCGCACCTCGGCGGGGCGACGGCTCCAGACCGTGAGTTGATGTCCTTGCTGCTGCCAGAACTGGCAAAGCGCTTTACCGATCAATCCTGTACCACCGGTCAGCAAGATGTGCATGAGGGGTATCCTTGAGTGGCGTTAATGGCCTTGAAGTAGTCTATTTCTTGCAGGCTGTGCTTGTTGATGTTCTGCAGTGAACCCTTTTGCTGAACCATAGGCCACACCTGAAAGGATTGGAGCTTTACTGCCCGAACCGTGGCAGTTGGCCCATTGTCTATTAGCTACAGACTGACCGTTACGGACCGTACGAGTTGCAGTGCCTTCATGCCCTTATATGTGAACGGCTGCAACTTATACCAACGAAGAAGATTGTACAGGTTTTCAGGACGGCGTAGTCTGTGCAGACAAGGTAACGAGGCCCCTATGACTGTACCTATCGCAATCATCGGTACCGGTATCGCCGGACTCTCCGCCGCCCAAGCGCTATTCAGCGCCGGGCATGCCGTTCACCTTTTCGACAAGAGCCGCGGCAGCGGCGGACGCATGTCCAGCAAGCGCAGTGATGCCGGCTCGCTGGACATGGGCGCGCAGTATTTCACCGCCCGCGACCGTCGTTTCGTCGCCGTCGTCAACCACTGGCAAGCCAATGGCTGGGTCGAGCAATGGAAACCTTCGCTGTACAACTACCATGGCGGCCGGCTCAGCCCGTCCCCGGATGAACAGGTACGCTGGGTCGGCAGTCCCGGCATGAGCACCATCACCCGCGCCATGCTCGACGACCTGCCGGTGACTTTTTCCTGCCGCATCACCGAGGTATTCCGCGGCAGCCGTCACTGGAGCCTGCAGGATGCCGAGGGCAAGACCCATGGCCCGTTCAGCCACGTGATCATCGCCACGCCAGCGCCACAGGCCACCACCTTGCTGGCCGGGGCACCGAAACTGGCCTCGGTTGTGGCCGGGGTCAAGATGGACCCGACCTGGGCGGTGGCACTGGCGTTCAGCACGCCCCTTGATACTCCGCTGCAAGGCTGCTTCGTGCAGGACAGCCCGCTCGACTGGCTGGCCTGCAACCGTAGCAAGCCAGGGCGTGAGGGCCAGCTCGATACCTGGGTGCTGCACGCCACCAGCACCTGGAGCCGCGAGCACGTCGACATGCCCAAAGAGCAAGTGATCGAGCACTTGCATGGCGCCTTTGCCGAACTGATCAGTTGCGCTATGCCAGCGCCAGTGTTCAGCCTCGCGCATCGCTGGTTGTATGCGCGGCCTTCCGGTACGCATGAATGGGGCGCACTGTCCGATGCCGACCTGGGCATCTATGTGTGTGGCGACTGGTGCCTGTCCGGCCGCGTCGAAGGGGCCTGGCTCAGTGGCCAGCAAGCGGCAAACCGACTGATTGAGCATCTGGCCCGTTGAACCGCATCAACCCCCGCAAACTGCTGCTGTCGAAGTGGACGGCAGCAACCCCGCAGAATCGCGAAAAGCACTTTCTGGTCACCGAACTGTTCCGTGACGAGGAAGGCACGGTGCTGGAGATCGAGCTGCAGGCTGTGCTGACTCAACGTACTGAGCGCCTGGCCTGGCAGGTGTTGCAGGATGCGCAGCGCTGGCGGATGGGTTGGAAGTAGGAGCGGCCGGGCGGCGATCCGCTTTAGCGGCGAATTGGTATTTAGACCGATGGAAAATCCTGCATCGCGTTGACTGATCTGCTGGTTTCGCCCTGCTAGGCGAGAAGCTGGCTTCCCTGCCAGTTTCTCCCCCGAATCGACGCCTACCTTCGGCCTGCACCCAAGTCGCGATCTGCGTCGTCTGTGCCATCTCGCTTCGAAGATCAAGATCAACGGCAACAACCGCACCCTGTACAAAAAATTTGACTTGTACAACCCCACATCTAAGATGAACTCAGATTGTACAAGCAATGTCATCTGTACAAGTTCTTGAGTTCTGAGGTGTGCAATGCTCCAGCCTGTGACCGATAAACCCAAACTGGGCGTCAGTGCCTGCCTGATGGGCGTTGAAGTTCGTTACAACGGTGGCCACAAACAATCGGACCTGTGCACCCGCACACTCAGCGATTACTTCGACTTCATCCCCGCCTGCCCGGAAGTGGCGATCGGCATGGGCATCCCGCGCGAGACGATCCGCCTGGTCGGTGACCCCGACGCGCCGCAGGCGGTGGGCACCGTACACACAGACCTCAACGTGACCCGTGAGCTGGCCGAGTATGGCCAGCACATGGCCGGGGCAATGACCGGGATCAGCGGCTACATCTTCATGCAGAAGTCGCCCTCCTGTGGCCTGGAGCGGGTCAAGGTCTACCGCGACAACGGCGCGCCATTCGAGACCGGCAGCCGGGGGATTTACGCCCAGGCATTCTGCGCGCAGCATCCCGACCTGCCGGTGGAGGAAGACGGCCGCCTCAATGACCCGGTGCTGCGCGAGAATTTCATTACCCGGGTTTACGCCTACACCGCCTGGCAGCAATTGCTCGCACAGGGCCTGAGCCGCCGCGCCCTGACCGAATTTCACTCACGCTACAAGTACCAGCTCATGGCCTGTGACGTGCAGCAATACCGGGCGCTGGGCAAGCTGCTGGGCAGCATGGGCCGCAGCGACCCCGACCAGGTCGGACCGGATTATTTCAGCCAACTGATGCAAGCTCTGAAGAAGTGCGCCACCCGCGGCAGCCACACCAACGTGCTGCAGCACCTGAGCGGCTACCTCAAGCAGACCCTGGATGCCGATGCCCGGCAAGAATTGCACGACCTGATCCTCCAGTACCGCCAGGGCATCGTGCCGCTGATCGTGCCGCTGACCCTGCTCAAGCATCATTTTCGTCAACACCCGGACCCGTATGTGGCGCTGCAGGTTTATATGCAACCGCACCCGGAACCGCTCAGCCTGCGAAACGCTATCTGAATCATGAACACACTCGCACTCGACGACGCCGCGCAACAACCGCAACCGGAGCACTTGCCCAACGACTGGCTGCCCATTCGTGAAGTGGCCCGCCAGACCGGGGTCAACGCTGTGACCTTGCGGGCCTGGGAGCGACGCTACGGGCTGATCGTGCCGCACCGCACCGCCAAGGGTCACCGGTTGTACTCCGATGAACACGTGCAACGGGTCATGGCCATCCTCACCTGGCTGGACCGTGGCGTGGCGGTCAGTCAGGTCAAGGCCTTGCTCGACAGTAAAAGCCCGGCCCCGGTCAGCCCCGGTAACGACTGGCAAACGCTGCGTCAGACGCTGCTGCAGGCCATCAGCGAACTGGCCGAACGACGCATCGATGACCTGTTCAACCGGGCCATGTCGCTGTACCCGCCACGCACCCTGTGCGAGCAATTGCTGATACCACTGCTGGCCGATCTGGAACAGCGCTGGCAAAGCCAGTTCGGCAGCCAGATGGAGCGGATGTTTTTCCATTCCTGGCTACGCAGCAAGTTCGGCGCCCGCATCTATCACAACAACCGTCAGCTCAGCGGCCCGGTGGTGTTACTGGTCAACCAGTCGGACCGGCCCATGGAGCCGCACCTGTGGCTGGCGGCCTGGCTGGTCAGCAGCGCCGACTGCCCGGTGGAGGTGTTCGACGGCCCGTTACCGGTGGGTGAACTGGCCCTGGCCTGTGAATACCTGAGCCCTCGCGCCGTGCTGCTGTATGCCAGCAAAACCCTGAACCTGCCACAACTGCCCAAACTGCTGGGCAACATCCATTGCCCAATCCTGCTCAGC
The DNA here is from genome assembly GCF_024129905.1 of Pseudomonas sp. 21LCFQ010. Taxonomy (NCBI): domain Bacteria; kingdom Pseudomonadati; phylum Pseudomonadota; class Gammaproteobacteria; order Pseudomonadales; family Pseudomonadaceae; genus Pseudomonas; species Pseudomonas sp. 21LCFQ010. Next base: position 290,371 of record NZ_JAMYDZ010000002.1, on the reverse strand, counting down.
GGGCCGGCCGTGGTGATCCATCATGACCAATTGCCCGTATACACCCACGGGATCGCCAATCTGAGCCTGGCCCATGACCCGCTTGAGGCTTATGGCGAGTTGAACAGACTCGGCCTTATCTAACCGATCCTGAGGACTTTTCATGCAACTGCTCTGGCTGCGCAGCGACTTGCGCGTACATGACAACACGGCCCTCAACGCTGCGATGGCTAAAGGCCCGACCGTGGCGCTGTTCCTGCTCAGCCCTGCCCAATGGCAGCGCCATGACGATGCCGGCTGCAAAGTGGATTTCTGGCTACGCAACCTGGTCGAGCTGGAAAAAGCCTTGGGCAAGTTGAATGTACCGCTGCTGATTCGCCAGGCCGATACCTGGGACAAGGCGCCGCAGGTGCTGCTCAAGTTGTGCGAAGAACTCAAGATCGAGGCCGTGCACGCCAACGAGGAATATGGCGTCAATGAGAGCAGCCGCGACCAGGCGGTGCGCCAGGCGCTGGAAAAAGCCGATATCGGCTGGCACAGCCACCTGGACCAGTTGCTGTTCCCGCCGGGCAGCGTTCTGACCAAAAGCGGGCAGTATTTTCAGGTCTATAGCCAGTTCCGCAAGGTGTGTTACGCACGCCTGCACACCTCGATCCCCCAGCCGCAGCGCCTGCACAAGGCGCAGCCGCCGTTGCAGATCAGCAGCGATGCAGTGCCGGACCAGGTCAAGGGCTTCGACACCCCCTCGCAGGCACTGCGCGAGCTATGGCCGGCCGGCGAGGCCGAAGCCCGGCGGCGGCTTGACCAGTTCAGTGACGAGCAAATTCACTACTATCTGAGCGAGCGCGACTTTCCGGCCAAGCCTGGCACCAGTCAGCTCTCGGCGTATCTTGCCGCCGGGGTAATTTCCCCCCGCCAGTGCCTGCATGCCGCGCTTAACAGCAACCAGGGTGAGTTCGAGAGCGGTAACGAAGGCAGCGTCACCTGGATCAACGAATTGCTGTGGCGCGAGTTCTACAAGCACACCCTGGTGGGTTACCCGCGGGTGTCCAGGCACCGCGCCTTCCGCCTGGAAACCGACGCCCTGCGCTGGCGCAACGCGCCCAGGGATCTTGAAGCCTGGCAGCAGGGCCGCACCGGGATACCTATCATTGATGCGGCGATGCGCCAATTGCTGGAAACCGGCTGGATGCACAATCGCCTGCGCATGGTCGTGGCAATGTTCCTGACCAAGAACCTGCTGATCGACTGGCGCGAGGGCGAGCGGTTTTTCATGCGTCATCTGATCGACGGCGATCTGGCCGCCAATAACGGCGGCTGGCAGTGGAGTTCGTCCACCGGCACTGATTCGGCGCCGTACTTCCGTATTTTCAACCCGCTGTCGCAGTCAGAGAAATTCGACCCCGAGGGCCGCTTTATCAAACAGTGGTTGCCGGAGCTGGCCGGGCTGAACAAAAAAGAGGTGCATAACCCCTCGGCGGCAGGCGGCCTGTTTGGCGTGCAAGGCTACCCACAACCGATTGTCGACCTGAGCGCCAGCCGCACCCGCGCCCTGGATGCCTTCAAGAATCTTCCTCACCGGCAGGTCAGCCAGGAGCATTGATGAGCGATTTCCTCCAGCAGTTCGCCCACGGCTTTGCGGCGCTGAACAAAGACAACCTCGACCGCCTTGGCCAGTTGTACAGCGAGGACGTGTGCTTCAGCGACCCGTTGCACAACCTGCAGGGGCTGGGACAGATGCGCGAGTATTTCGACCAGTTGTACGCCAATGTCAGCGAGCTGAGCTTTGACTTTCATGGCTTCGATGAAGTGCGCCCCGGCGCCGGTTATCTGCTGTGGACCATGCATTACCGGCATCCGCGCCTGGAAGGCGGCAAGCTGCTGCAGGTCGAAGGCTGCTCGCATTTGCTGTGGCACGACAAGGTGTATCGCCACCGCGATTACTTCGACGCCGGCGCCCTGCTTTATGAACACCTGCCAGTGCTGGGCGGGGTGATTGGCTGGTTGAAGCGGAGGCTGGCATGAAGCGGCGTGTCTGGTTGACCGGTGCCAGCAGCGGCATCGGCCATGCGTTGGCGGTGCAACTGCTGCAAGACGGCCACCAGTTGGCCTTGACCGCGCGCAACGTCGAGCCGCTGGAGGCATTGGCGCGGCGCTTTGCCGGCCAGACGCTGCTGGTGCCCGGTGACCTTACCGATGCCGCCCAGGTAAAGGCGATGGGTGGGCGTATCCAGCAGCACTGGGGCGCGCTGGACAGCGCCATCCTCAACGCCGGCACCTGTGAATACCTCGAGACGTCCAGCTTCGACGCCCGTCTGGTGGAACGGGTGATCCACACCAACCTGATCGCCACCAGCCTGTGTATTCAGGAGGCGCTGCCGCTGTTACGTCAGGGCCAGCGGCCGCATCTGGTCGGTGTCGCCAGCGCGGTAACCTTTCTGGCCCTGCCAAGGGCCGAAGCTTATGGCGCGTCCAAGGCCGGCCTGCGCTACCTGCTCGAATCGCTGCGCGTCGACCTGGCCCATGAGCAGATTGACGTCACCGTGGTCAGCCCAGGTTTTGTCGACACGCCACTGACTGCCCGTAATGACTTCCCGATGCCGATGCGCTGGTCGGTCGAAAAAGCCGCACGGCACATTGCCCAGCGCCTGCAACGGCCCCGCCGCCCACTGGAAATCGCCTTTCCGTGGCTGTTTATCTTCAGCCTGCGGCTGCTCGGGTTGCTGCCGGCCCGCCTGCGTCTGATGCTGGGCAAACGCATGGCCCGGCCAGCCGCTTCGCCCTCTTCGTCTGAGAATAAGGACATTCAATGAAAATTGCCGTGATCGGCTCTGGTATTTCCGGCCTGACCTGCGCCTGGTTGCTTGACCGCCGCCATGAGGTGACGGTCTTCGAAGCCTCCAGCTGGATCGGCGGGCACACTCACACGGTGGATGTGCAGGTCGGCGGCCGTGATTACGCCATCGATACCGGCTTCATTGTGTTCAACGACTGGACTTACCCGAACTTCATCCGCCTGCTCGGCCAGTTGGGCGTCGCTTATCAACCGGCAGAAATGAGCTTTTCGGTGCATGACCCGAAAACCGCCACCGAATACAACGGCAATAACCTAAACAGCCTGTTCGCCCAGCGCAGCAACCTGCTGTCGCCGGCGTTCTGGGGCATGCTGCGCGACATTCTGCGGTTCAATCGCCAGGCCATTGCCGACCTGGAGCAACAGCGGATCGCCGCCGACACCACGCTGGGCGAGTACCTGCGCGCCAAGGGCTATGGCACGCGCTTTATCGAGCACTACATCGTGCCCATGGGCTCGGCGATCTGGTCGATGTCGCTCAACGAGATGCTCGGCTTTCCGTTGCAGTTCTTTGTGCGTTTCTTCAAGAACCACGGTTTGTTATCGGTGACAGACCGTCCGCAATGGCAAGTCATCCAAGGCGGCTCGCGCAGCTACATCGACCCCCTGACCGCCCGTTTTCGTGAGCGTATCCGCCTGGACTGCCCGGTCCAGCGCGTCGAGCGCGATGATGGCGGGGTGACGCTGCACAGCGGCGCCGGCAGCGAGCGGTTCGATCAGGTGGTGTTTGCCTGTCATAGCGACCAGGCGCTGCAAATGCTGGCCGCACCGACCGCGGCCGAACAGCAGATCCTTGGCGCCCTGCCCTATGCCGAGAACGACGTGGTGCTGCACACCGACACCCGCCTGCTGCCCGACCGCCGCCTGGCCTGGGCCAGCTGGAACTACCGGCTCGGCGGCGACCCGCAGCAGATGGCTGCGGTCACCTACAACATGAACATCCTGCAAGGGCTGCACAGCGACACCACGTTCTGCGTCAGCCTCAATCAGACGAGCGCCATCGACCCGGCGAAGATCCTCGGCCGCTACCGCTACGCCCACCCGCAATACAGCCTGGCCGCCGTAGCAGCGCAAGCACGCTGGGCCGAACTCAAAGGTGCCAACCACAGCTGGTATTGCGGCGCCTACTGGGCCAACGGGTTTCATGAGGACGGCGTCAGCAGCGCGCTGCGGGTGGCCGAAGCCTTTGGGGAAACGTTGTGAACAGCGCCCTGTACAGCGGCTGGATCGCCCACCGGCGCTTCGTGCCGCGCGGGCATCAGTTTCGCTACCGGATCGGGCTGCTGTACCTGGACCTCGACGAGCAGGACGCGGTACTCGGCCTTTCCCCACTGGCCGGCAGGCAGCGCTTCATGCCGTTCTCGTTCCGCGAAACCGATTACCTCAAGGCCTGGACCGGCCGCGGCGTACCGCTGATCGATGCGGTACGCGAGCGCGTCGCAGAGGCGCTGGGCAAAGTGCCCGACGGGCGCATCTGCCTGCTGACCCAGGCGCGCAGTTGGGGTCTGGCGTTCAACCCGGTGAGTTTCTTCTATTGCCATGACCGCAACGGCGCCTTGCAAGCGATTCTCTGTGAAGTCAGCAATACGCCCTGGCGTGAGCGTTATCACTATGTACTGCCGGCTCAAGGTACAGGGCATCAACACTTTGCCGTGGCCAAGGCCTTTCATGTCTCGCCGTTCATGCCCCGCGATCTGGAATACCGCATGAAATTCAGCCCGGCCGCCGAACGCCTGGGCGTACATATGGCGGACTGGCAAGGCGAGCAGAAGGTCTTTGATGCAACCTTGACCCTGCAACGCCAGGCGCTCAGCCGCAGCACCTTGCACCGCTACCTGCTGGCCTTTCCATGGATGACCGCCAAAACCTGCCTGGCCATCTACTGGCAAGCCCTGCGCCTGCTGCTCAAACGGATCCCGATTGTCGACCATCAACCTGCCGAAGGCGAATACCGCACGGCCACAACGCCTCCCAAGGAAAGACCTCATGAAAAGCCTCAGCAGTAGTTTTTCCGCGTCACGGACCACCTATGGCCTGACCGCAGGTTTGTTGCGTAAGGGCGTACTGCGCCAGTTGGGTAACTTGCGTCAAGGCCAACTGGTGATCGTCGAAGGCAATGAGCGTCAGGTATTCGGCCGCGCCGGCGCGTTGCTGCAAGGCGAGATTCAGGTGCTCGACAGCGCGCTCTGGGGCATGGTCGCCAGCAATGGCTCGATTGGTGCCGCCGAGGCGTTTATCCACGGCTATTGGACCACCCCGGACCTTACCGCCGTGGTACGCATCTTCGTCAGCAACCTCGATGTGCTGGACGCCATGGAAGGTGGGCTTGCGCGCCTGACCCGACCACTGCTGCATGGCCTGCACTGGCTCAACCGCAATACCCGCCAGGGCTCGCGGAAAAACATCGAGGCGCATTACGACCTGGGCAATCGCCTGTTCGAACAGTTTCTCGACCCGACCATGATGTACTCGGCGGCGCAGTTTCGCAGCGCCGACGACACTCTGGAACAGGCGCAGCTCAACAAGCTGGAGCGCATCTGCCAGAAGCTTGACCTCAAACCCGAAGACCATCTGCTGGAGATCGGCACCGGCTGGGGCAGCATGGCGATTTATGCCGCGCAGCACTACGGCTGCCGGGTGACCACCACCACCCTGTCCAAAGAACAGTTCGCCTACACCGCCCAACGGCTGGTCACGCTGGGCCTGCAAGATCGGGTGACCCTGCTGCTGGAGGACTACCGCGACCTGAGCGGCGAGTACGACAAGCTGGTGTCCATCGAGATGATCGAAGCCGTGGGCCACCGCTTTTTGCCTACCTATTTCAAGCAATGCGCCAGCCTGCTCAAGCCCGACGGGCTGATGTTGCTGCAGGCGATTACCATCCGCGAACAACGCTACGAGCAGGCACGGCGCAATGTGGACTTTATCCAGCGCTATATATTCCCCGGCGGCGCGCTGCCTTCGGTACACAAGATGCTGGAAATCGTCGGCAGCGACACCGACATGAATCTGCTGCACATGGAGGATTTCGGTCTGCACTACGCCCGAACCCTGCGCCTGTGGCACGACAACTTCCGCCAGGCCCACACACAGTTGAAAGAACTCGGCTACGACGATTACTTCCTGCGCCTATGGGAGTTCTACCTGTGCTACTGCGAGGGCGGCTTCATCGAACGAACCATCGGCACCGCACAACTGCTGCTGGCCAAGCCACAGGCACAACGCTCGCCACTGCTCGGCAAACTTGATGCGTGACAAGCTCATCAACGCCCTGCTGTTCCAGGCGGGTTGGTTCGCCTGTGTGCTGGACTGGTTGTGGCCGGCGGCGCTGATTCTGGGCGTGCACATCCTGCGTCACGGGCAAATACGCCTGCTGCTCAGCGTGATGCTGTTCGGCACCTTGCTCGACAGCGCCCTGACCTGGCTTGGGGTGTTCGATTTCAGTACGGGCAGCCAATGGATACCGCTGTGGCTGATGCTGCTCTGGGCACTACTGGGCACGACCTTGAACCACTGCCTGGCCTGGACAGCAAAGCCGTGGTGGCTGGGGAGTTTGCTGGGTGCAGTAAGCGGGCCACTGTCGTATTACGCCGGGGCGCAACTGGCGGGGGTGGGGTTGCCGCTGGGGCTGTGGCCGAGTCTGTTGCTGCTGGCCGCAATCTGGGCGGTAGTGTTGCCGTTGTTACATGGGCTGGCGCGGCGTGTTCGCGGTTGAAGCGGTTCGCTGCCCGACCGTTACCGGGTTGCGTGTAAACCCCGTAGGAGCGGGCAGCGGGCGGTATCAGAACGGCAGCTTGTAATGCAGCGCGTAGCTTTCAATCCCGTCGTTCGGCTGTTTGAGGCCGGCGTTGGAGTAATGAGTGGCGCGGATGCCCACTTCATGACCACCGGCAAACCGCAGGCCGAAGCCGATGCGGTCTTCGAAGTTGAACGAACTGCCCAGCTTGTTACCTTCGATCTGGGTATTGGAGAAGCCCGCAATACCAATACCGGCCTCAATGTAAGGCTTGACGCTGTTGCCGGCGAATTCATACACAAACACTGGCGAGAACGACAGCGAGTGGTTGTCCTTGTATTTGTCACCGTCCCAGAACGTATAGGCCGCATCCCAGTAACCGGTCAGGCGACCGACATCGCTTTGCAGCCAGCTCTTGTCCCAATCGAACTGCACGCCCAACCGATAGGTCATGGTCGACTCACCGGTATAACCCACGGAGAACTCCGCACCATCAGCCTGTGCTACGCAAACCTGCCCCATCATGGCAGCTGCAAACACAGCCACGCTAAAAAGTCGTTTCATCAGAAACATCCCTGAATAATCACGCCGTTATAGTTTTTTGAAGCTTGCAGACCGGTAAATAGAAATCTGTAACCAAACATTAGTTCAGTCGCGCCAACAGAATTTCACATTTTTTTTACAAGTTGAAGCTTTGCACACTGTCGGCGCTTTTCCATAGGGTAGGTAAGATTTTTCTGAAATTGTCCGAATCGCCACTGGTCCAGAACTGGGTTGGCCGAGCCGGCCCCTGCGCCGTCAGCTCACGCTGCTCCAGCAGGCGCTGCAACTGGCGGGCAACCGCAGCCCCGGTGTCGATCAGGCTGATGTGCGCTGGCAGCATCTGGCGCAGCAGCGGTTTAAGAAACGGATAGTGGGTACAGCCCAGAATCAGAGTGTCACAACCTTGTGCCAGCAGCGGCTCGACATAGCGTTGCAGCAGCCGGGTAATGGCCGGGCCATGCAGCTCGCCGGTTTCGATCAGCTCCACCAGTCCGGGGCACGGCTGGGTCACGACCCGCACATCCCCGGCAAAACGGTCGAGCAAGGCCGCGAATCGAGCACTCTGCAACGTACCGGTGGTCGCCAGCACCCCCACCACGCCACTGCGGGTGGCGGCGGCCGCCGGTTTGACGGCAGGCTCCATGGCCACCAGCGGCCAGTCCGGGTAGCGCTCACGCAGTTGCGCAGCAGCGGCGGCAGTGGCCGTGTTACACGCCAGCACCAGCGCCTTGGCGCCCTGGGCATGGAAAAAACCGGCGATGCTCATGCAGCGCTGGACAATGAACTCGGGGCTTTTCTCGCCGTAGGGCACATGCCCGGCATCGGCAAGGTAATACAACGACTCGGCCGGCAACAGGCGGCGGATCTCGGCCAGCACCGACAGGCCGCCAACCCCGGAGTCGAACACCGCCACCGGCGCTTGGCGAGCATGGCTCATCTGCACCTCAGTCATGAACCACACACGGCACAAGCCGGATCACGGCGCACTTTCAGCTCGCGAAAGCGCGTGCCCAGCGCGTCGATCAACAACAACCGGCCGACCATCGGCTCGCCAAAGCCGGCCAATAGTTTCAGCGCCTCAAGGGCTTGCAGGCTGCCGACCAGCCCCACCAGCGGGCCGATGACCCCGGCTTCGCTGCAGGTCAGTTCGGTATCGCTGCCGTGGCCGTACAGGCAGTGGTAACACGGACTCTCGGCACGGCGTGGGTCAAATACCGAAAGCTGCCCTTCCTGACGAATCGCCGCCCCGCTGACCAGCGGTTTGCCGGCGGCGACACAGGCGGCATTGACCGCCTCGCGGGTGGAGAAGTTGTCGCAGCAATCGAGTACCAGATCGACCCCGGCGATTACGGCCGCCAGCGAATCGGCATCCAGTGCCTGACGATGCGGCACCAGCGTGACCAGCGGATTGATCGCCGCCAGCCGGGTCATTGCCGAGTCAACCTTGAGCACCCCGACACTGTGGCTATCGTGAATGACCTGGCGTTGCAGATTGGTCAGGTCGACGCTGTCGAAGTCCGCCAGATGCAACTCGCCGACCCCTGCCGCCGCCAGATACAGCGCCACCGGCGAGCCCAGCCCGCCCAGGCCGACGATCAGTACACGGCTGGCCTTCAGGCGCAACTGCCCATCGATATCCACGTGTTGCAGGAGAATCTGCCGGCTGTAACGCAGCAGCTCTTGGTCACTCAGCACGGCAGGCATCCGAAGCTGATGCGCTCGTGATCACCCAGATCGCGGCGGGTCTGTACGCGCTGATAGCCATGCTCGACCAGCAACTCGCGCACCGCAGCGCCCTGGTCATAGCCGTGTTCAAGCATCAACCAGCCAGCGGGGTTCAGATGCTCCACGGCCTGGGCAATGATCAGCCGGATGTCATCCAGGCCATCGCCACCGGAGGTCAGCGCGCTGCTGGGTTCAAAGCGCACGTCGCCCTGGCTCAGGTGCGGATCGGTATCGGCGATATAAGGCGGATTGCTGATGATCAGATCGAAACGTTCACCGGCCAGCGCCTCGAACCAATGGCTCTGCAGGACCTTGGCATTGTCCAGGTGCAGTCGCTGGCGATTGCGCTCGGCCAGCGCGACCGCTTCCGGTACACGGTCGACAGCGGTAACCCGCCAGTTGCGCTTTTCATTGGCCAGCGCCAGGGCGATCGCCCCGCTGCCGGTGCCCAGATCGAGCACACTGGCCGACGCGAAGGGCGGGACCTGCTCCAGAGCGGCCTCCACCAGCATCTCGGTTTCAGGACGCGGAATCAGCGTATGCGGCGCCACCTCCAGATCCAGCTTCCAGAAGCCTTGCTGGCCCAGGATATAGGCCACCGGCTCACCGCTGCGGCGGCGCTCCAGGTAACCCGAGAACGCCTGGGCCGCCTCGCTGCTGACGATCCGCTCTGGCCAGGTGTGCAGAAAGCTGCGCGGTTTGCCCAGTGCCGCTGCCAGCAGCAACTCGGCGTCCAGACGCGCCGTCGGAGAATCGGGAAGTTCAGCACTTCTTAACAGGCTGGCGATGATGGTCATTTATTCACCCAGTGCCGCGAGTTGGTCTGCCTGGTATTCGGCAAGCAATGGTTCTATCACTGCATCGACTCCACCGGCCAAAACTTCATCCAGCGAATACAAGGTGAGATTGATCCGATGGTCGGTCACCCGGCCTTGCGGATAGTTGTAGGTGCGAATGCGCTCGGAACGGTCGCCTGAGCCGACCAGCAGCTTGCGCTCGGTGGCAATGGCGTTGGCCGCCGCACTGCTTTGCATGTCGTTGAGTTTGGCAGACAACCACGACATTGCCCGGGCGCGGTTCTTGTGTTGCGAACGCTCTTCCTGGCACTCGACCACGATACCGGTAGGCAAGTGGGTGATGCGGATCGCCGAATCGGTCTTGTTGACGTGTTGACCACCGGCCCCCGAAGCACGGTAGGTGTCGACGCGCAATTCTGCCGGGTTGATCTCGATGGCCTGCTGTTCATCAGGCTCGGCGAGCACTGCCACGGTGCAGGCCGAGGTGTGGATGCGACCCTGGGATTCGGTTTCCGGCACGCGCTGGACACGGTGCGCACCGGACTCGAACTTGAGCTTGCCATAGACACTGTCGCCCTCGACGCGGGCAATGATTTCTTTGTAGCCGCCGTGCTCGCCTTCGTTCTCGGACAAAACCTCGACCCGCCAGCCACGCCGCTCGGCGTAACGCGAATACATCCGGAACAGGTCGCCGGAAAAAATCGCCGCCTCGTCACCGCCGGTGCCGGCGCGAATTTCCAGAAATACGTTACGCCCGTCGTTAGGGTCTTTGGGCAGCAACATGCGTTGCAGTTGCTCTTCGAGCGCCTGCAATTGCAGCTTGCCTTCGCGCACCTCTTCGACGGCCATTTCACGCATGTCCGGGTCGCTGTCCTTGAGCAGCGCCTGGGCGCCGTCAAGATCAGCCAGCACCTTCAGACGCTGCTTATAGGTCTCGATGACCGGCTCCACTTCGGCGTATTCACGCGAATAGGCACGGAATTTGGTCTGGTCGCTGATGACTTCCGCGTCGCCCAGCAGCGCGGTCAGTTCCTCGAACCGGTCGTTGAGCACGTCCAGCTTATTGAGCAGTGAAGCTTTCATTGCGGGGATTTATCCGTCGAGCCCTCACCGAGGGCGAATAGTTCCTGGGCCATGGCCAGCGCATCGAGGCGGCCTTCGGCAGACAGCTTCTTGAGCTGCACACTTGGCGCATGCAGCAGCTTGTTGGTCAGGCCACGGGCCAGTTGCACAAGGATTTCCTCGGCATTGCCGCCATTGGCCAGCAGGCGCTGGGCCTTGCTCAGTTCTTCATCGCGCAGGCGTTCGCTCTGCTGACGATAGGCCTTGAGCACATCGACCGCCGCCAGTTCGCGCAGCCGTGACATGAACTCTTCGGCACCGACCTCGACCAGCGCTTCGGCGGCCAGCGCGGCGCCCTGGCGTGACTTGAGGTTTTCCGCGACCACTTCGTGCAGGTCGTCGACGGTATACAGGTAGACGTCGTCCAGCTCACCGACCTGAGCCTCGATATCCCGTGGTACGGCGATATCGACCATGAAGATCGGCTTGTGCTTGCGCAGCTTCAGTGCACTTTCAACCGCGCCCTTGCCCAGAATCGGCAACTGACTGGCGGTGGAACTGATGACGATATCGCTGTTGACCAGCTCGGCCGGGATATCCGAAAGCAGCACCGCATGGGCGCCGAACTCGGCGGCCAGAATGCTGGCGCGCTCCAGGGTCCGGTTGGCGACCACGATACGTTTGACGCCCAGATCGCGCAGGTGGCGAGCAACCAGGGTGATGGTCTCGCCGGCGCCGATCAGCAACGCCTGGCTGCGTTGCAGGTCACTGAAGATCTGCTTGGCCAGGCTGACCGCAGCAAAGGCCACTGACACCGGGTTTTCACCAATGGCCGTGTCAGTACGCACCTGCTTGGCGGCGCTGAAGGTGGCCTGAAACAGCCGGCCGAGCAGCGGCCCCACCGTACCGGCCTCACGGGCCACGGCATAGGCGGATTTCATCTGGCCGAGAATCTGCGGCTCGCCCAGCACCAGCGAGTCGAGTCCGGAGGCGACGCGCATCATATGCCGTACGGCGGAATCATCCTGATGCACATAAGCACTCGCCTGTAACTCTTCGAGGCTAAGCTGGTGGTAACTGGCCAGCCAGCCCAGCACGGCGTCGGCGCTCAGGTGTTCATGGGCGATGTACAACTCGCTGCGGTTGCAGGTCGACAGGATTGCTGCTTCGCTGCTGTCAGTCAGGCGGCAGAGCTGTTGCAGGGCCTCAACCAACTGCTCAGGCGTAAATGCCACGCGCTCGCGCACGTCTACTGAGGCAGTCTTATGGTTGATACCAAGTGCAAGGAAGGCCATTCAGGGTCGCTGGTGGTGACGTGAAGCCAGCAATTGTCCTACTTAGCCAGGATTAGAACAACCACCGTAGATTATTGTCCCACTAGAAATCCGGCCAATTGCCCCTGAAATACCGGCACCGGCGGGGGCTCCGGTTTTTTAAAGCCGCTGTGGGTTTTGCCGACAGCCTTGTGTCATGATGGTCCAAACCGCAGGTAAGCCGCCTCTCTTATATATGAATAAATCCCCCGCGTTGTTCCTCGCCCTCGTCATGCTCGGCGGATGTCAGTCTTTGGCTCCGGTCGACACACCTTCGGCGCAGGCCCAGAAAGAACCGACCCCGGCACCGGCTGAAAAGCCGGTGGTGTACGGCTCGTTCACCCAGGAGACGATGTACAGCCTGCTGGTGGCCGAACTGGCTGGGCAACGCAATCGCTTCGATATTGCCCTGGACAACTACGTGTCTCAGGCGGCGACCACCCAGGATCCGGCCGTCTCCGAACGCGCCTTTCGTATCGCAGAATACGTCGGTGCCGATGACGCGGCGCTGGACACCGCACTGATCTGGGCGCGCAATAACCCGGAAAATCTCGAGTCGCAACGCGCAGCCGCCATTCAGCTGGCCCGCGCCGGTCGTTACGACGACTCGATGCGTTATATGGAGCGGGTTCTGCAGGGGCAGGGCGACACGCATTTTGATTTCCTTGCGCTGGCGGCCGCCGAAACCGACTCCGACACTCGCAATGCACTGATCAAGAGCTTCGACCGGCTGCTGGCCAAATACCCCAACAATGGCCAACTGGTGTTCGGCAAGGCCCTGCTGCTGCAGCAGAACGGCGACTCTGAACAGTCGCTCAAGCTGCTTGAAGACAACCCGCCCAAAGACGGCGAGATTGCCCCGATCCTGTTGCGTACCCGCCTGCTGCAAAGCCTGGGGCGCGGCAAGGAAGGCTTATCGATCCTGGAAAAAAGCCTCAAGAAATACCCCGACGAGAAGCGCCTGCGCCTGACCTACGCGCGCATGCTGGTCGAACAGGACCGCATGACCGACGCCAAGGCGCAGTTCGCCAACCTGTTGCAGCAATACCCTGACGACGATGACCTGCGCCTGTCGCTGGCACTGGTGTGTCTGGAAGCCAAGGCCTGGGACGAAGCCGCCGGTTATCTCGAAGAACTGGTCGCCCGCGACGCCCATGTCGACACCGCGCACCTGAACCTGGGGCGTATCTTTGAAGAGCGTGACGACCCGCAAAGTGCCCTGGATGAATATGCGCAGGTAGGGCCGAGCCAGGAGTTTCTGCCGGCGCAGTTGCGCCAGGCCGATATCCTGATCAGCAATGGCAACGCTGCCGAGGCCTCGCGGCGCCTGAAAGAAGCGCGCGACAACCAGCCGGACTACGCCATCCAGCTGTACCTGATCGAGGCCGAGACCCAGACCGCCAACAATCATCCCGAGCGTGGCTGGCAGGTGCTCAACAGCGCACTGAAACAGTTCCCGGACGACATGAACCTGCTGTATACCCGGGCCATGCTCGCGGAAAAACGCGACAATCTGGCGCAGCTTGAAACCGACCTGCGGGCCATCCTCAAGCGCGACCCGGAAAACGCCATGGCGCTCAATGCGCTGGGCTACACCCTGGCCGATCGCACTACCCGCTATGAAGAAGCCAAGGCTCTGATCGAAAAAGCCCACATCATCAACCCTGATGACCCGGCCGTGCTCGACAGCCTCGGCTGGGTGAACTTCCGCCTCGGCAACCTCGAAGAAGCCGAGCGCCTGCTGCGCCTGGCACTGGAGCGCTTCCCCGACCATGAAGTCGCCGCCCACCTGGGCGAAGTGCTTTGGGCGCGGGGCAAAGAGCGCGAGGCGCGCCAGGTTTGGGCCAAAGCCTTTGAAGAGCAACCCGACAGCCCGGTTTTGCGCAGCACCGTGCAACGCCTGACCGGCTCCGAAAAACTCTGAACCCAAGGCTGAGGTGAACCTCGTAGGAGCGGCTTTAGCCGCGAAAGGCTTCGCAGCTAAAGCTGCTCCTACGAGGCCCCGTGTTTGCTACGCGACAGCGCGGCACCGGGGCGATAGACGAGTTCCTACCGTCGAATCAAGCTACATCACGGTTGGAACCGAACGCCGGCCAGTCGCTCCAGATCAATCTCATAACCCAGAGATGACTATGTTTTTACGCAATCTCATCGTATTCAGTTTCATCGCCCTGCTCGCCGGCTGCGCCGGCATTGGCTCGCGCGAAGCCCTGCAAGGCAAAGGCAACTCCCAGCAGTGGGGATTGCATAAACAACAGCTCAGCACCCTCGATGGCTGGCAGATCAACGGCAAGGTCGGCATTCGCGCGCCTAAAGATTCGGGCAGCGGCACGCTGTTCTGGCTGCAACGCCAGGATTACTACGATATCCGCCTGTCCGGCCCGCTGGGTCGCGGCGCGGCTCGTCTGACCGGCCGCCCTGGCAGCGTAGCCCTGGAAGTTGCCAACCAGGGGCGCTTCGAAGCGACCACCCCGGAAGGCCTGCTGGAGGAGCAACTGGGCTGGAAACTGCCAGTCTCGCATCTGGTCTGGTGGGTGCGCGGCCTGCCAGCACCGGAGACCAAGAGCCGTCTGACCCTGGATGACGACAGCCGACTGGCCAGCCTCGAACAAGACGGCTGGCAGGTCGAGTACCTCAGCTACATCGAGCAGAACGGCTTCTGGCTGCCCGAGCGGGTCAAGCTGCACGGCCAGGATCTGGACGTGACCCTGGTAATCAAAGACTGGCAACCACGCAAGCTGGGGCAGTAAACCAATGACTGACGCACCACTGTGGCTGCCCGCCCCGGCCAAGCTCAACCTGATGCTGCACATTCTCGGCCGCCGCGCCGACGGCTACCACCAGTTGCAGACCCTGTTTCAGTTCGTCGACTACGGTGACGAGCTGGGTTATGCGCTGCGCGATGACGGCCAGATCATCCTCAACACCGAAATTCCCGGCGTGCCTCACGACAGCAATCTGATCGTGCGCGCCGCCCGCGCCCTGCAAGCGCAGTCCGGTTGCCCGCTGGGCATCGACATCTGGCTGGAGAAGCGCTTGCCCATGGGCGGCGGCATCGGCGGCGGCAGCTCCGACGCCGCCACCACCCTGCTCGCCTTGAACCACCTCTGGCAACTGGGCCTGGACCATGACGCGCTGGCAAAACTGGGCCTGAGCCTGGGCGCCGACGTGCCGGTGTTCGTCCGTGGTCACGCGGCATTTGCCGAAGGCGTGGGTGAAATCCTCACCCCCGTGGAACCCGACGAGCCTTGGTATCTGGTGGTTGTGCCACAAGTCTCTGTAAGTACAGTAGAAATATTTTCCGATCCATTGTTGACACGTGATTCCAAGCCCATTAAAGTGCGCCCCGTTCCCGAGGGAAACGGTCGAAATGACTGTCAGGCAGTGGTTGAAAGACGTTATCCAGAAGTACATAACGCCTTGAAATGGCTAGGTAAATACACCGAAGCCAAACTGACTGGAACTGGAGGTTGCGTGTTTGGGGCCTTCCCAAACAAAGCTGAAGCTGATAAAGTCTCGGCCCTTCTTTCAGATCCCCTTACAGGATTTGTAGCCAAAGGCAGCAACGTTTCGATGTTGCACCGCAAGCTACAGGGTCTTTAGAGGAACAGAGTGCCAGGCACTCGAGAGCACCACCACTACAGGGGCGTCGCCAAGCGGTAAGGCAGCAGGTTTTGATCCTGCCATGCGTTGGTTCGAATCCAGCCGCCCCTGCCATTTTCCTATCTCATCCAGGTTACTCACAGCCTCCAGGTACTGCGCGTGTCCAAGATGATGGTCTTTACGGGGAATGCCAACCCCGATCTGGCTCGGCGTGTTGTACGTCAGCTGCATATCCCTCTCGGTGACGTCTCTGTCGGTAAATTCTCCGACGGCGAGATCAGCACTGAGATCAATGAAAACGTTCGCGGTAAAGACGTTTTCATTATTCAGCCGACTTGCGCTCCGACCAACGATAACCTGATGGAACTCGTCGTGATGGCTGATGCCTTCCGCCGCTCCTCAGCATCGCGAATCACTGCTGTGATCCCCTACTTTGGTTATGCCCGCCAGGATCGCCGTCCGCGTTCCGCACGTGTGGCAATCAGTGCCAAGGTCGTCGCCGACATGCTCACCGTTGTGGGTATCGACCGCGTTCTGACCGTTGACCTGCATGCTGACCAGATCCAGGGCTTCTTCGATATTCCGGTAGATAACATCTACGGTTCGCCAGTTCTGGTGGACGATATCGAAGACCAGCGCTTCGAAAACCTGATGATCGTTTCCCCGGACATCGGCGGCGTCGTGCGTGCACGTGCTGTTGCCAAGTCGCTGGGTGTCGATCTCGGCATCATCGACAAACGCCGTGAGAAAGCCAATCACTCTGAAGTGATGCATATCATTGGCGACGTTGAAGGACGCACCTGCATCCTCGTCGACGACATGGTCGATACTGCCGGTACCCTGTGCCATGCAGCCAAAGCTCTGAAAGAGCACGGCGCGGCCAAGGTATTCGCCTACTGCACACACCCTGTGCTGTCGGGTCGGGCCATCGAAAACATTGAAAATTCCGTGCTCGACGAACTGGTGGTGACCAACACCATCCCGTTGTCTGCCGCAGCACAAGCCTGCAGCCGTATCCGTCAACTGGATATCGCGCCGGTGGTAGCTGAAGCGGTTCGCCGCATCAGCAATGAAGAATCGATCAGCGCGATGTTCCGCTAAGAGCCAACAGCTTTCAGCGTGCATCTCGTCGACGAAAAGCGCCCCGCCCTGGTCATCTGGCCAAGGCGGGGCTTTTTTGCCCATATCGCCTGACGCTGGTCGCAAACGTCAGGATGATTGGCTACTTTGGAGATCCAAAATGACTGATTTCAATCTGAATGCTGAAGCGCGTTCCGACCTGGGGAAAGGTGCGAGCCGCCGCCTGCGTCGTATCGCCAGCCTGGTTCCAGCTGTTGTCTACGGTGGCGACAAAGCCCCTGAGTCGATCAGCATCCTGGCTAAAGAACTGGCCAAACTGCTGGAAAACGAAGCGTCCTACGCTCACGTTATCGCCCTGAACGTTGGCGGCCAGAAACAAGACGTGGTCATCAAGGCCCTGCAACGTCACCCAGCCAAGGGTCACGTACTGCACGCTGACTTCGTTCGCGTTGTAGCTGGTCAAAAACTGACCGCTAAAGTACCGGTTCACTTCATCAACGAAGAAGCTCCGATCAAGAAAGGCGGCGAAATCTCGCACACTACCACTGAGCTGGAAGTGAGCGTTCTGCCGAAAGACCTGCCTGAGTTCATCGAAGTTGACCTGGGTAACGCCGAAATCGGCACCACTATCCACCTGTCCGACCTCAAAGCACCTAAAGGCGTTGAGTTCGTAGCACTGGCACACGGCACCGACCTGGCTATCGCCAACGTCCACGCGCCACGTGTAGCTGCTGAAGAAGAACCTGCTGCCGAGTAATTTCATTAGGGTGCCTCTAAAAACGTCGGCGAAGCAGCCAGTTTTAAGAGCTACCCGTTACCCGGTAACGCGCAGTTGTTCAGATAGCATCGTGATAAAACAGCGTTTACACCGGTAAATGAGCCCGTTTTGTCCACAGCCGCCTTAGAGCGGCGATGTTATCCACAGCTGTAAGAAGGAAGCCCCTGCAGTGACCGTAAAACTGATCGTTGGCCTGGGAAATCCAGGCGCCGAATACGAACAGACCCGGCATAACGCAGGGGCTTTTTTCGTCGAGCGTATTGCTCAGGCGCAACGGGTCAATCTCGTCGCCGAGCGCAAATTCTTTGGCCTGACCGGACGCTTCACGCATCAGGGTCAGGACGTTCGTCTGTTGATTCCCACCACCTACATGAACCGCAGCGGCCAGGCCGTGGCGGCACTCGCCGGCTTCTACCGTATCGGTATCGACGAGATCCTGGTGGCCCACGACGAACTCGACTTGCCGCCGGGCGTCGCCAAACTCAAGACGGGCGGCGGTCATGGCGGCCACAACGGCCTGCGCGACATCATTGCGCAAATGGCCAACCAGAACACATTTCATCGCCTGCGGCTCGGCATTGGCCACCCAGGGGATGCCAGCAAGGTGTCAGGGTTTGTCCTGGGTCGCGCGCCACGCGCCGAACAGGAAAAGCTCGACGCCAGTATCGACTTTGCCCTCGGCGTGCTGCCGGATATCCTTGCCGGCGACTGGAGCCGTGCGATGCGTACCCTGCACAGCCAAAAGGCCTGACAGGGGGAGTCTCTAAAAACGTAGGCGAGGCAGTCAGCGCAAGGCAAAAACAGGCGAACAAGCGCAGTTGACTGACGGTCAATGAGCATTGTGAGCCTGTTTTAACGCAGCGATGACAACGCAGGTAGTTTTTAGAGCCTCCCCCAAATAACTGAGGGGAACACCATGGGATTCAATTGCGGCATCGTCGGCCTGCCTAACGTCGGCAAGTCCACCCTGTTCAACGCCCTGACCAAGTCGGGCATCGCGGCAGAGAACTTTCCCTTCTGCACCATCGAGCCGAACAGCGGCATCGTACCAATGCCCGACGCGCGCCTGGCGGCCCTGGCAGCCATCGTCAACCCCAAGCGCATCCTGCCGACCACCATGGAATTCGTCGACATCGCAGGTCTGGTAGCCGGTGCCTCGAAAGGCGAAGGCCTGGGCAACAAGTTCCTGGCCAACATCCGTGAAACCGACGCCATCGCCCATGTGGTGCGCTGCTTCGAAGACGAGAACGTGATTCACGTTGCCAACAGCGTCGACCCCAAGCGTGACATCGAAATCATCGACCTGGAACTGATCTTCGCTGACCTCGACAGCTGCGAGAAGCAGGTCCAGAAAGTTGCCCGCAACGCCAAAGGCGGCGACAAAGACGCCGTGGCCCAGAAGGCCCTGCTGGAACAACTCATCGCCCACTTCACCGAAGGCAAGCCAGCGCGCAGCCTGATGAAGAACATGAGCAGCGACGAGAAAGCCGTGATCCGTGGCTTCCACCTGCTGACCAGCAAGCCGGTCATGTACATCGCCAACGTCGCTGAAGACGGCTTCGAGAACAACCCGTTTCTCGACGTCGTCAAAGCCATCGCCGAAGAAGAAGGCGCGGTAGTGGTGCCGGTGTGCAACAAGATCGAAGCCGAAATCGCCGAGCTGGACGAAGGCGAAGAGAAGGACGAATTCCTCGAAGCCCTGGGCCTGGAAGAACCTGGCCTGAACCGCGTCATCCGTGCCGGTTACGAGCTGCTGAACCTGCAGACCTACTTCACCGCCGGCGTGGAAGAAGTACGTGCCTGGACCGTGCGGGTCGGCGCTACTGCGCCGCAGGCGGCCGGTGTGATTCACACCGACTTCGAGAAAGGCTTCATTCGCGCCGAGTGCGTGGCGTATGCCGACTTCATTCAGTTCAAGGGTGAGGCTGGGGCTAAAGAGGCTGGCAAATGGCGCCTGGAAGGCAAGGATTACATCGTTAAAGACGGTGACGTGCTGCACTTCCGCTTTAACGTTTGATGTTCAGCCCCGTGGAGTGACACGCGGCTTGATGCAATGACCAAACCCCCGGTTCGCGTTGGCGACCGGGGGTTTTGTTTTTTTGCCGCAAAGCGTTATTGCACTAGGGGCTGTTGACGTTTCAGCGCAGGCCGCGTTGCAGCGCCAAATCGTGTCAGGCGAGGCGAAGGACGCAGGAAATGGTCGCTCCCTTTTCAAGTCCTTCAACGACGCATGGCGCGATTTGGGGCGCAACCCGCAGGGCCGTGGCTGTTTTGTCACACACACTTCAACAGACTGAAGCCTATGCAGGCCGACAAAACAGACCTCGGCGCGGTTGTGATGAAACGTCATCAGCCCCTAGACCCAGCACATGCAGACACCGCACTCAACAGCGCCGGCAAAGTTTCCACACCCAGATCCATCACGACCCGGCCAGTAGCGACTGCCCGTGCGGCTGCACCTTCAAGCGAATCAGCGAGGACGTGGGCAATGCTCAGACGCCACTTTGTTTATTCGCTGGCAAAGATGCAATTATGTCGGCACGGCAAGTTTCCAGTATTTCATCCGCGAGAGCCGAGTCATCCGGACACGCCCGAGACAGGATGACCGCACCGACTGCATGGGCCAGCAGGTCGATCATTCTCGCCCTGGCGTCCTGCTGCGGCGCATCCAGACCTGCCTGAAATTTTTCCTCAAGCGCTGCCAGCATCTTTTCAACGCCAACGGCAAAGGTCGCCTTCAATTGCTCTGATTGGCGAGCCGCGTCACCGCACAGCGCTGCCATCGTACAGCCCTCACCCCGTCCGTCTCGATGCCCCCGAGAAACGTACCTGTTTACGAAACCTGCAACATCAAGGTCGCGGGTACGGTCAAGCGATTGCGAAAGGCTATTTTCAGCGGCTTCAGCCATCAGATCAGCCTTGGAACCGAAGTGCTTATAAAAGCCCCCCTGAGTAAAGCCAGCAGTGGCCATCAGCTCCGTCACACCGACCCCATCGTATCCACGCTCACGAAACAGCTCTGAAGCCGTATCCACAATGCGAGCCCGGTTGGCGAGTGATTGCGTCTTGGTGATCTTCATTGCGCACTCCTGAGCCTGGCAAACATAGGCCGCACTATACTCTGATGTCGATCATAATCAAAACAGTTGACACTTTTGATTACGATCGACATCATAAAAGCCAGCAGCATATCTTTGCCTCCTGGGCGCAGATGGCGGTCCTTGATCAACGAGTATGGAATCAATATGAACGACAAGACCTTGTTTGAGCCCTACACCCTTGGCTCACTGACGCTTTCCAACAGACTCGTCATGGCGCCGCTGACGCGAAACCGCGCTGGGGCGGGTTTTGTGCCGCAGCAGCTCACTGCAACCTACTACGCGCAACGAGCGTCTGCAGGCCTGCTGATTGCTGAGGCCACTCAGATCTCACAGCAAGGACAGGGCTATCAAGATACGCCCGGTATCTATACAGCGGCGCAGATAGAGGGATGGCGCGCTGTGACCGAAGCAGTTCACGCCGAAGGAGGACGCATTTTCCTGCAGTTGTGGCATGTAGGGCGCGTTTCTCATGTTGATCTTCAGCAAAACGGTGCAGCGCCAGTAGCGCCTTCTGCCCTTCAAGCCTCGACGAAAGTCTTCGTCAACAACGGCTTCGCCGATGCCTCAGTCCCTCGGGCCCTGGATATCGAAGAGTTGCCCGGGATCGTTAATGACTTTCGCCAAGCGGCAAAAAACGCCATCACTGCGGGGTTTGACGGCGTAGAGATCCACGGCGCCAACGGCTATTTGCTGGATCAGTTCCTGAAAGATGGCGCCAATGTTCGTACTGACGCCTACGGTGGCTCGGTTGAAAACCGTGCACGCCTGCTGCTCGAAGTCACTGATGCCGTGCTCAGCGAGATCGGTGCTGAACGAACCGGAATTCGTATCTCTCCAGTGTCACCTGCCAATGGCGTTTCAAGCAGCGATCCGCAAGCTCAGTTCGACTACCTCGTTGACCAACTCAACGCCCGAAGCCTGGTTTACCTGCACGTGGTCGAAGGTGCGACTGGCGGCCCCCGTGACGTCGCCCCCTTTGATTTTGGCTCCCTGCGCCAGCGCTTCAAAAATACCTACATCGCCAACAACGGCTATGACATTAACCTGGCGACTTCCCGACTCAACGATGACAAGGCCGATCTGATCGCCTTCGGACGTCCGTTTATTGGCAACCCGGATTTGGTAGAGCGACTCAAGACTGATGCCGCTTTGTCCGCATTCGACCCTGCCACTCTGTATGGCGGAGGTGCAGCCGGCTACATCGACTACCCGACGCTTGCAGAATCCCGCGATGCGCACAACTGAACAACCTCAAACACTGAATCGTTAATCGACGTCCATTCAAGAGCATCTATTTATGAGCATCTCTGAAACCGTACTTATTACTGGCGCCTCTACAGGCATTGGCGCAACTTACGCCGAGCGCTTTGCCCAGCGCGGGCACAACCTGGTACTGGTTGCCCGCGACAAAAGCCGATTAGACGCACTGTCGGCCCGTCTGCGTGAGAAATACAGCGTTGTGGTTGACGTGGTTCAGGCTGACCTGACTCAAACCAGCGAACTGGCAACCGTAGAAACGCGTCTGCGTGAAGACGCTCGCATCGGGATTCTTGTGAATAACGCGGGAGCGGCCCAATCCGGCAGCTTCGTTGATCAATCCACCGACAGCATTGCCAATCTGGTCGCCCTCAACACGACCGCACTGGTCCGACTCTCCAGCGCTATCGCCCCTCGGCTCGCGCAAGCCGGTAGTGGTGCGATTATCAACATTAGCTCGGTCGTCGGGCTGGCACCGGAATATGGGATGGCGGTCTACGGTGCGACCAAGGCGTTTGTGCTGTGTCTCTCGCAAGGGCTGAACCTCGAACTCTCACCCAAAGGTGTGTACGTCCAGGCCGTACTGCCAGCCGCGACCCGTACAGAGATCTGGGAACGTGGAGGCTACGACATCAATACCATCAGCGAAATAATGGAAGTCGCAGACCTGGTCGATGCCGCACTGGTTGGTTTTGATCGCCGCGAACCGGTGACCATTCCACCTCTGCAAGAAGGCGCTCGTTGGGATGCCCTACAGGCTGCCCGCCAAGGCTTACTGTCAGATATCCGCCAATCCGCAGTCGCCGAACGCTACAAAAACTGAGGTGCGATTGTCATGCAGCAAACGTTCATATGTTGCTCTAAAGACCGAGCGTTTGCTGCGCATTGTCCCCTCTTGCCAATCTGACTCTCGATTGGACACGCTGCGCAAATGATCACTGAAGCCAACAACAATCTCTCTTGGACGCCTGAGCAAGCACCTCAAGACGCGTTGGTGCCACTGGCCGGCGCGCCGCTTTCTGCCACTAAGGGTTGAATAATCATGAAGGCTTTTTTTATCAAGCAATACGGCAAGCGCAGTGGCAGTATCGGTGAGTTACCGGAGCCAAAAGTAGGCGCCAACGACGTTATGGTGCAAATAAAGGCCACCAGCATAAATCCTCTGGACGCCAAGATCAGATCAGGGGAATTCAAACAGATTCTTCCCTACACATTCCCTCTGATATTGGGCAATGATTTGGCTGGCGTTGTGGTTCGTGTTGGGCCTGGTGTTCGCCAGTTCAAACCTGGCGACGAAGTCTATGCACGGCCTGCGCAAGATCGAATCGGGACATTTGCCGAGCTTATTTCTGTCGACCAGGACTCGTTAGCTCTGAAACCTCGCAACATCAGTATGGAGCAAGCGGCGTCATTGCCTCTAGTTGCGCTGACGGCATGGCAAGTGCTGGTTGAAACTGCCCAATTGAAGAAAGGCCAAAAGGTGCTCATCCATGCAGGGTCTGGAGGCGTAGGTAGCGTTGCCATTCAGCTTGCCAGGCATCTGGGTGCTTTCGTTGCCACGACGACAAGCACGCCGAATGTTGAGTGGGTAAAAGCACTCGGGGCTGACATCGTTATTGACTACAAAAAGCAGGATTTCGAGACCGCCCTGAATGACTATGACGTTGTAGTTAACAGCCTGGATCCGGTTGTTCTCAAAAAGTCGGTGAATTGCCTCAAGCCGGGAGGTCTGCTCGTATCGATCTCCGGGCCACCACCCCCTGAGTTTGGCGATGCACAAGGCTTGTCTTGGCCGATCAAACAGATCCTGCGCTTGCTTAGTTTCAGGATCCGGAAAATTTCACACGCAGCCGGGGTCAAATATTCATTCGTTTTCATGCGCGCCAATGGCACTCAACTGAAAGAAATCACGTCGCTGGTTGAATCGGGCGCCATCAAACCGGTTATCGACAAAGTCTACCCATTTACATCGATCGCTGACGCACTCACGTATGTCGAACAGGGAAGAGTCAAGGGAAAAGTCGTGATTAACCTTGCGTAACCCGGAGTGGGCGAGGATCCAGAAATGGGCCGTAGAAACATCGAAACATCGGGCTCAGTCGTGGGAATGCCAGATGAAGCTTTTTACCGGCAGCGGCAGCCGCAGCGTTCGTGGACTCAAGTGCATCAACATCCCATGTGGAGATAACTATGAACTACCAAACGTTCGGCAATACAGGGCTGCGTGTCTCAGAACTCGCACTCGGCACAGGTAACTTCGGTACTGGCTGGGGCTATGGCGCAGACCCCGACTCCAGTGCGGCGATCTTCAACGCTTACGCAGAGGCCGGTGGCAACTTCATCGACACCGCAGATATCTATCAATTTGGCCAGTCCGAGGAGTTGCTCGCAACGCTGCTTGAGGGGCGACGCGACGACTTCGTGCTAGCCACGAAATTCACCAACGGTGCGGCAGCCAGCCCTAACAGGCTTGCGACAGGTAACAGCCGTCGTGCTTTGGTGAGCTCGGCAGAAGCGAGCCTGAGACGTCTTAAAACAGACCGGATCGACATTTACTGGGCCCATCACCCAGACGGTGTAACTCCGGTGGAAGAAATTGTCAGAGGCTTCGAGGATTTGGCACGCGCAGGGAAGATTCTGTACGCGGGCCTGTCCAACTTTCCGGCGTGGCGACTTTCCCGAGCCGTCACGTTAGCCGAGCTCACCCATGCGTTGCCTATTGCAGCGGCTCAATTCGAGCACAGCCTGGTCCACCGTGAGCCCGAAGCTGATCTGTTCCAGGCTTCATATGCTCTGGGCCTTGGCATCGTGACGTGGTCGCCGTTAGGCGGAGGCATGCTGACCGGTAAATATCGACAAGGCGAAAAGGGTCGTGCCGAAGGTTTCGGTGGCAAAGTATTTCAAGCTGAAAACTCCCCTCAGCGCAGCTTGATCCTGGATACAGTTCTGGAGATTGCAGGTGAAATCGGCGTCAGTGCTGGCCAGGTTGCGATTGCATGGGCTGGCACCCACGGGTCGATTCCAATCATCGGGCCGCGCTCCAGGCAGCAACTTACCGACAACCTGGGCGCATTGTCTGTGAACCTCACACATGAACAAATTTGCAAGCTCGATGCGGTCAGTAGCGTGGCTCCTTGCGCGCCGTTGAGGCTGTCAGGGTATGAAGCGGACCGGTCTCGCGCAAGGGTCGTTGCTTGAGGTAATGGGAAAGTAACCGCAGGCCCGGCCAAGCCTCCGTGTTTTGGCCGATCCCGAACGCTCAAGGCAATCCAATTCGCGACGCAGTGCGTCGCGCATTGATGAGCCACCAAATTAAAAAGGACTCACCTGTCCACACTCAGGCGCCACGTCCCCCGTGGTAAGCCACAACGCATATTTCCTGAACCGCTCATGATTGGCGACTTTCAGGAAAGGCTGCAGCCCCATCTCAGTGATCGCAGCTTCGTACTTTTTCCAGCTACTGATACTGATGCCAACAACCTCACAAAACTCACCCTGCGTCAGGCCCTCCCGGGCGCGAATGGCTTTCATTTTTTCAGGCAGATCCACGCTTCGACATCTCCATTGACAAGTTCCACCCCGCCCCGCCAGCGCCATTGATCATACCGGCAAGCGTCGCGGCAAGGTGACGGCCATTGCCTGGTATCGTCGCAGCCATTCCGGCAAGGCCACGGTCTGGCTGTGCCGCTGCGATTGCGGGCTGTTTGAATACCGGCGCCCCGGCACCTGGGTTGCCCGGCCTTTCCCTGATGATATGTGTCGTGCGTGTCTGCGAGCCAAAGGCCCCAATGCCCGGCATACAGCCCCGGAGCGTCTGCAGCGATGGTGCGAGGAACTGCGCAGCCTTGGCCTGACCGACGTGGAGATTGCCCGGATTCAGGCACCTGGCGCGACTGTGGAGGCCAGAGGCAAGACTGCGGCCGAGATCCGCGAGCAGCTGTAGCTGCAACAGTGTTCACCAAGGTACTGGATGCCCGCGGTGGGAGCTACCTTGGTAGCGAAGAGGCCGGTAAAGTCACAGCAACTGCTGCGAATGTGCTGGCGTCTTCGCGAGCAACCGGAGCGCCGGCCGGCTGCTCCCACCGGGGGCATACGTGCTTAAGTGAACAGCCTTGCGGCTAAAGCCGCTCACAAATTGCTGAGGCCCAGCCAAGCGATTATCCGGCCCCACTCAATCCGCTATGTATTGAATTCCGGATCGGGAGCGCCGGCTAGAACGCATGCAATGTCCCGGTCTACTTCGGTTCTGGAACTGGCCGATCAATGATCAGTTGCTGGACGAGCTATCGGCCATGACCGGGCATCGCTATCGTCTGGTGCATCAGCACACCTGAATCTGGAGCACACAATGGATCTCGACAACCATGCGTACCTGACGACCTCCGAGGCGCTGGCGCAGCTCTGCGGCGCCGTGGCCCGGCCCTTAAGGAAGTCGATCATCTGATTGATAGCGAAGTCTATGATAAGGCGCTGCCTGGGCGCATTGCCGCCAGCTTGTATCAGGCTTGCAGAAAAAGTGATTGGACCCGCTGCCAGTGCTCTGGAAAATCGGGTCGCAAGATTCATTTACTTCAGTGCTTGCTGAACGCGCCCGATCGAACATGCTGAAAAAACTGACCCACTCATCAACTAACAAGTGCGGATTTCATAACTTCCTTACCATCGAGCTATAAAGCCTGCTTCACGTTATCTTTCCCATACGGACGTTTAGCCTTTCCAGAAGAAGCTTGACCACCTCCTCCTGGCTGAGCGCACCGCGCTTTGCGTAGCACACGACCAACAGTTCCAGCGGATGGACGCCCATCCTCGCTGCCAGTTGATCGAGCTTCTCCAGCGTGGGGCTTTTCAAGCCCCGTTCGATTTCAGAAAGGTAGGTCCGGCCGCTGACCCCGACAAAATCTTCCTGGGTCAGTCCTTTGGACTCTCGAACTTCTTTCAGCGCAGCACCGACGGCTTTGCTCAGCTCCATGGCGTGCCCCTTTACAAAAGAAAGGGTTTTCGCTTGAATGCATGCAATAGCACTACACGCTATAGCAGTCACACCTAAAATTTATCCTCTCAGTTTTAGTACCGCCCCCAGCAGGAAGCAACTCGCTCATGATCACCAAGGACTTGAAAACGCAACTAACGGCCCATCTTTTTTCATTATTGTCCCCCGATTCCCCGTCAAGCTCGGCGCTCGAAACTTGCACCACAAATGAACAGGCCCATGTGCGTGCCGAAATGGTCAGCGCGCTCTGCTGCTATTTAATGAAAGACTGGGAACAGCTGCCCGAGTACAGCAAGCGCCCAATCGATTTCAACTTCGTGGCCGGCAGCGAGGCTGAGGAAGTCGCCCTGAAACAACTGGCCAGGGTCTTCATGGAATACGCGGAGATTGCCTTGAAAAACGCGCTGGCTTCGCAGCGCGAGCGGCAGGCAGACAAGTAACCAAACGTTTCTTTGCGCACAGCGCCCGGTGCTGCCCAGCCAAGCCGCAACAGGTTCAGGCTGGGGCTTTCGGCTCGTTGCTGACGGGAGTTCTGCGAACATCGCTTGATCTGGATCAACTCGTAACGCGGCGCCGCCGTTAATCTTGGCAAAATGCCACTAAAGTTTTCGCACTTCTGTTCGAGACACTGGCTACAGAAAATAATTCAGCCTGGATGCTGCACTATGCCTTTGCGTAATTTCAGTTTGCAAACCAAGCTGCTGCTAGTGTTGACCGTGGTCAACCTGATCAGTGTGGTGTCGTTCATCAGCTACGCCCAATACGCCAAGACTCAGGACATCCGCCAGCAGATCGACAATCGCCTGCGCACCGCAGCTTATGCGGTGCCGCGAGTGCTGGGCGACAACTACCTTGACCGCGCGCGCAAGGCCGATGGCCTCAAGGAAGGCGAGTACCTCAGCCAGGTGCGCAACCTGGGCGAGTACGCCGGGGATGTGGATCTCAAGTATGCCTACAGCATGATGGTCGATGCACAGGGCCAGGTGTATTACCTGGCCGACGGCTCCAGCGCTGCCGACATTGCCAATAACAGCTATTCCAAACACCTGCAGCATTACACCGATGCCAGCCCGGCAGTGCTGGAGGCGGCGCGCAGCGGGCAAGCGCAGTTTGATGAGTACACCGACAGCTATGGCAGTTTCCGCTCGATCTTCCTGCCACTGCGCACCGCCAGCGGTCAGGCCTATGTGGTCGGTGTGGATGTCACCCTGACCGCCCTGCAACAGGCTATCCGCGCCAGCCTGTACAGCCTGTTGCTGATCGGCGCCGCCACCTTCGGTATCGGTTTGCTGCTGTCGTGGCTGGCGGCGCGGATGCTGGTGCAGGGCATTCACCACCTGACCGGCCAGCTCAACCATATTGCTGACAAACGCGACCTGTCGACCACCGTGACCGTCATCACCGGCGATGAAATGGGCCAGATGGGCAAACGCCTGTCGAGCCTGTTGCAGGACGTGCGCCAGACCCTGGGCAGCGCCTCGGGCATGGCTGACAACAACCAGCGGCTGGCCGCGACCTTTCTGTTGCTGGCAGAAGACATTGCGAGGCGCATCCAGCAAGCCGGTGGCCAACTGGCCGATATCAACCAGCACGGCCAGTCGATTCGTCAGTCGGCCGAGCAGTCGTCCAATCTGGCCGGCACGGTGCGCGGTTACCTGGAATGCGCCACCAGCGAACTGACCCGCACCCATCAAGACCTCAAAAGCCTGATCGGCGATGTGCACCACAGCACCTCGGCCAATATAGAACTGGCCGGTGACCTGAACCGCCTGAGCAGCGAGGCCGAACAGATCGGTCAGGTGCTGCAGATGATTGCCGGGATTTCTGACCAGACCAACCTGCTGGCACTCAACGCCGCCATCGAAGCTGCGCGTGCCGGTGAAGCCGGGCGCGGCTTTGCGGTGGTGGCCGATGAAGTGCGCAAGCTGGCCGGCCAGACCCAGAGCGTGCTGACCGACGCCCAGCAAGTGATCAGCGCTGTAACCCAGGGTATCCGCCAGACCGCCCAGCGCATGGGCAGCGCGGCCGAACAGTCGCGCAACCTTGCCACCGCCTCGGACGGTACCCTGGATGTGATCGACGGGCTGGTCAAACAAATGGGCCAGGTCAGCGACACCATGGACCGCGCCCTGGCCAGCAGCGAAGAAATCCAGCACGCGGTGACCGACATCGCCGGCCGCCTGGGCGGCATGCATGAAACCTTCGAACAGACGCATCAGGGCGTGACCGAGATCCACGACTCGGCCACCACCCTGGGCAACAATGCTCAGGCGCTGAAGGTGGGGCTTGGCGTGTTCATGACCTGAGCCGCTGCGGGCTCACTGCCCCGACACTTGCGCCAGCAGCGTCGGCAACACCTGCGCCGCTCTGCCGGCCAGTGTGTATTCCCGTATGCCGTTGACCGGTTCGGGTTGCAGATTGATGTGCACCACCTGCGCCCCGTGACGCAAGGCGATACGCGGAATTTCTGCGGCCGGCTGCACCAGGCCGGAGGTCCCGACCGATAGCAGCAGGTCGCAGCTGCGTGCCGCCTCCAGCGCACGCTCCCAGGCCAGTTCGGGCAGCGACTCGCCAAACCAGACCACACCGGGCCGAACCATCCCATGACAGTGGCGACACAGCGGCGGTTCGATGCGTTGTCCCGCTTCCGGATGCTCAGGCACCAGCAAGGGCAGTTCATGGGGCTGTGCGCAGTCGAAACAGCGCGACGCATGCAAGCTACCATGCAGGTGCAGCACATCCTGGCTGCCGGCACGCTCGTGCAGGTCGTCGACGTTCTGGGTCACTACCGTAAGCTTCGGTACTCGCTGCGCCAGTTCGGCAATTGCTTGGTGCGCGGCATTGGGCGCAGCGCTCAGGACCTTGGCCCGGCGCCATTCGTACCAGCCCCAGACCAGCGCCGGATCACGCTCAAAGGCCTCGGCGGTGGCCAGGGCAGCAGGGTCATAGCGCGCCCACAACCCCGTCAGGGCATCGCGAAAGGTGGGAATGCCACTTTCGGCAGACACCCCGGCGCCGGTAAACACCACCACATGCCCTGCATCACGCAAGTCACACGCCGCAAACCCGCTCATGCCTCATGCTCCTGCTGAGCAGCCCACCACCTGGCCCCGGCCTCCAGTGCCGCTTCACGGCTGGAGAAAGGCGTATCTGGCCCGCTGATGATTCGTGGTGAAGTCTGACCGTCACCCTTGACCGTCCATAGCTCCCAGGTGCCGTCGTCGCGCCAGCCGGGTATGGCGGTATAAGGCTGGCTCTTGAGCAGGTTCGCGACGGCTTCCAGTTCAGGACGCACTTGCAGCTCACCGCTATACAACAATGGCGTGCCGCAGCGCGGCCCAGGTTTTCGCATGGTCATGACTCCAGATTGTTTTTCGTTCAACACCCGGCACCCACTTGTAGCCGGCAGCTCTGCAGGCGGCGCACCTGTTTGCCCAGGCACCTGCGACTCGTGGCGCAATGCCTGACACTGACACCGCTATCGCAATAGCATGCCTGAGCGGTTGTTGCACCTTTGCTGCACGCCTAGAATCCCCCGAACCTCACAGGGAGTCACGCATGTCATTCAGGGTGCTGGTTGTCGGCGGCTACGGCAATTTCGGTTTTATCGTCTGTCGGCATCTGTCCGGTGCGCCGGGCATCGAGCTGTTCGCGGCCGGGCGCGATGCGGCGCGTTTGCACAAGCTGGCAGGCCAATTCCCGCTGCAGACCTGGTGCGGTGACGCCCAGGGGGCAGGGTTTGCCGAGGCGCTGCGTCAGTTGCAGATCAATCTGGTGATCCACACCGGCGGGCCGTTTCAGGGGCAGCCCTACCGGGTCGCCGAGCAGTGCATCGAAGCGGGCGTGCATTACTGCGACCTGGCCGACTGCCGGACCTTCGTCAACGGTATTGATGTGCTCGATGCCCAGGCCAAAGCGGCCGGGGTCGCCGTGCTCAGCGGCTGCAGTTCGGTGCCGAGCCTGTCGGCGGCGTTGCTGGATGAACACCGCCAGCGCTTCAGCCGCATCGACCGGATCGAGCACGGCATTTCCTCGTCCTCGAAGATGCCCGGCCTGGCCACCATCGAGGGCGTCCTGGCTTACGCTGGCCAGCCGATCCTGCAACGCCGCAATGGCCAGCCCCACGCGGTGCCAGGCTGGCTGGGCTTGCAACGCCGGCATTTAGCGGGGCTGGGCTGGCGCTGGCTGGCCAATGTCGATGTACCGGACATGGACCTGTTCGGCGCCCGTTATGGCGCCCGTGAGCTAGTGTTCAAGGCCGGTCCCGGCCTGATGCCCGGCGCCCTGGCCAATGCGCTGCTGGCCCAGGCGCGGCGCATGGGGCTGATCAACGACCCGCTACCCTGGGCGCGGCGCCTGCATCGGCTGGGCACGGCCTGCGAACGGTTCGGTAACGGTCTCAGCGCGCTGTACATCGAGGCCCATGGCGTGGACCACAACAACCTGCCGTTGCGCCTGAATATCCAGCTCACCGCCGCACGCGAGAAAGGCCCGGAAATACCCAGCTGCGCCTCGGTGGCGTTGGCCCGCAAGCTGGCCAACGGTTACCGGCCTGCAGCAGGCGCGCGCCCTTGCCTGGACGAAATCAGCGTGGCCGAGTACCTGGCCGCCATCGACGCACCGAACGATATCCGGCTCAGCGTGCAGTACCAAGGTCCGGCATGACTTACCTGTACCTCAAGTATCTGCACGTCATCGCAGCGATATTTCTGTTCGGTTTCGGTATGGGTTCGTACCTGTACCTGATCGCCGCGCAGCGTACCCGCAACCCTGTGGTCATCGCCTCAGTGGCACAGATGGTGGTGCGCTTTGACACCTGGATCACCACCCCGGCCGGGGTCCTGCAATTGGCCACTGGCCTTGGCATGCTGCACCTGACCGGTCTGTCGATAGCCCAGCCCTGGCTGCGCGATGCGCTGATCGTGTTTGTCGCGGTCGGCCTGTTGTGGCTGCCGGTGCTGGTGCTGCAAAAACGCATGCAGAGCCTGGCCGAACACGCCGCCGAGCGCGGTCTGGCACTGCCGTCGAACTGGAACCGGCTGTACCGGCCATGGCTATGGATGGGCGTGGCGGGGTTCGCCGGGATGTTCGTGATTGTGCTGTTGATGGTGACCAAGCAGGGCTTGTTTTAAAGCATGCCCTCATGGCGCGGGCGGATCGTACTCGTTCACGTGCGGAATGTTTTTCTGTAAGCGCCCCAGCAGGTCGACGAGTGTATCCACCTCCGCGGACGACAGGCCGTCGAGCAACCGGCTCTCGCGCTCCAGCGCGACTTTCAATACCCGATCATGCAAAGCCTTGCCTTCTGGCGTCAGGCTGACGGTATAGCGCCGACCGTCGAGCTTATCCACCTGGCTGGTCGCATAGCCCTGTTGTTCCAGGGCCTGAAGGGATCTGCTGACCGCCCCCTTGTCCAGCCCGATGACCTGGCATACGCGGTTGGCCGTGATGTTGTTCTCCACCGCAAGCATTGAAAGCAAGCGCCACTCGACCACGCCGATACCAAAGTGCTTGCGGTACGTCAGAGAAGCGCCCGTAGCCAGTTTGTTGGCCAAGAAGGTCAGCAACGCCGGAACGTAGCGAACAAGATCAAGCTGAGTGGGTGCAGGCATAAAAATACGAACCTTAAGAATCAAACGTTTCAGGCAAATTGGTTGACACCGCAACTAAATACGCCGATTCTACATTCCACGAACCGTGCGTGCTGATCGCATCATAAGCGACAGCCTGATCCCACAAGAATAAATAACGGGAATCCTCATGAACCACACACCTATCCTGCACCCGCCCTGCGCCACCACGTGAGCTAAGCGCTCAGCCCCTATTGAACATTTTTGTGCCACTTGACTGTGGAGGGAGAAGCCATGCTCCGTGTAAAGGTTAGCCACAAGCACCTTGTGGCCGATGATATCTGCAGCTTCGAGCTGTCCCCCGTCGACGAGCAGATCCTGCCCGCGTTCACCGCAGGCGCCCATATCGATGTCTGGACCCCAGCAGGGACGGTGCGCCAGTACTCGCTCTGCAACCACCCTGAAGAACGCCATCGCTACCTGATTGGTGTCCTGCGTGATCCCCACTCAAGGGGCGGTTCGCAGGCCATGCACGAGCTTGTGCAGGAAGGCCAGGAACTCACCATCAGTGCGCCACGAAATCTTTTTCCACTGTCGCCCGATGGGAAAAAACACCTTCTGATCGCCGGTGGCATTGGCATCACACCCATGCTGGCGATGGCCTATGAGCTGTCCCAGCGCGGCGTTGATTTCGAGTTGCACTACTGCTTTCGCGCCAAAGCAAAAGCCGCGTTTATCGATGTGCTTGAGTCAGCGCCCTTTGCCCGGAACGTGGTGCTGCACGATGACAGCGCCGGCCCGGACGCCGCGTTGAATGCGAGCCTGTTGCTGCAGTCCCCCGTGACTGGCGTTCACCTGTATGTGTGTGGCCCAGGCGGGTTCATGGATTACATCCTGAAGGCCGCCGAAGCTGCGCACTGGCCGCAGGAACAGGTTCATCGGGAGTTCTTCGCCGCCGCACCTGTCGATCAGACCGGCGATCAAGCGTTTGAAGTGGTGCTCGCACGATCGTCCCTCACTTTTCAGATCCCGGCCGACCGCAGCGTCTTCGAAGTGCTTGATGAGGCCGGTATCGAGATACAAAGCTCCTGTGAACAGGGCATCTGCGGCAGCTGTATGACCCAGGTCCTTGAAGGCACGCCCGATCATCGCGACCAGTTCATGACCAAGGCCGAGCATGCATTGAACGACCAGTTCACCCCGTGCTGCTCACGTGCCAAAACACCGCGTCTGGTCCTGGATCTCTGACTTTCCCACTCTAACAACAGCATCGGAAAAGCCTATGAATACCTCAACCAAAGAGCTGGCCTATGAGGTCGGCAAGCAATCCACCCTGCCCAAATTTCCACTCGATCAGTGGTATGTCGCGGCGCTGGGCTGGGAGCTGAAAGACAAACCGGTCGGCCGCACACTGTTGAATAAAGCGGTGGTGCTGTTTCGTACAGCGGACGGGCAAGTCGCTGCTCTGGAAGATCGCTGCTGCCACCGGGCGCTGCCACTCTCCAGCGGCACACTGGAAAGCGGTGGGCTTCGTTGTGGATACCACGGGCTGCTGTTCGATTCTGCAGGCAAGTGCATCGAGATTCCGGGTCAGGAAAAAGTGCCCGGCAAGGCCAAGGTCGCCCTGTTTCATGTCCGCGAGCGTGACCAGATCGTCTGGGTCTGGTTTGGCAGCGAGTCGCACCCGGAGCCGACCTGCGAACCGCCCGAGTACAACGTGCACAGCAGCGGCAAGTATCTGTTTGACGGTGACGTGTACCACTACGACGCGCCCTACCAGCTTATTCACGACAACCTGATGGATCTCAGCCATCTGGGTTATGTGCATCTGAAGACGATTGGTGGCAATGCCAACGTTCATATGCATGCGCAAATGACCGTGCAAAGCGAAGGCGATGTGGTCAAGGTCATCCGTCACATGCCCAACTCGACACCGCCGCCCACCTACTCTGCCGCCTACCCGTTCAAGGGAAACATCGATCGTTGGCAAGAGATCGAGTTTCATGTCAGCCACCTGCGCATCTGGACGGGCGCCGTTGACGCCAACACAGAGTCTCTGCAAGACCCTGAACGCGGCGGATTTCACATGCGTGGGTTCCATGGCGTCACACCCGAGACCGAAAATACAACCCACTATTTCTGGTCGATGGCCACCAACCCCGAAAGCAATCATGCAGAGGTCAAGGCAAAGGTCATCGAACAAACCGCGCTGACCTTTGATGAAGACAAAATCATCATTGAGGCCCAGTACAAGAACATGTGCCGATTCGGCGAACGCCCCATGATCGATATCCATGTCGACGTCGGCGCAAATCGGGCGCGCAAAATCATTGAGCGCCTGCGCCAATCCGACCCGGCATGAGGCCGCTACACCTGCCCCGCCCCCGTCTGCAAGTCCAACGGCAGACTGACTGAAATGAGATGAAAGCAACGCCTTTGTGACTCGTCGAGAAACTGAGGTGCTGGTTAACCCGTGCGTGCTGTTTAAACAACAATAAAAGGTATAGCGCTATGTGTAAGCAATCTTCCCGATTTATCGGGCAGGCTTCGGCCGCCTTGCTTTTGCTCAATTCATTGCCATTGAACAAGGAGGTTTGACGATATGGACAAGTCAATTGGGCAACTAATGGACGAAAAACCCATGGTCAGTTCTCAATGGGGCGTGATCGCTCTTTGCATCCTGATCAACATGCTCGACGGCTTCGACGTGCTGGTAATGGCCTTCACCGCCGCGTCGGTTTCGGCAGACTGGGGACTCAACGGCATCCGCGTCGGCTACCTGCTCAGTGCCGGATTGGTCGGCATGGCAATCGGCTCGTTGTTTATTGCGCCCTGGGCGGACCGGTTCGGCAGACGCCCGCTGATCATGCTCTGCGTGAGCATCGCCGGACTGGGTATGCTCGCCTCCTCTCAAGCAAACAGTTTAGAAACACTCGCCATTCTGCGGCTGATTACGGGCCTTGGCATTGGTGGGGTTCTGGCCAGCAGTTACGTGATTGCCGGCGAATACGCCAACAAAAAATGGCGCGGGCTGGCAATCAGTTTGCAGTCGACGGCCTACGCGCTGGGTGCAACGATTGGCGGGATCATTGCCGCTCAGATCATCCCGACCCAAGGATGGCGCTCGGTGTTTCTGTACGGCGGCATCACCACGCTCTCGACACTGCCGCTGCTGTTTCTCTGGCTTCCAGAGTCACTTGCCTTTCTGACGTCTCGCCAACCGGTCGGCGCCCTGGCCAAGATCAATAAACTGCTGGTACGCGTAAAACTGAACACCATCAGCGCGCTGCCCACCGTTAACGACACCAGCCGTGCGCGCATGCGCGATACGGTAGCCGAATTGTTTTCACCGGCACTGCTGCGTTCAACCTTGCTGATCTGGCTGGCCTTCTTTCTGGTGATGTTCGGCTTCTACTTTGTGCTGAGCTGGACGCCCAGGCTACTGGTCTCGGCCGGCCTCTCCAACGCCCAAGGCATCACGGGCGGTGTACTGCTTAACATGGGCGGCATCGTCGGCACGACCGTCATCGGGCTGCTGGCTGCCCGCTACCCACTGGCTCGCCTGCTGATGCTGTACCTCATCATCAATGCGCTGTTGCTCGCGCTGTTCGTCCAGTTCACCCACAACCTCACACTGGCCTTTGCCGTGGCACTGGCCATCGGCGTATTCGTCAACGGCTGCGTCGCCGGGCTGTATGCCCTTGCCCCGTCTTTCTACAGCGCGTCACAGCGGGTAACAGGCCTGGGCTGGGGAATCGGCATGGGCCGTATCGGGGCCATCCTCTCACCGTTGGTTGCCGGTCACTTGATCGATGCCAACTGGAGCCCGTCGAAGCTCTACATCTTGTTTGCCAGCGCCTTCGTTCTGGCCGCGCTGGTGGTCTGGGGCCTCAAGCGCCGGGCAACGGCGCGCCTGGCACCGGCCAGCGCCAACTGACTGAACTGACAAAAACAAGAAATCAGGATGCTCGCAATGACTAACCGTATGAGTTGCCCCCAGCTGTTGAGCATGGGCGCGCTGGGCGTGTGTGTGTCTTTCTGCGCCGAGGCAGAACTGCTGAAGGATTCAACCGTGACATTAATGTCACGCAACTTTTATCTGGACCGTGATTACAAGGGTGCCACACCGTACGCCGAAGCCAGGGAATGGGCGCAGGGTTTCATCCTCAAGGCCCACTCCGGCTTCACCGAAGGCCCCATTGGGCTGGGCCTGGACCTGACCGGCATGCTGGGTCTGAAGCTCGACTCGTCACCCGACAGAACCGCAACCCAGCTATTGGCCTTTAACCCGCAGACCCGACAGGCGCGTGACGAATACTCAGAGCTGGGGGCGGCACTCAAAGCCAGGGTTTCCAAGACCCAACTCTCGGTAGGCACACAATTTCCCAACCTGCCGGTCCTCACCGGCAGCCCTGCGCGCCTGCTTCCACAAACCTTCCGGGGCGCCTATTTACAGTCAGGTGACATCAAGGATTTATCACTGCATCTGGGGCGAATGGACCGAGTGAACATGCGCGACTCCACGGACTACCAGCCCATCTCGATCGCCTCTCCCAATGGCCGCTTTCGGCCCGGCGCCTCTTCGCAAGAGTTTGATTTCATCGCCGGTGATTACAAGTGGTCCGACGCGCTGACGCTGCGTTACAACTACGCCAAACTCGACAACATCTATCAACAGCATTTTTGGGGGCTTTTGCACACGCTGCCCATCGGTCCGGGCCTGTTGAAAACTGACCTGCGCATTTTTGATAGCCGTGAGGATGGGCGCGCAGAATCTGGCCGGGTGGATAACCGGAGCACCGGGGTGATGTTCACCTACCAGATGGGCGCACACAGCTTCGGCCTGGGTCACATGCGCCAGACCGGTGACACCGCCATGGTCTACCTCGCAGGTGGCGAGCCCAATGTGTTGAGCGACGGGACAATGAGTGCGGACTTCGTCAACCCGAAGGAGCAGACCTGGGCGCTACGCTACGACTACGATTTCGCCGGGCTGGGCATTCCCGGCCTCAGGGCCATGGCGCGCTACCTGCACGGCAGTCACATCAATCTCCCGGCACTCGGGGGGGATGACTTATCGGAGTCGTCCAAGGATTTCGAGCTGTCCTATGCAGTGCAGTCAGGCCCTGTGAAGGGGCTGGCGCTGCGGCTGCGGCAGAATTTCTATCGCAGCGACCTGAGTTCGGCTGCCACGTTCAGAAGTGACAACGAAACCCGCGTGAACATCGATTACACCTGGAAGCTTTGGTAACCATGCGCTGCCATTGGCGCAAGGTCTGACCCACGCCACGACAACCCCCGGCATCAGGCTGGGGATTGTCGCTTTCAAGGTGACAGTAAAACGCTTTTCAGCCGATTTATCCCGTTCAGGTAAATCCTTAATCTGTGCCCAGGTTGAACACAGCGCTGAACACAGCGCACTGACTCAACAACTTACTCAAAACCTCTCAGATAAAGGACTTACCCCATGGCCAACTTCACCTACAACCGCCTGAACAAAGACGACGCCGTAGTACTGCTGATCGACCACCAGACCGGCCTGATCTCGCTGGTGCAGGATTTCTCGCCAAACGAGTTCAAGAACAACGTGCTGGCGCTGGGTGATCTGGCCAAGTTTTTCAACCTGCCGACCATTCTCACCACCAGCTTTGAACAAGGCCCCAATGGCCCGCTGATCCCTGAATTGAAAGAGCAGTTCCCGGATGCGCCGTACATCGCCCGCCCTGGCCAGATCAACGCCTGGGACAACGAAGAGTTTGTCAAAGCGATCAAAGCCACCGGCCGCAAGCAACTGATCATCGCCGGAGTGGTGACTGACGTGTGCGTGACCTTCCCGGCCTTGTCGGCTCTGGCAGAAGGCTTTGATGTGTTCGTGGTGACTGACGCTTCCGGCACCTTCAACGAGACCGTGCAGCAAGCCGCATGGAACCGTATGAGCCAGGCGGGCGCGCAGTTGATGAACTGGTTCTCGGTGGCTTGTGAGCTGCACCGCGACTGGCGCAACGATATCGAAGGCCTGGGTAACCTGCTGAGCCAGCGCATCCCTAACTACCGCAACCTGATGAACAGCTACACCGCGCTGACTTCGCGCTGAGCCGAAGGCCTGCCGGGAACTCAAGCTGACGCTCCCCGGCAGGCCTGCTTTTACGCGACTGGGCGACATATTCCTCTCTGAAATATGCATATCTCTTATTAACTGTTTCAGGAATAAGCGTTTACTTCTATAAGAGCGTTCACCCTCTTGCAGCCCCTGCATCCAACCGAACGCTCAGATGTAAACCATGCATATCGACCTTCGCCAGCTTCGTCACTTTATCGCCCTAGCCGAGCACCGCAGCTTTGTCGCGGCCGCCGCCGCGGTCAATCTGTCGCAGTCGGCGTTCAGTCGCAGCATCCAGGCGCTGGAGCACAGTACGGGGTTTCAACTGGTCGACCGGGCCAGCAAGGAACTGCCGCCGACCCAGCAGGGCCTGGTGGTGCTGGAACATGCCCGGCGGCTGATCCGCGAGGCCCAGGAGCTGAACAACGAGATTGGCCGCCTGAACGGGGCAGAAATCGGCACCCTGCGATTCGGTTGCGGACCGGCGCCGGCCGGGCAGCTGGTGCCCAGGGCCGTAGCGCTGTTCATCGCCGAGTATCCCAAGGCCAAAGTGCATTTTCAGGTGGATAACTGGCAGGACCTCAACCAGCGGTTGATCAGCGAGGACATCGAATTTTTCGTGGCCGACACCCGGCGCTTTGAAGCGGACCCCGATTACCGCATCACCCGCCTGCGTGCACAACGCATGCGCTTTTATTGCCGCGCCGATCACCCCTTGGCGCAGCAGGCATCGGTGACTTGCAAAGAGCTGTTCGGCTATCCGCTGGCCACCACCTTCCGCCCCCCGAACATCCGCAAGTTACTCGCCGAATACAGCGGCCGCCGCGATTTCGTGCCTCAGGTGGAATGCGAGCACACCTACGCGTTGCTCAATGTGGTCCGCCATTCGGATGCCATTGCCATCGGTAATGCAATGAACCCGGAACCGGCCTTGTTCACCGCTGAGTTGCACTGGCTGCAACCGGTGGACCTGCCGCCGCATCTGGAAGAAATGAACACGCGCTACGGCATCGTCAGCCGTAACGCGAGGTCCTTGTCATCGCTGGCCAAGGCGATGATCGGCCTGATCGAAAAGACCGATCTGCACCTGGCCGACCACCTCAGCGGCGTGCCAATGCCGCATGTCGGGGTGTAGATAGGCCCGGCCGGGCCGGGCCTACAAGCATTCACCCGCAGGAGATGCTTATGCCTCAAAGCATTTCAGAAGTCGTAACGCCCGGTCACACCCACGGTCCGCGGTGCGCCCATAAAGCCCGAGTAGCCGCCGTTAGGCTCACTCCACAAGGAGGTGTAGTAGGTCTTGTCGAAGGCGTTCTTCACCCACAGCGACACATCCCACTGACCCTGGCCCCAGTCGCCGCGCAAGCCGGTGGCGAAGTTGGCCACGCCGTAGCCGGGGATCTGCGCATGCACGGAGTCTTCGACGATGCCCACAGCCCGCGAGCGATAGGCGTAGCTGCCGGTCACGTACTGCTCCAGGCCGTTGTCCCAGCCCCACGTGTATTCACCGTTGAAGTTAGCAATCCACTTCGAGGCGCCGACCACCTGATTGCCGCTCAGGTCGCAGGATGCCGGGGCACCGGGACGCAAGCTGACCTCCGGCGGGCACGGTGCATCCTTGTACGACAGATAACGCACGTCGTTGTAAGAGCCGTTGAGGTTGAGGGTCAGGCCGCGCAGCGGCACCACAGTAGCCTCCAGCTCCGCGCCGCGTGAACGCACAGAGCCTGCGTTGGTCAGGTACTGCACGCGGTTGGCTTGGTCGTAAGCGGTGGTCTGGTAGCCGTTGACCTGGGTCCAGAACAGGTTGCCGTTGAGTTGCAGACGGTTGTCCCACAGGGTGCTCTTGACGCCCAGCTCGAGGTTGTTGGCGCGCTCGGCACCGATCAACAGCGAGTCGGCACCGGCAGTCGGTGCGGTGCCAACCGTGAGATTGACGCCGCCAGACTTCTCGCCGTGCGACAGGGTCGCGTAACCCAGCACATCGTCGCTGAACTTGTAGCTCAGGTTGAGCAGCCCCGACGGGCTGATGCTGTACTGGTTAAGATCGCCGGAGTCATAGACACCATACCGACCGTTGCGCGCGGTCAGCGCAGCACCGGTCACCGCCACGCCGCCGGTTGGCGCGCTGCGGTTGACCCAAGCGCTCTTTTCTTCATAGGTGCCGCGAATGCCCGCAGTAAAGTCCAGCTTTGGCGTCAGGTGCCAGGTGCCTTGGCCAAACAGTGCGAAGCTGTTGGTGTCGATATGGCCCTTGGCAACGCTCTCGACATTGGCCAGCGCGCCTGCGGCAGTGCCGTTCCAGACATCGGCCAGCGGGCCGTTGCTGGCCTTGTTGGTGTTGTCCAGGTCCGAGCCATAGTAGTAAGCGCCAAGCACGTAATCGAAGGCACCGCCGGTGGGCGAAGCCAGCCGGATTTCCTGCGACCATTGCTGGCTCTGTACCGAGACACCACCGTTGTAACTGGCCGGCACGTTGATGCCGTCGTCGTTACGCGGGCTGAAATCCCACCAGCGATAGGCGCTGACCGAGGTCAGGGTGAAATCGCTGGGCAACTTCCAGTTGGCTTCCAGTGACAAGCCGCCCTGGTGCACAGTGACCCGCTGGGTGGCGTCGATATTGACCTTGCGATCGCGGCCATTGACCAGAGTGGCGCCGGCAGCGGCAGCCCGCGACTCATAGCGGTTTACGCCATTGATGGTCGGGCCGGTGCTGTACAGCGCGCGGGTGCCGGCACTGGAAGACTCTTCGTTATAGTCGCCGATCAGGCGCAGGTTGAAGTCTTCGCTGGGCTTGTACAGCAACTGACCACGAAAGCCTTCGCGCGAGCCGCCATTGAGGTCATGGCCGTTGTATTCGTTTTTCAGGTCGCCATCGCTACGGCTGCGGTAAGCCGAAAAACGCCCGGCCAGTTCATCACTGAGTGGCCCGGAGATCGTGCCTTTGGTCTGGAAAAAACCGTCTTCAGCCACCGAGGTTTCAATCGTACGTTCCGGGGTAAAGCTCGGCGCCCGAGTGCTGATATTGACCACCCCGGCAGTGGTGTTTTTGCCAAACAGCGTACCTTGCGGGCCGCGCAGCACTTCCAGTTGCTCGATGTCCATCAGGTCGAACACCGCCATGCCGGGGCGGCCCAGATAAACGTTATCGATGTACAACCCGGCACTGCCCTCCAAACCGTCACTGGCCGGGTTGTTACCCAGACCGCGGATCGACACACTGGACTGCCGGGCGTGCATGTAAGCCACGTTCAAGCTTGGGGTCAGTTGTTGCAGGTCCTGAATACGATAAACGCGCTGGCTTTCCAGGGTCTGGCCACTGACCACGCTGATCGGCGTCGGCACGTTCTGCGCACTCTCCTCACGGCGTCTGGCCGTCACGGTCACGGTTTTCAATTGCGCGTCGGCGGCCTGCGAGGTGCCTGCCTGGGGCGGCTCGGCATTGAGCGAGGTCTCGGCGGCATGGGCATATGACCCGCCGGCACAACCCGCCAGCAACAGCGCCAAAGGTAGACGTTTAAGTGGCCAGCGCGGCAGCGGATGAGTCGTTGCGGACGGGTTCATACAGGCTCCTTTCAAGCAATCACACACAAACGGCGACTCGCTCGAATATTCTATTAAGTTATATATTTATTAATTAAAAGATTTCAAATGCATAAGAGCATGCATTTAAAAGGAGTCCATCCAGACTTGGGAAATGCATTTGCCCAATATTTTTAATGTGCAAAATGCATATGCGAAAAGGGCTAATGTTATGCACGCCGCGCATCGTGGATATTCAATAAATGCGCTTGCCGCATAGGCTCGTAACGGCGCAAATAAGCCTTTTTGCAATCGGTGGTGAACCGTGTCCAAACCTGTGCGCAATGTGCTTTACATCATGTGCGACCAACTGCGTCGTGATTACCTGTCCTGTTACGGCCACCCGCATCTGCACACGCCGAACATCGACCGCCTGGCCGCTGCCGGGGTGCGCTTCAGCCGCGCCTACACCCAAGGCACTATTTGTGGCCCCTCACGGATGTCGGCCTATACCGGGCGTTATGTGAGCAGTCATCAAGTGGCGTGGAATGCCGTGCCGTTGCCACTGGATGAGCTGACGATCGGTGACTACCTGCGCCCGACAGGGATTCGCACTGCGCTGGTGGGCAAGACCCACGCCACCCCCAACAGCGACGCACAGCAACGCCTGAACCTGCCGGCAGGCAGCGCGCAGGTGCAGCAACTCGACGAAGTGGGTTTTGAACCCTATGTGCGCCACGACGGCCTGTACCCTGACGACCCGGTATTCACAGAAAAACGCGAGAGCGCGCCTTATACCCACTACCTGCGCGAGCAGGGCTTTGCCGGCGACAACCCGTGGCATGACTGGGCCAACGCGGCCGAAGGCGAAAACGGTGAGCTGCTCAGCGGCTGGAAGATGCGCAATGCGCATCGACCGGCGCGCATTCCCGAACAGTACTCAGAGACGGTGTACACCACCGAACGCGCGATCGACTTCATCGATGAACAAGGCGAGCAACCCTGGTGCCTGCACCTGTCGTACATCAAGCCGCACTGGCCCTATATTGCGCCTGCGCCCTATCACGCACTGTACAGCCATGCGCAAGTGATCGACCCGATCCAGCCGGCCGAACCCAACGATCACCCGGTGTACGCCGCGTTTCGTCAGCATCAAGAGAGCCAGAACTTTTCTCGCGATCAAGTGCGCCTGAATGTGGTGCCGACCTACATGGGCCTGATCAAGCAGATCGACGATCAACTTGGCCGGCTGTTCGAGCACCTGCAAAGCAACGGTCGCTGGGACGACACGCTGATCGTATTCACCAGCGATCACGGCGATTTTCTCGGCGACCACTATCTGGGCGAAAAAGAGTTTCTACTGGAACAGGCGGTGGGCATCCCGCTGATCGTCCGTGACCCACGACCGCAAGCGGATGTGACCCGCGGCACAGTGGATGAGCGCCTGGTAGAAACCATCGACGCCCTGCCGACTTTTTTGCAGGCGTTGGGCCTGCCGGCAGCCGATCACCGCCTGGAGGGCCGCTCATGGATACCGCTGCTGCACGGTGAACAACCCGACTGGCGCCGCTACGCCATCGCCGAGTACGACTACGCCTTCCAGGCCCCGGCCCGCGAACGACTGGGCCAGGCCATCGACCGCTGCCGCATGTACATGGTGCGCAGCGAGCGCTTCAAGTACTTGGCGTACGATGGCTTTCGCCCGCAGTTGTTCGACCTGGAAAACGACCCGCAGGAACTGCACGACCTGGGCAGCGACCCGGCCTATGCCAGCGTGCGCGAACAGCATCAGGGGTATCTGTTCGACTGGCTGCGCGGCCTGAAACGGCGCACCACCATCAGCAACAGCGAAATCGACCTGCGCGGCCAGCGCTTTCGCTATGGCGAGCCGGCCGAACAAAAGCTGGTGCCGATCGGGGTGTGGTAAGCGGCACAACGCTGACCCGCTGGAAGTCAGCGTGCTGGCCAATGCAGGCGCCGCATACCTGTTGCCAGCCACCCATCAAGCGCCGCGTGTGGTGACGCTGCGCTGGCCATGCACACCCACCGGCACTTCACCTTGCAGGGTCACGCGGCGCACGATGCGCGCCTGATCGCCGTAGTCGTCGACGGCGTAGTGTTGGGTCGCGCGGTTATCCCAGATGGCCACGTCGCCCACGCTCCAGCGCCAGCGCACGGTGTTTTCCAGACGAATCACGTGGCTCTGCAGCAACTCAAACAGGTGCACCGAATTGGCCTGTGAATAGCCCTTGATACGTTTGACGAAGTGCCCCAACAGCAACGAGCGCTCGCCACTGAGCGGATGCACACGCACCACCGGGTGCTCGGTCTCGAACACTGTGGAAGTGAAGGTCTTGCGGTACTTCGCCGCCTGCTCTGCAGTGACGTTCGGGCGCGGGTTGGCATAGTCGTACTCGTTGCTGTGCACCGCCCATAGCTG
This sequence comes from Pseudomonas sp. 21LCFQ010, assembly GCF_024129905.1. Taxonomy (NCBI): domain Bacteria; kingdom Pseudomonadati; phylum Pseudomonadota; class Gammaproteobacteria; order Pseudomonadales; family Pseudomonadaceae; genus Pseudomonas; species Pseudomonas sp. 21LCFQ010. The sequence goes on along the minus strand of NZ_JAMYDZ010000002.1, from coordinate 245,921 downwards.
GTCGGCCAGCTCGCGCAGCTCGGGGCTCAGGTCGTTGTAAGCAGCCGCGGCATTGGCCCATACCGTGTCGCCCCCGGACTGCGGAGCCACCACCGAACGCAGGATCGACGCCTTGGGGTAGGCCGCGACGAACGTCACGTCGGTGTGCCAGGAGTTGGCGCGCTGGCCATCGGCGGCGCTCAGTTGCATCAGGTAGCTGGAGCCTTCGCGCACGGGCACCGTCGGGTGTGGCACCGGCTCACCGAGCAGTTTGGCGAACGCTTCCTGGCCTTGGTCGTCTAGGTGGGTCTGGCCACGGAAGAACAGCACCTTATGCTCCAGCAGTGCCTGTTGAATGGCCTCGACCAGCACCGGGTCGAGGGTGTCGCTCAGGGTGACCCCGCGCACTTCGGCACCGATGCGCCCAGCCACCGGCTTGAGGTCGAGTTGATGAGGCACAGGTTGCTTGGCGATTGCGGCATTGCTCATGGTTGATCCCTCAGGGCCGGCAGACAGTGGTCAACGAGGCAGCGAGCTATAGATATGCATAAACGCTATATCTAAAAAACAAACGCTTCGTTGACGGAATAAGAGTCTGCATTTAAAACCTGTCCCCAGCCCGAGGGCCAATACCTTCGACCTATTTTTCAAATGCCGGGAATGCATATGGATCTTCGCCAGTTGCGCTACTTCATCGCGCTCAACGAACACCGCAGCTTTGTCCGTGGTGCCGAAGCCATGGGCATTACCCAGCCGGCATTCAGCCGCAGCATCCAGAGCCTGGAACAGGAATTCGGCTGCGTGCTGGTCGACCGCGCCAGCAAAGACCTGCGCCCGACCCCGGAAGGCCATGTGGTGCTGCAGCACGCCTTGCGCCTGGTCAAGGGCGCCAACCAGCTCACCCGCGAAGTGGCCGAAATGACCAAGCTCGATGCTGGCGAGCTGCAATTCGGTTGCGGCCCGGCACCGGCGGTAAAACTGGTGCCCGATGCGGTCGCCAGCTTCATCAGCGCCTACCCAAGGGTCAAGGTGGGCTTTGAAGTGGACAACTGGGAAAAACTCAGCCGCAGCCTGAGCCGTGAAGAAATCGAGTTCTTCATTGCCGATATCCGCCACTTCGAGTCCGACCCGAACTTCCACACCCAGGCGCTGACACCCAAGCGCGGGGTGTTCTTCTGCCGGCCCGGCCATCCGCTGCTGGCCAAGGACAGCCTGTCGACCAACGATATGTTCGACTACCCGCTGGCTGCCACCCTGCTGCCGCCGGGGTTTCGCAAACTGCTGGCCAGCGCCAGTGGCCGCGACGACTTCAGCCCCGGCATCCAGACCGATCATTTCGCCAGCCTGATGAAAATCGTCCGGCAAACCAACGCCATCGGCATCAGCACCGAAGAGTGTTTTACCGAGGATGTCGCCCCCGGCGAACTGGTCCGCCTGCACTGGCGCAACCTGCCCATCGAACAGATGGGCGTCGGCGCGCGCTGCGGCATCGTCTGCCGCGCAGGCTTTCGCCTGTCACCGGCAGCCAGAGCGATGATCGACACGATTATCAGCCTGGATCAGGTGCACAAGGCGGCTTAGATCATAGGTCCCATTGCCTCGGCACCACGCTGTCGCACAATAAACCCGGCCCCCCGTAGGAGCTGCTTCAGCAGCGAAGCCTTCGCGGCTAAAGCCAATTCTGTTCGATTACGAAAAAAGATGAGACCCCACTCACAACCAGACCACACTTCAGAAACTTCCTACACCATTATCAGGACAAGTTAGCCGCCGGCTGGCCGTCACAAATAGCGAACCATTCAACTGGAGTATCTCGCTATGACTATCACCGGTATCACCTCAACGATCATACCTGCTCACTTGCCTGCCAACCCCGCCGTAACCAGCGCGGAACAGGCAGCGCCCAACCTTGCGCACAGCGTCGAAGACGAAAGACACGCTCGGGCAAAAGCGTTCTACACCCGCGAGGCAGAGCCGTGGCTGAAAGGCTATAACAAGAGCGAAATGACGCCAGAACAAAGCGCGGCAGCCAAGGAAATGTATCTGAGTGAGCTGAAGAGAGATTCAATCGATGCGCTAAAATCTCAGGGTGAGCACTATGGAAAATGCCTCACCGAAGTAGGTATCTACCGGCAGGATCTGGCCAAAAAGAACTTCAGCTATACGCTGGGCGATGATGGAAAAGTCAAACTTCTCGACCCGGAAAACTCGTTCACCGAGCACGAACGTAAATACCTGACATCGCTTTTGAACGAAGACAAAAAATTCACAAATAGCGTGGTCAAGTTCGCCAAACTGGCCATGGAACTTGTTGACCATGATGACAAGGCGTTCGGCGGAAAATACAAGCTGGACCTGCTGAACTTTAAGGACACGGTGGATTACAGAAAACTGATGACGAGCGACTCACAAGACATATACAAAAACCTCATTAGCCAGATTCTTGAAAAGGGCGAGAAGCGCGAAGAGCCGTTGGTGGATGTTGTCGTTTAATCGTGAAGCGGGGCGCTCTGCCGATAAAAATCAGCAGAGCGCCCCTTGACTCATCAGTTTCTGGACCAGTTGATCAGCCAGCGCTTACAGATGTGCCCAAAGTTATAGAGATGGGGTTCTTCAGCTTGAGTCCCAGCCAATAAATTCAACGCTTTGTAATCTCCCACTTCGTACCGTGTGGCCCAGGTATTTCTGCCATTGTTTACATGAAGAAACGGATCAGCATAATACCCGCCTGTACAACCTTCAAATTTCACAAGCTCCAGAATCTTCCCGTTTCTGTCGGATGTATAGTTCGTTGTTTTTCTGTTTTCCTTTTTACCGCTAGGCCTGAAGTCGAAGGCAACCACCCCGCCAGCGAGCGGGTGCCCGGTGCTGTCAGTAAAACTGACATCAAGCATGGCCTCGGTCATGGCCTGAGTGGCAAGAAATCTAGGTTCCGTGCGCCCAATGGGAATGGGTAAAAAGCCTTCTTGGTGATGAAAGTCGTAGCGCATATGCGGAAATGAGCCCAATCCGATCCGATACTCTACCTCATCGAATTGGGCGCCTTCGACGGCCATTACCCTGACTTCAACTTTGGCTCCCGGTGACAGCTTCTGAAATTTCTCGGTCCAGTTCCATCGTTTGACCTTCCATTCCCCAGCATCAATCCGGTATTCCAGCTGCCATAGCTTTCCGTATGTCTGTGCCTCTGAAATTAACAACACGACATCCTGCCCACGTACCGCACTAAAGCTGTAATGATGCACCTCTGACTTACTTCCCAGCGTATTGCTCAGCAAATGAACCTTATCCTCCAGAACCGTCGCCACTGACGCGTCAGTCGTCTGCGGCCCATTCACTTGATCCGCCTGAGCGAATACCTGCATGGCGGTAGCGGCCAATACACCCGCTACCACACTGTTCAAACGTTGTTTATTTATCATTGTAAAGTCTCGTTTGGTTAGTTCGATTAATCCGTGGTTCTTCTGGCATTAACTCCAGAAACGTGACCGACGTAATCACCCGAACACCAAACGTTCAATACCAAATGGAAATTTCAGAACACTCCTACACGCCCTACAATTTTGGAGATTTTGTAGGACCTATACGCGCAAGCCTTGCCACAACTGCATAAATCACAACGCCTTATCCGACACCCACTCACTGACCTTGAACGGCTTGCGCACCAGACGCTGCTCCGCCGCCAGGTCTACCGACTTCTGCAAGCTGGCAAGAAATTCAGGGTCAAGACGCGGATCGAAGCGCACGCTCAGGTCCAGGCCCGTGAGGTCGTCCTGCAAAACCGCCTGGGGGTAGTTGGCCAGTTCCGCAACCAGTGCAATGTAGGCCTGGCGGTTGCTCTCCTGTTGCAGCCAGTGCAGCGCCTGGGCGTTGGCCTTGAGCAGTTTGTCGATGGCCTGTGGATGCGCATCGATAAACGGCCCGTAGCCCAGCAGCACGCTCTGGATGCTGCCGGCCCCGCCCAGATCCAGCGTGTTGAGCGGGATTTCGGCAAGGCCGCGTTCACGCAGCGAGTTCAATGACGCCGAGCCCCAGGTCGCGTCGATCTGCCTGGCGCCGAGGGCGGCGACGGCAGCGTTGATGTCCAGGTTGATGACCTTCAGGTCTTTTTCCTTGAGTCCCTGGCTGGCCAGTGCAGCGGCGAACGACAGCTGGTAGGCGGTGCCGCGAAAGATTGCCACACGCTTGCCCTTGAGGTCTGCCAGGGTCTTGATCCCGGAGTCCGGTGCGACTGCCAGGTACTGCTTGATACCCCGCCCGGTGGCGCTGAGCAAGCGGGTGTCCAGACCATTGGCCTTGCCGATGATCGCCGCCAGATCGCCCAGGTAGGCGACATCTACCTGACCGTTGGCCAGCGCTTCGTTGATGGCCGGGCCTGCGCCTTTGAAGAAATTCCACTGCACCTTGATGCCGTCGGCGGCAAACGCCTGCTCCAGCAGTTGCTGGCTGCGCAGCACGTCGGTGACACCCGTACCGCTTTTCTGCGGGCCGGCACTCAGGTCCGGGACTGCGATGCGGATTTCCTTGAGTTCGGCTGCGTTGACGATGCCTGCGGCACACGCCAACAGGCCGGCCAGCAGCGGCGCAGCGAAACGGAGGGCAAAACGGGGAAGTGAGAGATTCATGCGAGGCTCCTGGCGCATCTGAAGATGGGCGCCAGTCAGGCATACATCGCACCTAAAATAAAATACTAAAAAATGATCTTTTAGTAACTTTAAAGAATATTAGGTCTGTAACCCTTGTGCTTGCTGGGCCATGCACATCTCGCATGAAAAATATTCCGGGAATGCATTGGCTGCAATTGCCCAAGACGGTATTAATGGCAGCCTTTATCCCATATTTGAATCAAATTAATTTTTTATATTCATTTAAAGAATAAGCAAATAAGCATTGGTTTGCGACGGAGAGCCTGATGACCCGTGATGCCACCCTCCCCTTACCGCCCGCCGCACTGCGCCCCAATGGTCGCGCAGTGGTGCTGCTGGCACGCCTGCAGGGCTGGTATGTGCCAATCCTGATTTTCGCTTTGTGGTGGGTTGCCAGCCGCGAGCACTGGATGAGCGAACAGATCCTGCCCGAGCCTGCACTGGTCTGGCAGAGCGCGCTGGAACTGGCCAGTGGCGAGATCTGGGTCAACCTGGGCATCAGCCTGCAACGCCTGGCCTTCGGTCTGCTGGCAGGCATCGGCAGCGGTGCCCTGCTGGGTGCCTGGCTGGGCTCCAGCCCACGGGCTGAACGGCTGATCCTGCCGACCTTCAGCGCCCTGGCACAGATCCCGACCCTGGCGTGGATTCCGCTGTTCATGGTGTTCTTCGGCATTGGCGAGGTGCTCAAGCTGGTGGTGCTGATCAAGGCCATCGTGGTGCCGGTGACCCTGCATACCCTGGTCGGTGTGCGCGATGCACAGCCGCGCTTGCTTGACATCCTCCCCGCCCTAAAGAGCGGGGATTCCTACAGCTAGACGGCGATGCCCCGCCGCAAGAATGTTCCGGGCCGCGTTTACATCACGGTCGTGGGCTGTACCGCAGCACACGCAGGTCCATTCTCTTATTCGCAAACCGGCTCTACCTTTCGGACTGCTGGTGGAAATGCTTCCACAGCACGAGCAGGTCTGGGTGGTATAGCGCTCGGCTACAACCTCAAAGACAACGCCTGCCCGTTGGCATTTCTGCTCCAGCATTGTCTTGAGTTGGCCCCATCCTGCATCAAGCGTGGATTTGGCCATTTGAGTCTTTACGAGTTTGGCGCTGGCTACATCGCCAACGAAAATGGCGGCGCAGCGCTCAACCAGGGCGGTTGAGAACTTGTGTTGCGCATCCTTGCGCCGGTTCCTGATCCTGGCATGGAGGGCGCGAACACGTGCCCTCTTGCCAGCACGCTGAGCGATGCCCAGCTTCTGCTCCAGGGTGCGATATTCGCGCCCGACCAACACCTGGCCCTCAGACGTTGTAGCTGCCGCTTTAAGGCCCAGGTCGATGCCAATGGTGGCAGTGCCGATGCACGGCTTGCTCTCAATCTGCACGCAGATATTGAGATACCAGCGCCCCCTGGAATCTTCACTGAAACTTCCGGCCCGCAGGGCGTACTGGCTTAAACCGTAGCTGTCCCACAGGCCAAACCTGAACCCGGCGAACTGAATCTGACCGTTCTTGTATTGCAAGGCACGAGCCTTGAATGGAATCCAGCCCAGGCTGTATTTGGAGCTGCTCCTGCTGGACACCCGCCAATTGAGCCTGGAACGCTTGAACTGCTTGCGGGCCTTGGCGTAGTCCTCGCAAACCTGCTGCACGGTGGGCGAGCCGATCTGCACGCCGTCGCATTTGCTTAATCCATTGGTCATCTTTTGCAGGTCAAAACCGGAGAGCCACTGGTGGCGTTCCCGGATGGCGCGATGACTCGTTTCATTGCAGTAGTTCCACACCAGATTGACCTCACGCGCCATCGCAAGCAGCGTTTTCGCGTGCTTGTCTTTGATTCGGAGCTTGAGGGTCTTGGTGTGGTTCATGGCATGAATTATGGTTTGGTCTTTCAAGCTATGGGTGGCGTTGTCGAATCGGGTGGCTTCACTCAGAGGGTATCATCCAGACTGCTGCGTAAGCAGCTCGGGGGTTTCCACCCCTGGCTCAAGCGAAGGGGTGTCCTCTGGTCGCCATCCTACCTCGCTTCTAGCTGCGGCGGTGCGCCGATTGAAATCCTGCGCCAATACATCGAAGAACAGCAGACTCCCAACCAGGACGCCTGCGGCGTCCGCGCTCTCGACCTCGGGCTAAACCCCGAGGCTTCTCGCGCATATGGTGATTCTCAACGCTTGGCAGGGTTCAGCAAAGGTTCAGCGGCTGCGCTCAAGCATCTGTGCAACGCGGCTCGCCAGCAGGTCGAGGCTGAAGGGTTTGCTCAACAGTTGCATGTGCAGGCCGAGAAAATCGCCACGATTGATCGCGCTCTCGGCGTAACCGGTGAGAAACAGCACGGGCAATCGGGCATGCAACTGCTGGACGATTTCCGCCAGTTGCCGGCCATTCATGCCCGGCAGGCCAACGTCAGTGATCAGCAGGTCCAGTGCCGTCATGCTGTCGAGCAGGCGCAAGGCCTCCTCAGCATGCTGCGCGACCACCACCTGATAACCCAGCTCCTGCAAAACTTCCTGATTGATCAGGCGCACCGAGTCGTCGTCTTCGACCAGCAGAATGGTCTGGCCATGGCCTGGCACCGCCACGCTGCTCAATACCTCGTTTTGCGGTTCATGATTGGGGCATTGCGGCAGACTTATCGTTACCCGGGTGCCCTGGCCCTCGTGACTGTCGATGACCAGCCGACCACGGCTCTGGGTGGCGAAGCCGTAGACCATCGACAGCCCCAGCCCGGTGCCCTGACCGATGGGTTTGGTGGTGAAAAACGGCTCCAGTACCTTGTCGAGCAAGCGCTTGGGGATGCCCACGCCGGTGTCGCTTATTTCAATGCGCACCTCACCCTCGGACAGTCGGGTTGCGATGCTTAACAGGCCACCGTGGGGCATCGCATCGCGGGCGTTGATCACCAGATTGAGCACGGCATTTTCCAGCTGGTTGGCATCGGCCAGCACCCAGGGATCTTCGCTGCACAATTGGAAATCGACCCGTGTCTGTTCGGTCAGCATGCCTTGCAGCAATTGCCGCAGGGCGATGATCAGGGCATTGACCTGCAGGGGTTTGGCATCCAGCGATTGCCGCCTGGAGAACGCCAGCAGCCGCTGGGTCAGGGAGGCTGCACGCTGCGCAGAGTCGTAGGCGGCGTCCATGAAGCGCTCGACGCCGTCAATCCGGCCCTTGCCCAGCCGTAGACGAATCAGGTCCAGGGCGCTGATGACCCCGGTGAGCATGTTGTTGAAGTCGTGGGCGATACCGCCAGTCAACTGGCCGACCGCTTCCATTTTCAGCGACTGGCGCAGTTGCTCTTCGGCCTTGGCGCGCTCGCCGCTCTCGGCCTTGAGTTGTTCGATGGCGTTGTTGAGCGCCACAGTGCGGGCCTGGACCTGGATTTCCAGTTCATCGTTGAAGCGCCGCAGGGCCAGTTCGGCCTGCTTTTGCGCGTTGATATCGACAATCACCGAGGCCGCACCGATGATCTGCCGCGCCTCGCCATACAGTGGAATGGCGCTGACCCGCATCCACGATTCGCTGCCATCTTCCAGGGTGTGACGAAAATCGATGCCGTTGACCGGCACGCCGCGCAGGGCCTGGGCGCCAGGGAACATATGCGGCTCGATACGTCGGCCGGCGGCGTCGAAACCCAGCCAACGCACAGCGTTTTTCGCCGAGCGTGACGGGATAACGTCATCAGGTACATAGCGGTGATACAACGGGTTGCGGATCAGGCTCTGGCCTTGCGCGTCCATGAAACAGACCCCGACCGGGATGTTCTCCAGCAGCGTATGCAGGCGCCCACGCTCACCGGCCAGCTCTGCCAGGCGATCACGCATCTGGTATTGCCGCTCGCGGCCACGCCAGGCGGCGGCCACTACGCTGCGCAGGGTCACCAGGCTCAGCGGACGCTCGATCACCATCGCATTGGCGATCCAGGCCGGCAGATCAAGCAACGTGGCCGATTTGCCAGACGAGAGCAGGATGACCGGAATTTCCGACCAGTCGGGCTGGCCTTGCAGGGCCGCCGCGAGGGCTGCCACATCGCCCTGTAATGCCTGTTCGCTGAGCAACAGCACACCGGTCCCGACACCGATCCGCGCGGCCGCCGCAGCGGCACTGTCGTGCAGCTCCAGCTCATAACGCTCGGCAAACAGCGTGCGCAGGTCGGCGGCCTCGACCGGGTCAGGGGCACAGATCAACAGGCGCGTAGCCTGTCCGGTTTCACAGACCAAGCGAGAGGTCCTCCATGCACTGCACCTCAAAAATCAATGATGCCGCCCTTTCGGCTGGCTATTCGATCAGGAAAAAACCGATTGGTTGAACGCGTAATGAAAATATTTTCAGTTTTTTCTGAAAATTCTTTTCGCTGCGCCGTCCTTTGCCTCGCAGCAACGACGAGATCAATTCTCACTCAGCAAAACAAGGCTCTCCGGAGCCTGTGGGGACATCGGATGAAACCGACTTATCAGCCAGCCCAGCGTCTGGCCCTGGCGATACGCAAGCACTTTAGCACTGGCGCACTGGGGCTGTGCCTGGCCGTGAGCAGCCAGTACCTGGCAGCCGCACCCGGCCAGACAGCCCGCGAGCCCATGCTGCAGGCCCGGCACAGCTTCGACATCTCGGTGCAGGAGCTGGCCAGCGCGCTGATCAGCTTCGGTCAACAGAGCGGCTTGCAAGTCACGATGGACCCGGCCCTGCTCGGCCAGCGCTACAGCCAGTCGGTAGTCGGTGAGATGAGCGCCGAACAGGCCCTGCAAAAGCTGCTGCGTGGCAGCGCGATTGGTTGGCGCTTTGAGCAGGGTACGCTGGTCTTCAGCCTGGAGCCCAGCGCACGGTTCGATGCGCCCATGGAGCTTAACAGCACCGTGGTACTCGGCACCCCGCAAGACAACGCCTTTCAGGGTGAGACGGTGATCAACCGCAAGGCGATCAAGGCCTTTCCCGGTGCCAACGGCGATATCACCACATTGCTGCGCATGCACCCCAGCGTGCAGTTCAATAATGCCCAGCAAAGCTCCAATGCCCCCGGTGAAATCGACCCGGCCGATATCAGCATCAATGGTGCCAAGTACTACCAGAACAACTTTATGATCGACGGGATCTCGATCAATAACGATCTGGATCCCGGTGAACACAGTTACGGCTCGATCCGCCAGTTCGATTCACCGCCCAGCCGCTCCCATGGCATTGCCCTGGACGCTGACCTGCTTGAAGAGGTGCGGGTTTACGATAGCAACGTCCCCGCCGAATATGGCGGTTTCAACGGCGGGGTGATCGATGCCATTACCCGCAAACCGAGCCGTCAACTGCACGGCAAACTCTCGGCCTCGATGACCCGCTCGCAATGGACCCGTTACCATATCAACGAGGCCGACCGGGAAAATTTCGCCTACTCGACCGACGAGCAGTATCAGCCAGATTTCGAAAAAACCACCGTGCGCGGCACGCTGGAAGGACACCTCACCGATGACTTTGGTGCCATCGTGAACTTCTCGCAAAAGCGCTCGACCATTGGCCTGAACACCAATGACAACGGCTACAGCAGCAGTACCGCGATGGCCAATCAGGATCAGACCCGGCGCATCGACAACTACCTGATCAAGACTTACTGGAACGTCAGCGACCGGCTGAGCCTCGATACCTCGCTGACCTACGCCCCGCAGGAGAACTATTACTTCTTTGCCAACCGTATCAATGGCGGCTTCGTCAATGAAAGCGGCGGCTGGCAAGGCAGCCTGAAATCGGTCTGGAGCGACGACACCTTCACCTGGACCAACAAGCTGGCGTTGACCAATGTCACCAGCTCGCGCGACTCCGATTCCGATTACTACATCAACTGGTACTACTCGGACGTGAAAAACTGGGGCAACCCCGACAGCAATACCGCCCGCAGTGCCGAAGGCAATTATGGCGATGTCGATCAGACCCAGCGTGGCGCTACCTGGACCTCCAAGGTCGACTGGCAACCGCTGGAGTTCGCCGGGCTGGAGCATCACCTCACCGTGGGCATCGACCTGTCACACCAGACCGCGACCTGGGAGCGTCTCAATGACGCCATGTCCGTCGGCACGCTGATTCGCGACAACGGCACCCGTTGCGACAATAACGATAGCCTGTGCTCGATTGGCCTCCTGATCAACGCAAATACCAGGCAGTACGCCACCCGCAGAGTGGATTACAGCGCTGGCAAGATTGAAATCAGCGAAAACAAGTATGCGCTGTTCATGCAAGACACATTCTCGATCGGTGACCTGACCCTGCGCCCCGGTGTGCGCCTGGAAGGTGACGACTACATGGAGAAGAAGACCATCGCACCGCGGTTTTCCGGCGACTACGACATCTTCGGCGACCGCAGCAGCGTGCTGGTATTTGGCGCCAACCGCTATTACGGCCGCAACCTTTACAAGTATCGCCTGGCTGACGGACGCGGCGCCCTGCAGACCAGCTGGGCACGCAACAGCCAGACCGGCACCTGGACAGGTACTCGATCACAGAACCTGAGCAAATTCTCGACCCTGGATATTCCCTATGACGATGAACTGACGCTGGGTCTTGAACAACGGTGGCTGAACAGCCAGTTCAGCCTCAAATACGTGTATCGCGAGGGTAAAGACAAGATCAACCGGGCCTATGGGCGGGTGCTGGGCGTGCCTGCCGAACCGGGCTATGACACCAACTACTTCAGTTACACCAACGAAGGGTCGAGCAAAAGCGACAACGTGACGCTGACGGTCACGCCCCTTGAAGAGCTCAAATGGCTGGGCAGCAGCACCAGCCTGCAACTGGCCTTGAACTGGCAGCGCACCCGAGATGCCTACGGCAACTACGACGACGCAATTACCGCCGAACTGCTAGATAACGACAAGGTGATGTATGAAGGCCGAGTGATCGACTATATCGATCTGCCGGCCAATAACTTCAACCGGCCGTGGAGTGCGCGCCTGACCGCGATCACCGAAATCCCGCAACTGAACCTGACGTGGAGCAACTTCCTGCGTTACCGGGGGGCCTACGACCAACTGATCGCCACCGGCGACGATGTCACGGTCGACGGGCAAGCGTACCAGCTGTTCGAAACCGCCCGCGTCAAAGCCGCCCCGACCTGGGACATGCGGGTGGATTGGGAACTGCCCACCGGCAAGGACCAGGCGCTGTTCATGGCGGTGGATATCACCAACGTGACCGACAAGGTCAACCCGATTGTCAGCAGCGGCGCGACCGCCAAGACCACCTATGAAGTCGGCCGCCAATACTGGCTTGAGGTCGGCTACCGCTTCTGATCGCCCGACCCTTTGCCCAAGCAGGGGCGCAAAGCCTCTGCCAAGACTGGAAATAACCTGATGAAAACAACAATCGCGAGCCTGTGCGGCTTGCTGTTGCTGGGCGGCTGCGCCCGGCTTGCGGTGGACGACCAGGCGCAGACCTGGGACCCGCGTGTGGTCCGCGGCCAGTTGCCCAACGGCCTGGAATACCGCCTGGTGCGCGAGGCCTCGCAACCGGGGCGCATCGATGTGCGCCTGACCGTGCGTGCCGGCTCCGTGGATGAAAGCGACCGGCAGGTCGGTGTTGCGCACCTGGTCGAGCATCTGAATTTCTATAACCACGGCAACGCCACTGACGACATTCGCCAGCGCATGAGCCAATGGGGCTGGGTCTCGGGCCGCCATTACAATGCCGTCACCAGCTACGACCGTACCCAGTACCTGCTCAGCCCCAGCGGCGGCGCGGCGCAAACCGAACAGGCCCTTCAGGCGCTGGCCACCCTGAGCCTGGCAGCCGATTACAACGCGGCCGATCTGGACCGCGAACGGCCCATCGTCATTGAAGAATGGCGCGGCGGCCTGGGCGTGGCGCAACGCATGAACGATCAGCGCACCGCTGCCCAGCGCATCGGCTCACGCTACCCGCAACATCGCACCATCGGCAACGAAGCGGCGATCCGCAGCGCCAGCCTGGAGCAGCTCAAGGCCTTCCAGCAGCGCTGGTATGTCCCTGATAACATGGTCCTGACCATCGTCGGTGACATCGACCCGGCTGCCCTGCCCGCACGCATCAAGCACTGGTTCGGCAACGCTGCATCGGTGCCATTGCCTGACCGAACCTGGCGCGAACTGACGCTGGACGAGCAACTGAAGATCGTGCGCCTGCAAGACAGCCAGAGCGGCAGCAATCAGCTGGCCCTGCTGTTTCGCCTGCATGAGCCAGGCAGCCGCGCGATAACCCGAAGCGGCGCACGCGAGCGGCTGATCGACCGCCTGACCCTGGCGGTGCTGGTCGACCAGTTGCGCCGCCAGCCACGTGACGCGGGGGTACGCAGCCTCAGCGTGCAGAAGAACCAGATCGGCGAATACTCCAGCGTGCTGGGCATCGCCGCCGGCGTCGAGGCTCAGGGCCATGACAACGCCCTGCGTCAGCTGTCGAGTGAAATCGAGCGCCTGCGCCGTTTCGGCCTGTTTGAGGCGGACATGCAGCGCGAAAAGAGCCGCATCCGCGAAATTGCCCAGGGCATGCTGCGCAACGACCCGCAGCGCAGTTTCGAGCAGTGGGTCAACCACCTCAACGACGCGGCGATCCAGGACCGCCTGGTGATGGACAAGCACCAGATTGCCCGGCAATACCTGACGATGCTCGACACCGTCAGCCTCGATGACCTCAATCAGCGCTTCAAGCGCTGGACCGACAGCGCCGACCGGGTACTGCAGTTGACCGCACCCGCCGACCAGAACCTGCCGCTGCCAGGCCAGGCCGAGGTGCAGGCGCTGCTGGCCGACGTGCGCAAGAGCACACTCCAGGCACCGCAACCGCTGCCGGCCCAGACCCATGAAGTGCAGGCCGCACTGCCGGCCCTGCCGGCGGTCGGCGCCAGCGGCAAGGTTGTCGAGCAACGCCGTTATGACGCAGAAAACGTCGAGTACTGGCGGCTGAGCAACGGCGACCGGCTGGTCTGGCTCAAACAGGCTGCCGCCAACGGCGGTATGCTCATGCAGGCCATGTCGGACGCCGGGTTTCACACTGGAGAGATTCCGGGCTGGCGCAGTCAGGTGGCGGCCCAACTGGGCCAGCAACAAGCACCGCAGGGCTGGAGCCAGGTGCAGTTCAAGCGCTGGCAGCGTGAACAGGGCATTCAGTTGACTCATGAACAGGCCGCCGATCATTGGCAGGTCAAGGTCTCGACCCTGGAACAAGCCAAAGACCTGCCGGCCGCCGAGCGTTTGCAGGCCATGCTGCACAGTTACCACCTGAGCCAGGCTGCGCTGGTGGTCGATGAACAAGCGTTGCAACAGCCTCGTGAACAACTGATGGACCAGGCGGCGCCCAAACGCGAGAGCGTTCGCGCTCAGCAGCAACAGACCCTCAATGCCCTGCGCCATGCTGCCGGGCACGATCAAGTGCCCACTGTCAGCGAGCTGGAGCAGCTCAGTGCCGAGCAGCTTGCCAGCGACTGGCAGCGCCTGACCCAGGCGCCGGTCACCCATTACCTGATGGCCGGTGTCGATGCTGCGGTCTTGCAGCCGCTGGTCGAGCAACACCTGGCCAGTATCCCGCGCGGCGCCGCGCTGCACAGCCAGCCGTTCAGGCAACGCAGCGGCCGACACGTCAAAACCCTGGACATCGGTATCGAGCCACGCACCCAATTGCAGGCCTACAGCTACCGCCAACAACCCTGGACACCGGAGGATGCCGCACGCATCTCGGCCCTGCAAACCCTGGCCCAGGCAGCGTTGAAGCAGCAACTGCGCAGTGAAGCAACGGGCGTCTATTCGCTGACCTTCGAAACCAGCCTGAACCCGCGCAGCCAGCGTATTGAAACCCGGCTTAACTTCTACACCGACCCGGCGCGGGCCGACGAATTATGGCAGCTGGCGCGCCAGACCCTGGCCCGCCTGCCCGACAACCTGGACCGCCAGGCAGTGACCAGGTTACGCAATGCCTTGCTGCGAGAAGAGCGAGCCCGGCGCAGTGACGCCCAGACCCAGTTGCGCCGGCTGATTCTCAGCGATCAACAGTGGGGCGACCCGCGCTACCTGAGCCAGCAACAGCAACTGCCCGAAGCCCTGACCCACGCCGACCTCAAGCGTCTGGCCGGGCAGTTGTTCGATGAGCGCAATATGGTGCTGCTGCGCCTGAATCCGGCACCTGCCGGGGTGGCCGGGCGATGAAGACCCTGCGCACCTTTTGGACGCTGGCGCGCCCCTACTGGCTGGACCGCCGTCAGTGGCTGTCATGGGTGCTGTTGCTCAGCGTGATCGGCCTGGGCCTGATGGTGGTGCAGATCAACCTGTGGATCAACGCCTGGAGCAAGACCTTCTACGATGCGCTGGGCGAGTTCAACACCGCAGCGCTGTACGGGCTGATGCTGCAATACAGCCTGTACATCGGCCTGTACGTGATTGCAGTGGTCTACATCGAATGGCTGCGCCGCGCCCTGGTGCTGCGCTGGCGCCGGGCGCTGACACACAGCATGCTCGACGCCTGGTTCAAGGACCAGGCCTACTATCGGCTGGGCTTGGGGGGTGAACCGGACAACCCCGACCAGCGGATTGCCGAAGACATCGAGACGCTGACCAACCGCAGTGTCGAACTGGTCGCCTCGCTGGTCATCAACGTGGCTCAGGTCGGGGCCTTTCTGGTGGTGCTATGGAATCTGTCGGGGGTGTTGAAGTTCGAACTGTTCGGCCGCCCCTGGGAGCTGCACGGCTATCTGGTATGGGTCGCGGTTGCCTACAGTGTGCTCGGCACCCTGTTTACCCATTACCTGGGCCATCACCTGCACCGGCTCAATTACCAGCAACAGCAGGCCGAAGGCGATTTTCGCGCCAGCCTGCTGCGCAAACGTGAACACGCCGAGCAGATCGCCCTGTACCGTGGCGAGGCGGCTGAAAAACAGCAATTGCATAACAGCTTCGAGGGCATTGCCCGCAACTGGTGGCAATTGATGGAGCGGGTGCGCAAGCTGCAATTTTTCACCGAAGGCTACGACCGGGTCAGCCGCATCGTACCGGTGTTTGCCGCCCTGCCGGCCTTCCTGGCCAAGACCGTGACCCTGGGCGGGCTGATGCAGATTCGCAGCGCCTTCAGCGCCGTGCAGCAATCGCTGAGCTGGTTTGTCGATGTGTATCACCGGCTGATGATGGTCAGTGCGGCGGTCGAACGGCTGGGCCAGTTTCAGCAAGCCATCGACGCGACCCGCTGGCAGGCCTGCGATTGCCCACGCGGCGCAGTGCTGCGGCTGGACAACCTGAGCGTGCAACTGGCCGATGGCCGGTCGCTGCTGAACAACCTCAATCTGGTCGCCGGCCCCGGTCAGTGGCTGCGTCTGGAAGGCCGCAGCGGGCTGGGCAAATCCACCTTGCTGCGCACCCTGCAAGGTTTATGGCCCTGGTACCGCGGCCGCTGGCAACTGCCCGGTGGCAGCAGCCTGTTACTGCCGCAGCAGCCCTACCTGCCACCGTTGCCGCTGCGTCAGTTGCTGGCCTACCCGGCCAGCGACTGCCCGGCCGACGAGCGCCTGATCGAGGTATTGCGACTGGTCGGTCTGAATCAGCTGAGCGAGCGCCTCGGTGAACAGGCCGAATGGGGCCGGGAACTGTCAGGCGGTGAACAGCAACGCTTGGGCATCGCCCGCGCCCTGCTCTACGCCCCCCAGACCCTGTACCTTGACGAGGCCACCAGCCAGCTTGACGAGCCAGCGGCCTGCCAGTTGCTGACCACCCTACGCCAGGCACTGCCCGACACGCTGGTGGTCGGCATCAGCCATCAGCCCGGCGTGGCCCGGTTATTCACCCGCACCGTGACCTTGCACGGTCACGCCAGCGCCCAGCCAGCGCCTGCCTACCACTGATGGCTGTAGCCAACGGTCAGCACTGTGCCCGGTGCTGGCAGGTGGCTGGTGTTGTTGCTGCTGCGCATCAACTGACTGTACAGCGGGTAGTAGTCACGGTTGAACAGGTTCTGGATGCCAACGCTGATCTGATTGTCCGGGCTGAGTTTGTAACGGCTGATCAGGTCGACTGTGGTGTAGCTGTCCACCTCGCGGCGGCCAAAGCTGGCCTGACCGTTGAGGCGATAGTCTTGGCTGCCGATGTAGGTGGCCTGCAAGCGATTGCTCCACGCCTCGCCTGGCTGGTACTGCACGTAGGCGGTCAGCTTGACCGGCGGCACCCGGTAGCCGGTCATGTCCTGCCAGTCGCCGTTGGTCGGCTGCTCGCGGCCCTTCATCCAGGTCAAGGTGCCGCCCACACCCCAGACCTCATCGCTGGCCAGCCAGTCGGCGCTGGCCTCGACACCATGGATACGCTCTTTGGTACGGGTCAGGATCAGACCATTGTTGAAGCTCTGCACATCGCCGAGTTTCGAGGTGGTATAGAACAGCGCCAGCGACGCCAGGGTCTGGCTGCCCAGCGCGCCACGCCAGCCCAGTTCATAATTGTTGGTCTTGACCGGCTCCAGATCGGAAGCACTGATATCGAAACCGCGCCGGGCGTTGCGCATCTGCACCCCGATATCCGGCAACTGGAAGCCCTGGCTGAACGCGGCGTAGATTTCCTGGCCGGCGACCGGCGAATAGACCACCCCGAGGTTGCCCAGCAGGTCGTCATAACGAATCTTGCCGCCATCGATGCTGGCCGGGCTGGCATTGCGGATTTCCGAGAGCGGTATGAAATCACTGAACTCGGCGGTGGCGTACTCGTAACGCAAGCCGCCATCGATGGACCATTGGTCATTGAAGCGGTGCTGCAACTGAGCAAACGCGCCGGTACTGATGGTGGTCAGGTCAGGCATGTAGGTCAGCCGGCCGACCTTGTCGAAATGTCGCGCGCCGCTGGCGTCATAGGCGGCCGCGTCAAAGATATCCAGCGGCATGTCGCTGCGCTCATGGTTGAGGTCAGCGCCCCAGACCAGTTCGGTGCTTTCACCCAGCGGGGTGCGCAGGGTCAGGCGGCTGCCGAAGATCTCACTGTTCTGCATCACTTGGTCGACAAACCGCCCACGGGTCGCCACCGCCCGTGCATCGAAGGGGGTGAAGCGGGTGTAGTAGTCGCGGTAATAGACTTGCGCCGCCAGCCTGGAGCCCCACAGGTCATCATGCTCATAGCTGAGGTTGGCCAGGGTGTTGCGGATCTGGTTCTGCTCATCGAGCCGCAGGCCATCGAGCAACCGGGCCGGCACCGAGCCTGGCGGTAATGCCGCCACCGATGGATCGGAACCGTAGTCACTGTCCTGCTCAGCGTGGTAATGGCTGACCGCAAGCTGTAAACGCTGCTGCTCGTCCAGACGCAGGCCCAGTTTGCCGCCGATGTTCCAGGCGTTGGAGTCAAACAGATCGCCCTGACTCGGCTCCGGGGCGATCCGCCGGCCGTTGGCATCGAAGGCGCCACCGATATGCCGGGTACCGAAGTCCAGGGCGTAATCGACCACGCCCTGGGAACCGGCGACATGGTGCTGCAATTCGCCGCCCAGGCTGTCTTTGTCAAGCCGGCTCAGCGAAGCGTTGCCACTCAGGGTGGTCTGCGCACGGGGCTCGCCACCGGCCGGGCGAGTGGTGATATTGACGATCCCGCCAGTGGCCCCGGCGCCGTAGATCGCGCTGCTGCCATGAATGACCTCGACCCGCTCGATCAGTGCCGGGTCAAGACTGGCAAGGTTGCGCGAAGAATCACGGTTGGTGTTGAGCGGCACACCATCGACCAGGACCAGCATGGTCCGGCCTCGCAAGGTCTGGCCGTAATCGGTGATGGTCCGGCTGGAGTCGGCCATGCCGGGAATGCTCTTGGCCAGGACACCGGCCAGGTTATCGCTGCCGTGACGCAAGGTCTGTAATTGCTCACCCTCAATGACGTTGACCTGCCGGGCCTGAGGCACCAGCTGGCTGGCGGTGCGCGAGGAAGTGACCTCCAGCGGGGCAAGCTCGACCTGGCGGGTGGCCGAGGGTGCGCCAGGCAGCGCGGCAGATGCTTGAGCCGGTACCACGATGTAGGTGTTGTCATCCTGCTGGCGGGCCTCAAGGCCGCTGTCACCGAGCAACTGCTGCAGGGCCTGGGAAGTGGTGTAGCGCCCGCGCAAGGCGGCGGCCTGCCGACCGCTGACCACGTCGCTGGACAACACGATCTGGGCACTGGACTGGCGGGCCAGAGCGTTGAGCGACTGCTCCAGCGAGGCGGCCGGCAGGTCGAAGCTGAGCGGCTCGCCAGCCTGGGCCAACGACGACAAGCCAAGCATCAGGCTGCTGGCCAACAGGGAAAGACGCAAGGTCGGGGTGGTCACAGGGGCTTCTCCAGAAAAGACAGGGTTCCTGAAGACAGCCGCCACAGCAGGCACGCAACCCTACCTGCGGCTTATTTATTTTTTCACAGCGCGGCGGTTCAGCACTGGCGAGCCATCGGCGGCGCGGCTCAGCTCGACCGGCAGGACCTTGGGCAGCAGGCTCAGCAGGTAGTCCAGCCGTTGGCTATCGAAGCTGCCGGTGACCGGCAGTGGCGCCAGGCCCGGGTCGCCAAGCGCAATTGGCTGGCCAGTGTGGCGTTCAATGGCATCGAGCACTTCGCCCAGCGGCGTGCGATCAAACACCAACCGGCCGTCAGTCCAGGCGCCAACGCCCTGGACATCGACTGCGCCGGGTGCGGTGACCCGGCCATGGCTGACCAGCACCTGCTGGCCCGCCACCAGAGCCACGGCGCTGTCTGCACCTGCCACCCTGACCTTGCCCTGCTCAACGCTGACACGCGCATCATCGCCATGCCGGCTGACGTTGTAACGGGTGCCCAGCACGCTGATCTGCGCGGCACCGGCCTGTGTCTGGAATGGCCGGTAGGTGGCCGGCGCGACCTCGAACAGCGCCTGACCGGCCAGCAGCTGCACACGGCGGCTGCGCAGATGCCAGCCCACCGTGACCTGGCTGGCGCCATCAAGGGTCACGACGCTGCCATCGGCCAGTGCCAGGCGCTGCAACTGGCCACGGGCAGTGGCGTACTGCTCGGTGCGATAGGCCGGGTCCAGCCACCACAGACCGGCGGCCAGACCGAGGATCATCAAGCCGATGCCAAGGGTGGCGGGCGCCGGCCGGAGGTTTTTCTTCACCGGCGAAGGCAGCGGGAAACGCTGTTTGAGTTGCTCGCGGTGGCGGGCGATGGCGTGCTCGGCAGCCGTCGGTTCAGTGTGTTGCGAAACGGCTCGGGTCATGAAGAGGCACTCGTCTGGTCCAGCCATTGCAGGCACTTGCGCATGCCCACCTTGAGATGCTTTTCCACCGCCTTGACGGAGATCCCCATCCGCTCGGCCACTTCCTGCTGCGACAGCTCATGGAGTTTGTGCATCACGAACACCTGCTGGCAACGCAGCGGCAAGCGTTCGATGGCCGCGCATAACTGTTCCAGTTCGACACCTGCCGCATGGTGACGCTCCGGCCCTGGCGCCTGGCTGTGAATGTCGGGCAACTGCGCCTGGTCGTCGACCCACGCCTGGCGCCGGCGCTCGCTGCGGTAGTGGCTGACAGCGCGGTCATGGGTGATCTTGCGCAACAACGCCAAGGGCACTTTGACCCCGTCCTTTTCTGGCGCTTCGAGCAGTTGCAGGCACACATCATGGACCACTTCACGCGCCGCATGCCGGTCACCGAAACGGCGGCGCAGCGAATCCACCAGATCGTCATAGTGATGAACCAGCCAGGCAACCAGAGTCGATGGGGTCGGTGTACGGGACACAATCGCAAGCCACGCAGTGAACGGCTCGCAAATATAAGTGAGAACTCTTTTCAATTGAAGCTTTAGTCGCGATTTGTAATTGCCACTGCAAAACCTGGCACGGCGCGCTGGCTCTGATGAGCCAAGGCGCAGCCCGACGGGCTCGAAGGCCGCGCCAGAGCCTTTTAGCGCTAGAAGTCATCATACAATTGCGAGGTTTTTATCCCTTTTTCTCTGCGTCAGCGGCGAAAAAAGCATATTCACAACGAGAAAAAATAGATTATTACAAATGTCATCACACAACATGGGTTGACATACCCCCTTCCAGGCCCGAATAATCGGCCCACGTTGTATGACAACTTACGTTGCAAGGCCCCCAATAATTACAAGCAGGCCACCATGCCCCTCACCCGCATCTACATCGAGCAATGCATTTATCGCAGCGTCACGCCTGTACTCGCGATCGCTCCTGCGCGGCCCCGGCTCGTCTCACGTGGACCTGTTTCCTTTTCGAGCAGTCGGGTGCCTCCTCGCACCCGTCACAGCGGATCAGTAGTGGCGACGCTGTCCAGGCTGTTTTTGCTCGCTTTACCCATGGCACCTCTAAAAACTACCTGCTGGCTGGACGCCTGCGGCGCTACGCGCGCCATCGCTGCGCTGGCTGCCTCGCCCAGGTTTTTAGAGGCACCCTCCAGCACCACCACCAGCAGCAGCCTGCCCTGTCCGGCGTGGCGTGCAGCCGCTTAAGGCGCGTACTGCGCCTGAGTCCTGCGCAGCCTCATGCGGCTGTTGTTCAAATGCAGGTACATCGCCGCACGGGCGGCATCGGCATCGCTGTTGGCGATCGCATCAAAGATTTGCCGATGCTCATCGTTGATCCCCTGCAGGTAGGCACGCCGGTCACTTTGCCCGGTGTAGGCGGAGTTCATCCGGGTTCGCGGAATCAGCTTGGTGCCCAGGTGCTTCATGATGTCGATCAGGTAAACATTGCCGCTGGCCTTGGCGATTTTCAGATGGAACTGGAAGTCGGCATTGATGGTGCTGCCGGATTTCTCCGGACCTTCGAGCAAGGCGTCGAAGGCGCGTTTGAGCTCCTGCAGGTCCTCGGGGCTGCGCCGCTCGGCAGCCATGCCGGCGGCTTCGACTTCAAGGCTGAGGCGAAACTCCAGAAGGTTGAGTACGTCTGCCAGGGTGGCGATGGTCGCCGGCCCCACGCTGAAACCTTCCGGGGCCGGCATGTCCAGCACAAAGGTCCCGACCCCGTGGCGGGTTTCGACCAGCCCGGCGGCCTGCAGGCGCGACAGGGCATCACGCACCACCGTGCGACTGACACCTTCGGCCTGCATGATGTGGACTTCGGCGGGCAGCTTTTCCCCACGCTGCAGTTCGCCGCTGCGCATCCGCTGGGCGAAGCGGTCTACCAGGCTTTCGGCCAGACGGCGATGGTTCTTTTGCGAGATCAGGAGGTTGTCGGACATTGCAGCCTCGTTTTTGTCGAATGCGCGAGTATAGGCCGGCATGCTGGCAAACATGTGAAAAGGTCGTCAGACCACCGGTCCTTCATTTAGCTAAAATACCTCATCAGTGCGGTTATAATCCGCTCCCCTACAGGATCCGACCCATAGACATGGACCACTCTTCTTCGCCTCCAGGGCAGCGCAAGAAAAACCTGACCCAGCAACTGGTTGCCGAGTTTTCCCGCAAAATCCGCGAAGGCGAGATCCAGAGCGGCGAAAAGCTGCCTACCGAGCAAGTCCTCACCCGCGAAAACGGGGTCAGCCGCACGGTAGTGCGCGAAGCCATGGCACGCTTGCAGGCCGAAGGGCTGGTAGAAACCCGCCACGGTATTGGCACGTTCGTGGTCGATGCCACTGCCCCGCGCAGCGCGCTGGCCGACGCGCCACCACAGGCCGCCGGCAGCCCTCAGGATGCGACCGCCATTCTTGAACTGCGCCTGAGCCTGGAGCCTGAAGCCGCCGCGCTCGCTGCCCGGCGGCGCAGCACCGAACAGCTGGCGAACATCGAACAGGCGCTCAGCGACCTGCAGAACTGCGCCGCGCGTGGCGCAGACACGGTAAAGGCCGACCATGAGTTTCATCGCAGCATCGCGCTGTGCACCGACAACAGCTTTTTCATTGATGTGATGAACCAGCTGGGCAGCAGTACCCTGCCACGTGTCGGCGTCGGTTTCGGCAATCTGCCGGTCGCGGCTGACAGCGGCGACCCCGGCGCCCAGACCCGCGAGCAAGAGCAGATCTACAGCGCCATTGCCCTGCAAGACCCGGAAGCCGCCAGGGCCGCGATGCGCCTGCATTTGCGCAACGGCCTGCTGCGGGTGTCGGGCAAACATTAGGCTGCCCATTAGCCACTCACTGGCAGATCGTTTACCATGCCAGCCCGCCGGTTCAGCCAAGGCTGACCGGCAGTCGTCTGGCTGCCTGCGCAAAGGCCATGTCCCTGCCCTCCCCCTCTGTGTGTCTGTACGTATGAGCTACCCACACCCTGTCGCCAGCTGCGCTGATTCGTGCCAATGAGGCTGTCGATTCTGGCGCTGCATGTCCTCTGGGTCAGCGCGTTGTTGCTGGCAGCCGTGATTGCCGGTGCCGCGATTGGCGAAACCCGCATCAGCCCCGAGGTGGTCAGTCAGATTCTGGCCAACAAGCTGTGGAATGCCGGTTACCCGGTGGACCCCATCGATGAAGGGATCATCTGGAACTACCGCCTGACCCGTGCGATTGTCGCCGCGGCCTGCGGTGCCGGGCTGGCTATCTCCGGGGTGGTATTGCAGTCGCTGCTGCGCAACCCGCTGGCCGAGCCCTACTTGCTGGGTATTTCCGCTGGCGCCTCGACCGGCGCAGTGCTGGTTGCCCTGCTCGGTATCGGTGCCGGGGCCATTTCACTGTCGGCCGGCGCATTTGTCGGCGCCATGGCCGCCTTCGCCATGGTCGCGTTGCTGGCTCGCGCCTCACAAGGCGCTGCGGCTGCCAGTCATATCATTCTTGCCGGGATCGCCGGCTCTCAGCTTTTCAATGCGCTGACCTCGTTCATGATCACCAAGTCGGCCAGTTCCGAGCAGGCCCGCGGCATCATGTTCTGGCTGCTGGGCAATCTCAGCGGCGTACGCTGGCACTCGGTGGCCCTGGCGGTGCCGGTGGTGCTGGTCGGGTTGCTGGTCTGCGTCTGGCATCGGCGGGCGCTGGATGCGTTCATGTTCGGCAGCGACTCGGCGGCCTCGCTGGGCATTGCGGTACGGCGGGTACAGATCATGCTGATTGGCTGCGCGGCGCTGGTGACCGCGGTGATGGTCTCGATCGTCGGCTCGATTGGCTTCGTCGGCCTGGTGATTCCCCACGCCATACGCATGCTGGTTGGCGTGCGCCACGCCCGGCTGATACCGCTCAGCGCCTTGTGCGGGGCGTTGTTTCTGATTGCCGCCGATGTCCTGTCGCGTACCCTGATCAAGGGCCAGACCCTGCCCATCGGGGTCATTACCGCACTGATCGGCGCACCGGTTTTTGCGCTGATTCTGATTCGCGGCAACCGCTCACGATGAACGCCTTTTCCACACCACTGGACACCCCGGCGCTGAGCTGCACGGCGCTGAGCTATGGCATCAAGGGCCAGCTGCTGTTGCAGGAGGTCAGCCTCAGTGTGATACCGGGAGAGACCCTGGGCTTGGTCGGCCCCAACGGCTCGGGAAAATCGACTCTGCTCAAGCTGTTGTCCGGCATCCAGGCGGCGTCAGCTGGCGACGTGCAGCTGGGCGGCGAGCCGCTGCAGAAGCTGGGACGACGCAACGTTGCCCAGCGCTTGGCGGTGGTCGAGCAACAGGCGCAAACCGCCGACCACATTACGGTGCGCGATGTCGTGGAACTGGGACGAACGCCCTGGCTGTCGGCACTGCAACCCTGGGGGGCTGATGACCAACGAATCGTCCAGCAAGCGATGACCGATGTAGACCTGCTGCATCTGGCCGGCCGCCAGTGGCAGACGCTGTCCGGCGGTGAACGCCAGCGCACGCATATCGCCCGTGCCCTGGCCCAGCAACCGCAAGTGCTGCTACTGGATGAGCCGACCAATCATCTGGACATCCAGCATCAGCTCAATATTCTCGGGCGGGTCAAGCGCTTGTCGCTGACCACCGTGATCGCCCTGCACGACCTGAATCAGGCTCTGGAATGCGACCGCCTGGCCCTGCTCCACAACGGACGGCTGGTGGCGCTGGGCAAACCACTTGACGTGTTGACCCCGGAACGCCTGCGCAGCGCCTTTGGCGTGCAGGGCCACTGGCTGACCGACCCGCTGGACGGCAGCCAGATCCTGCGTTTGCGCCCGCTTTAAGGCAGTTGGCAGCCCTTCTTCTTCAGGCTTTCGATCACCCAGGAACGGTCATTGGTGCCCTCGGCAATCTGCTCCAGCTGTTTTTGCTCGGCACCGTGTTTGGCCGCCGCACGCTCGTAGACCTCAGCGACCTGGTCGTAAGGTACACACAGCAGGCCGTCTTCATCACCGATCACCAGGTCACCGGCCTCGATCACCATGCCGTCGATGGCAATCGGCACGTTGATTTCGCCCGGCCCATCCTTGTAAGGACCGCGGTGCGAGATACCGGCAGCGAACATCGGGAAATCACCGGCACCGATGGCGCCTGCGTCACGAATCGCACCGTTGATCACGATACCCGCCACACCGCGCTTGACCGCGTAGGCCACCATCATTTCACCGATCAATGCGTTGCTCAGATCGCCGCCGGCATCGACAACGATCACGTCGCCTGGCTGGGCGATGTCGATTGCGTAATGCAGCATCAGGTTATCGCCCGGCCGCGCCTTGACGGTCAGCGCAGGACCGGCCAGCACGCCTTCGCGGTGCATGGGGCGCAGTCTGGCGCCACCGGCTGTCATGCGGTTCATCGAATCGCTGACATTGGCAACCGGCACCTCGCGATAGCGCTCAACCCATTCGGCACTGACTTTGCGGGCCTGCTCCAGCACTCTGAATCCAATGCTCATTCTGATGTTCCTCTGTTGGTCTTGTAAGGGAATCTCCGCGGGCAAGCGAAGCTATTTTCAGAATGGCATTTCATTTTTTATATTTCAATAGTGATAAAAGCAGAATATCGAGCTTAAAAAAGACCGAAATAGGCAATATTGAAACGATGTTCTATTGTGTTAGGGTATTCATCGTCCGACCGTTGCCCACTGGCAGCGTCTCAAGACACCGACAACAACAAGGTGTAACCATGACCCGTACCATTGTGCTGACCGGCCCGGCACTCACTGCCGAAGCCATGAACCACGCTGCCGCCCATGGCGTCAGAGTGATCCCGACCACGCCGTATGCCGCCGACGAACTGCTCGCGGTGATCCGCGCCGAACAGCCGGATGCAATCATTGTTCGCCAGGGCAAACTGACCCGCGAAATGATCGAAGCGTCGAGCAAGCTGTCGATCATTGCCAAGCACGGCGTGGGCTACGACACCATCGATATCCAGGCAGCGGCCGACAACCAGGTGCCGGTCACCATCGCGCTGGGCGCCAATGCGCAATCGGTGGCCGAGCATGCCTTTGCCCTGATGTTCAGCGTGGCGCGCCAGACCGCGCTGCTCGATGCGCGGATGCGCGACGGTCATTGGGACAAAACCACAGCCAACGGCGTGGAGCTGTTCGGCAAGACCCTCGGCCTGGTGGGCCTGGGTTCGATCGGCGGGATCCTGATGGACCTGGTTGCACCGCTGCGCATCAAGGTCAAGGTCTATGACCCCTTCCTCAAACAGTTGCCCGAGCGCGAACATGTCGAACGCGAGGAAGACTTCGATCGCCTGCTGCAAGATTGCGACATCATCAGCCTGCACTGCCCGCTGACTGACCACAATCGCAAGCTGTTCGGCGCCGATCAATTCAAGCGCATGCGCCCCGCAAGCCTGTTGATCAACACCGCCCGTGGTGAGCTGATCGATACCGAGGCACTGATCCAGGCCCTCAGCGAGCGGCAGATTGGCGGCGCCGGCCTGGACACCTTCCACCCCGAGCCATTGCCAGCCGACAGCGCACTGTTCGGCCTGCCGAACGTCGTGGTCACCCCGCACGTGGGTGCCAATACCACCGAGGCACGTGACCGGGTCGGCCTGCTGGCCCTGCAACAGATTATCGGCCTGTGGAACGGCAGCGCGCCCGAGCCACGTGCGGTGGTCAACCGTCACCTGCTTGACAACTGATTACCCACAGCGTTAATGCGCTCCTGACGGCCGATGCCAGGGAGCGCCCGTGATACTCCATAAAAACAACAGCGGAGAGCCCCATGACCTCAGCCACTGATTCGCCAAGCGAGCTTGAACGCTCAACCATGCGCCGGGTTGCCTGGCGCATCCTGCCCTTCCTGATCGTTTGCTACCTGATCGCGATCATCGACCGCGGCAACATCGGCATGGCCGCGCTGCAGATGAACGAAGACCTGGCGCTGTCCGCCAAGGTGTTCGGTTTCGCCAGCAGCCTGTTCTTCTTCGCCTACTTCCTGGTTGAAGTGCCCAGCAACCTGGCCATGCAAAAGTTCGGCGCCAGGATCTGGATCGCCCGGATCATGATCACCTGGGGCCTGATCTCGGCCGGCACCGCCTTTGTTCAGGGCGCCAACTCACTGTACGTGATGCGTTTTCTGCTCGGCGCCGCCGAAGCGGGCTTCTTTCCCGGCGTGTTGCTGTACCTCACCTACTGGCTGCCATCGGCGTATCGCGGGCGCATGGTTGCGCTGTTCATGGTGGCGATTCCGGCCGCCAACTTCATCGGCTCACCGCTGTCAGGCCTGTTGCTGAGCCTCGATGGCTGGCTGGGCATGCGCGGCTGGCATTGGCTGTTCATCCTCGAAGGTATTCCGGCCGTGCTGCTGGGCATCGCCTGCCTGTTCGTGCTGACCGATAAACCCGAGCAGGCCAAATGGCTGACTGACGAGCAGCGCAACTGGCTGGTCCAGCGGATCGCGCAAGAGAACGCCGGAAAAAAAGCCATCGGCCACATGTCGCTGTGGAAACTGCTGCGCCACAAGGACATCTGGGTCATGGCGCTGATCTATTCCGGTGCTTCGGCAGCCGGCAGCACCCTTAGCGTATGGGGTCCGCAACTGCTCAAGTCGTTCGGCCTGACGTCCATGGAAGTCGGCCTGGTCAACGCCATTCCTTATGGCCTGGCGTCGATTCTGATGATCGTCTGGGGCCGCAGCTCGGACCGCTCCGGCGAGCGTCGCTGGCACACCGCGTGCACCCTGCTGCTGATCTCGGTCGGCTTGTTGATGACCCTGTTCACCACCAACCTGGCCTTGACCGTGTTGATGTTGAGCCTGGTACTGATCGGTGCCTACTCGATGAAAGGCCCGTTCTGGGCGCTGGCGTCGGGCTGGTTGTCGTCATCGACGGCGGCAGCGGGCCTGGCGGCCATCGGCGCAATGGCCAACCTGATCGGTGGCGGCATCATGGTCAACGTCTACGGCGCGATCCATGACGCGAGCGGCAGCCACTCGCTGGCACTGATGCCACTGGCGGCGCTGTGCGCGGTGGGTGCATTCCTGGTGGTGGTCATGGGCCGCAAGCGTCAGGCCGAAGCGGCTGCCCAGGACAAGACAGCCACCAGCCATTAGTCAAGCGCAACAGCGAGCAGCCGCTGTCGGCGCTGCTCGCGATCAGCCCTTGCAACCCAGACTGCGCATCAGGGTCTGGGCCGCTTCATGTAACTGCCCCTGCACCGTGCGTGCATAGTCTTCGGTCAGCCGGCTGGCCGGGCCGGAGACCACCAGGGCGCCAACAATTTCATGTTGAGCGTCGTAGATCGGCAAGGCCATGGAGGCTGCATGCGGGTCGGTCATGCCGCAGGAGTAGAATGCCACCTCCAGCGCAGCGCCTTTCTCGAACGGTGTGCGCAGCGCTTGAGCGCCGGCCGCGTTGTCCATCGGCCGCATGTCGCCCGGTTGCAGTTGCATGCGCAGGCGATGCGGTGAATTGACCCGGTACTGGCACAAGCGATACGCGCCGTGGCGTACGTAGAAGGATGTGGTTTCGCCGATGGCGTCGGTCAACTGGTGCAGCAGCGGCATGATGTGCCGCTCCAGGTCCAGGGCGTCCTGATACACCGCATTCAGGCGCATGACTTCACTGGCCAGTTGATAGCGGCCGTCGGCCATGCGGTTGATCAGACCGTGGGTTTCCAGTGACACCATCAGGCGCATGATGGTGCTTTTGTTCAGTGCGGTGCGGTCGGCGAGCTCGACCAGGCTCAATGCGCCATCCCCGATGCGAAAGGCCGTCAGCACGGTCAATACCCGGTCGGCCGATGCGACCCCGCTGACCGCCGGACGCGGTTTGACTTTTACCATCTTGCACACCTCGATTCTTGTGACCCGGCAGTCCAGCACGGGGCAATTTTGGCGGGGATTATCCGTCATGCGGCGTATCACCGCCATCGTCGGTGTGGCTTTGGCCATTGCCGTAGGAGCGGCTTTAGCCGCGAAGAAAGCCGCGAAGATCTTGCGATGGGTGCATGGATCATTGCCGCGGTTGTCTGGACTGCGGGTTTCGCCCCGCCCTTGAGGGCGCGATTGCCTCGCTCCGGCGCCAATCGTCGCGTGTCTGTGCCATCTCGGCTCGAAGGGCAAAAGCAGCGGTAGCGGTTAATCAATATCCGTCGGCTCTACCCTCAGCTCAATGCGCTCCAAACCTCTGTTGTTCAACCCGCTGCCGGGTCATGGTCGGGGTTTCGTTGAACAGTTTGCGGTATTCGCTGGAGAACCGGCCCAGGTGGCTGAAGCCCCATTCCATGGCGATGACCGAGATGTTGCGTGATACACGGTTTTCCAGCAGTTCCTGGCGTACGGCGCTGAGGCGGTATTTTTTCAGGTAGGCCATGGGCGAGAGTTCGAAGTGTCGGCGGAACGCCTCGAACAGTTTGAAGCGTGACACCCCGGATGCCGCCTCGATGTGCTCCAGATGCAGTTCGTCGCGGGCATGGGCGTGGATGTAGTCGCGGGCGCGGATCAGGTAGTGCGGCAGGCGCACTTCCAGGTTTTCACGCAGTTGCGCTGAATAGTTGTTCGGCTGCGAGAGGATCAGGCCTTTGACCAGCGCGCTTTCCAGGTCGCGGCTGAACAGCGGCTGGCTATACAGATCACCGAGTTCCATTTCATCGATGAAGTGCCGGGCCATTCGCCACCAGGAAGCGGTCGCGCCGTTGACCGCGTCCATCCGGGCGCTGAAGCGCAGCGCTTCATGAAGCGGCCGCTGCAGCATGTCTTCCAGCGTCTTGTGCATCGCTGCGCGGCTGATCACCACCTGCAACTTGCGGCAGTCACCCGTGATGTTCAGCTCCTGGCTCTCGTTGGGGGCGACGATCAGGCCGTACTCACGGTCCGAATGCAGCCGTTCACCGGCCTTGAGCAGCTCCTGCTCACCACTGAGCGGCAGGCTGATGCTGAAGCTGTTGAAGCTGTCCGGGTCGGCGATGCCGACGGTGACGTCGGTGCCGTACTCGATGATCCCCAGGGTGGTGGACATCGAACGCAGTACGCTGGCGCTGTGGCGGAACTGGATGCGCCCTGGCCGGCTGGCGACCAGTTGATGCGGCCCGCAGATGTTCGACATCCAAGAACGGGCCCCGGCAAGATCGAAATGATCGGCATGGATATCACGTAACTGTGATTCAGGCTTCGGATTCATCACGGCACTCTCAGGCTTGTTTTTCTGATGCGCGCTCTGCGGCACGTCTGGCGTTTCTTTGATGCAAGCGATGCAAGGCCCAGGCCACGGGCAGTGCTGTTCTAACCATAACTGACTATTCGGATAATGTTCGCCAACATTGCGGATAGGCCCGCCTGATCGCAAAACCTCCAGGGCTTTTCCAGGCCCCCGCGTTAGAGCCGTTGCTGCGCCATAGGGCAGCACGCCGTGGCTTTCGCGCTGCAACAGCGTGCAGCGCCGACCCGAGACGCCCGCTCACTGGCAAATGGGTAAGACCGACACAGCACTGTTACCGCCGCCCTGCGGCCGACTGGCAACTGCTGATTTTACGGCTAGCAATCGCCGACAAACCGGCCTGAACAACCCGTAGATTCGGTGCTATTCGCACCCGCCCGATATCCATTTGCCGCACAAATTTTATGGCCTGCGTTCGTGCACTAAGCGGATAGACCCTGTACCGCGCTGATTCGTTAAATGGTCCCAACCGAGGGGCCTGAACCACCCCAGCCGAATCGCCCGATGTGACAGGTACACCGCAATGAACCAGACAAGAAGCGTCGACCAGTGGAAAGCCTTCATCAATGGCTGCCTGGATTTTCGCCCCGTAGAGGGCGTGTTCCGCATCGCCCGTGACATGTTCACGGAGCCGGAGTTGTTCGACCTGGAGATGGAGCTGATCTTCGAGAAGAACTGGATCTACGCCTGCCACGAGAGCGAGATCGCCAACAAGCACGACTTCATGACCATGCGCGCCGGCCGCCAGCCGATGATCATCACCCGTGACGGTGAAGGTCAGTTGCACGCGCTGATCAACGCCTGCCAGCACCGCGGCACCACCCTGACCCGGGTGATGAAGGGCAACCAGAGCACCTTCACCTGCCCGTTCCATGCCTGGTGCTACAAGAGCGACGGCCGGCTGGTGAAGGTCAAGGCGCCCGGCGAGTACCCGGAAGGCTTCGACAAGGCCACCCGCGGCCTGAAAAAGGCACGCATCGAAAGCTACAAGGGCTTTGTGTTTATCAGTCTCGACGCTCAGGGCACAGGCAGCCTGGAGGATTTCCTCGGCGATTCAAAGGTGTTCTTCGACATGATGGTCGCCCAGTCGCCGACCGGTGAGCTGGAAGTGCTGCCGGGCAAATCGACCTACAGTTATGACGGCAACTGGAAGCTGCAGAACGAGAACGGCCTGGACGGTTATCACGTCAGCACCGTGCACTACAACTACGTGGCCACCGTGCAGCACCGCCAGCAGGTCAACGCCGAAAAAGGCAACGCCAGCAGCACCCTGGACTACAGCAAGCTCGGCGCCGGCGATGCGCAGACCGACGACGGCTGGTTCTCGTTTCATAACGGCCACAGCCTGCTGTTCAGCGACATGCCCAACCCCACAGTGCGCCCCGGCTACGCCACGGTGATGCCACGTCTGGTCGAGGCCTACGGCCAGGCCAAAGCCGAGTGGATGATGCACCGTCTGCGCAACCTGAACATCTACCCAAGTCTGTTCTTCATGGACCAGATCAGCTCGCAGTTGCGCATCGTACGCCCAGTGGCCTGGAACAAGACCGAGATCATCAGCCAGTGCATCGGCGTCAAAGGCGAATCCGACGCCGATCGCGAGAGCCGGATTCGTCAATTCGAAGACTTTTTCAACGTCTCGGGCATGGGCACGCCGGATGACCTGGTGGAGTTCCGTGAAGCCCAGCGCGGCTTCCAGGCGCGCCTGGAACGCTGGAGCGATATTTCCCGCGGCCACGGCAAATGGGTTGAAGGTCCGACCGCCAACAGTGAAGCAATCGGCATCCAGCCGGTGCTGACCGGCACCGAATTCACCCACGAGGGCCTGTACGTCAACCAGCACAACAACTGGCAGCGCTTTCTGCTTGAAGGTCTGGACAAGCAAGCCTGCGAACAAGACGCTTTGAAACTGCGCGAGGTGTGAACATGAATCCGCAATTGCATTACCAGATCGAGCAGTTTTTCTTCCGTAAATCCGAGCTGTGCGACGCCCAGGACTGGGACGCCTACCTGGCGCTGTTCAGTGAGGACAGCGAATTCCACCTGCCGCAGTGGGAGTCCGAACACAGCTATACCAGCGACCCGAAAAAGGCCATGTCGCTGATCTACTACGCCAACCGTTCGGGTCTGGAAGACCGGGTGTTTCGTATCCGTACCGGCAAGGCCGCGTCGACCGTGCCGATGCCGCGCACCTTGCACAACATCAGCAATATCCGGATCGCCGAGCAACCCGGCGGGCAACTGCAGGTCAGGCTCAACTGGCACACCCTGTATCACCGCCTGGGCCAGAGCGAGCAGTTTTTCGGTCACGCCACCTATCACCTGAAACCTGTGGCCGACAGCTTCCAGATCACCCGCAAACACGTGGTGCTGCTCAACGACACCATTAACTCGGTGCTCGATTTCTACCATCTCTGATGACGCGGATGCCCGAATCATGAGCCACAAAGTCGCGTTCAGTTTTGCCGATGGCAAAACCCTGTTTTTCCCGGTGCAGGGCAATGAAATCCTGCTCGATGCCGCGCTGCGCAACGGTATCAATATCCCGCTAGACTGCCGCGAAGGCGTGTGCGCGACCTGCATGGGCCGCTGCGAATCCGGCCAGTACAGCCTTGATTACGTCGATGAAGAAGCGCTGTCAGCCCGCGACCTGGAACAACGCAAGGTACTGACCTGCCAGACCCGGGTGCAGTCCGATGCGTCATTTTACTTCGATTTCGACTCCAGTTTGTGCAGCGCCGCAAAGCAGGTGCAGGAACGTGCGGTGGTGAGCCACGTCGAGCAGGTCTCGGCCAGCACCGCGATCCTGCATCTGGACGCCGACATGGACGGCCGAACCCTGGACTTCCTGCCCGGTCAGTACGCCCGTCTGCAGATTCCCGGCAGCCAGGCCTGGCGCTCGTACTCATTCGCCAGCCAGCCCAACGCGAACAACCGCTTACAGTTTCTGATCCGCCTGCTGCCTGACGGGGTGATGAGCAATTACATCCGCGAACGCTGCCAGGTCGGCGACGAAATTCACTTTGAAGCGCCGCTGGGTACGTTTTACCTGCGCCAGATCGAACGCCCGCTGGTGATGGTGGCCGGTGGCACCGGGCTGTCGGCGTTTCTCGGCATGCTCGACCAACTCGCTGAGCGTGGCGGCTGCGGCCAGCCGGTAACGCTGTATTACGGCGTGCGTCAGCAGGCTGATCTGTGTGAACTGGCGCGCATCGAGGCGTATGCCGAGCGCATTCCAGGCTTCAGTTTCATTCCTGTGCTCAGCGAGGCCGGCGAGGTCTGGCCGGGCCGGCGCGGTTATCTGGCCGAGCACTTCGACGCTGCTGCACTGCGCGAGTCAGCGTTCGACATGTACCTGTGCGGCCCACCGCCGATGGTTGAGTCAGTCAAGACCTGGCTAGACGAGAATGCCTTGGACAACGGCCATCTGTATTTCGAGAAATTCACCGAGAGCAACACCTGAACCAGACCTGAGCCCAGACCGGCGGCGCCAGACCCGCCGGCTGCACCACCGAATCGGCACCACGTTTGACCACTGCCCACCAACAACAACCACCAGGCAGCAGCAATGCGGCGCTGCCTATCCACAGGCGGCAAACAACACCACAATAATGATAACCACTCGCATAAAGACGCCATTGGCTGCGATCCAGCAGCTATCCGACCGGCAAAGGGTGCAGTCCGGCCTGCGTGCCACTACAATGCGCGTTTTGCCCTGCGCCGGACTCCACCCGTCATGTCTTTACCCAAGCACCACCTGGAACTGCTCAGCCCCGCCCGCGATGTGAGCATCGCCCGCGAAGCCATCCTGCACGGCGCCGATGCCGTCTACATTGGCGGGCCGAGCTTCGGCGCACGGCACAACGCCTGCAACGAGGTCAGTGAAATCGCCGAACTGGTGAAGTTCGCCCGCCGCTATCACGCACGGATTTTCACCACCCTCAACACCATCCTGCATGACGACGAGCTGGAACCGGCGCGCAAGCTGATCCACCAGTTATACGATGCCGGTGTCGATGCGCTGATCGTCCAGGACCTGGGCGTGATGGAGCTGGACATCCCGCCCATCGAGCTGCACGCCAGTACCCAGACCGACATCCGCACGCTGGAGCGGGCGAAGTTCCTCGATCAGGCCGGGTTCTCGCAACTGGTTCTGGCCCGCGAACTGGATCTGGGCCAGATCCGCGAAATTGCCGACAACACTGACGCATCCATCGAGTTCTTTATCCATGGCGCGCTGTGCGTGGCGTTCTCCGGGCAGTGCAACATTTCCCAGGCGCAGAACGGCCGCAGCGCCAACCGTGGGGACTGCTCCCAGGCCTGCCGCCTGCCCTACACCCTCAAAGACGATCAAGGCCGCGTGGTGGCCTTCGACAAACACTTGCTGTCGATGAAAGACAATAACCAGAGCGCCAACCTGCGCGCGCTGGTCGAAGCCGGTGTGCGCTCGTTCAAGATCGAAGGCCGCTACAAGGACGTGAGCTATGTGAAGAACATCACCGCTCACTACCGCCAGATGCTCGACGCGATCCTCACTGAACGCCCCGACCTGGCCCGCGCCTCCAGCGGCCACACCGCGCATTTCTTCGTACCGGACCCGGACAAGACCTTCCACCGCGGCAGCACTGACTACTTCGTCACCGAGCGCAAGATCGACATCGGCGCCTTTGACTCGCCGACCTTCACCGGTCTGTTGGTGGGTAACGTGGAGAAGGTCAACAAGCGCGACCTGATCGCCGTGACTCACGAGCCACTGTCCAACGGTGATGGTCTGAACGTGCTGGTCAAACGTGAAGTGGTGGGGTTCCGTGCCAACATCGCCGAGCTCAAAGGCGAGTTCGAAGAAGACGGCGAGAAGCGCTGGCGCTACCGGGTCGAGCCCAACGAGATGCCAGCCGCGCTGTCGCGCCTGCGCCCTAATCACCCGCTGAGCCGCAACCTCGACCATAACTGGCAGCAAGCACTGCTCAAGACCTCGGCCGAGCGGCGCATCGGGATCCGCTGGAATGCCGTGCTGCGCGAACAGCGTCTGAGCCTGGAAGCCACCAGCGAAGAAGGCGTACAGGTCGCGGTCAGCCTCGACGGCCCGTTCGGCGCAGCCAATAAACCGGAACAGGCGCTGGAGCAGTTGCGCGACCTGCTGACCCAACTGGGCACCACGATCTATCACGCCCAGGATGTGAAGCTCGACGCGCCGCAGGCGTTCTTCATCCCCAACTCGCAACTCAAGGCGCTGCGCCGCGAAGCCATCGAAGCGCTGGATGCCGCCCGTGTGGCTGCCCATCCGCGTGGCGCACGCAAGGCCGAGACCAACCCGCCGCCGGTCTACCCCGAGTCGCACCTGTCGTTCCTGGCCAACGTGTATAACCAGAAGGCCCGCGACTTCTACCATCGTCACGGTGTGAAGCTAATCGACGCGGCCTACGAGGCGCACGAAGAACCCGGTGAAGTGCCGGTGATGATCACCAAGCACTGCCTGCGCTTCTCGTTCAACCTGTGCCCGAAACAGGCCAAAGGCGTCACTGGCGTACGCACCAAGGTCGCGCCGATGCAACTGATTCAGGGTGACGAAGTACTGACCCTGAAATTCGACTGCAAACCGTGCGAGATGCACATCATCGGCAAGATGAAAAGCCACATCCTTGACCTGCCGCAGCCTGGCAGCAAGAAGGCAGGCATCGTCGGCCACATCAGCCCCGAAGAACTGCTCAAGACCGCCAAGCGCCCACCCCAGGCGCCGCATTGATGAAATGTCGGTAACGACCTTAGTGTGGGCGGCACTCCGATGAAGGCTAAGGGTCAGGCGCTGGACATGTTTTGTCTGGCCTGGCCCTTTCACGAGCAAGCTCGTTCCCACCTTATTTCAGGCCATAACCGGGTAAGGGCCAACCGGGCCCGCGTCACCCTGAACTGATCAGCATTGCTCCTGTAAGCCGTCGATCTCGGCCTGGATGTTTTCTCTGGCCCGCGCTTCCCAGCGGGCCTGTCCTGCGGGGCTGGTGAAAATCACTGGCCGCTGCAGAAACTTCTTCAACACCGCCACCCTCCCCGGCACATACAGCGCATCGGGAAAGCAACCGTATTCAAGGCGCACAGCTTTTGCGTAGGCGCTGTACTCGCTGGGTGTCGCAGCAAGAATCGACAAATCGATATCCACCAGCAGGCGCTGGTCGGCGCTGGTTGCAGGCTGACGATGGTCGGTGGCCATGATCAGCTCATGCACAGTCTGCACCTGTGTACCCAGCCCGCTGGCCTTTAGCACCTGGCTCGCCAGCTCGGCACTGCGCGATTCGTTGTCTTGGCGGCTGGGGTCGTAGATTGCGTCGTGGTACCAGATGGCAAGCTCCAGCAGTTCCGGGGCCTGGGCATGATCGCGCAGCGTGTCGAAGGTTTGCAGCATGGCGTCGATATGCGCGGCGCTGTGGTAATGCCGGGCGGGCCCGGCGTACAACCGCTGCAAGTGCTCGAAAGCGTCCTGCGGCGGCTGCACGCCCAGCCGCTGCCACAGCGACTGCCAGCGTTGCAGGTCGAGGTCAGGGGCGTTCATCCAGCGCTTTCTCCATATGGGTGGTGTGCCAGAGCGGATCGTCTTCCACATCGGTGATGGTGAAACCGTGCTTTTCCCAGAAAGCAATGGCGCCAGCCAGGAACGGATGGGTATGCAGGTACAGCACCTCGACGCCCTGCTGCTGCGCATGCTCGCTCAGCGCCCGGAACAAACGGCTCGCCAGGCCAGCGCTGCGAAACGCCGGCTCGACGAACAGGCGGACAATCTCCACGGTCCGACGCCCTTGATAGTCCAGTTGCGCAAAGCGGTGATCGTAAGGCAGGTAGCCGATAGCAGCGACGATCTGCTCATCCGCACGAGCGATCAGAAAATGACCGTCCGGGCCATCAATATAAACCTGTTCGAACCCGGCCAGGTCGGCGGGCATGGCGGCCGGGTCGAGCATCGGGAAGATCTGCGCTCTGGCCCGCATCACGAATGCAAGGGTGGCAGGGATATCGGCGTGGGCGGCAGCGGTGATCGGGATGGCCAGTGCTGACATGGTGCTCGTCTGATTGGGCAAAGTCGCATGGTAGTCGATCGGGGCTGGCTACGCCGCCCGACTGCTCCAACCTGGAACAACCCGCACCATTTGAATGCACCATTAAGCCAACGCGCAGCCTGAAAAACCCGAAATCCCCGCATGCCACGGAGCTTTCGGCAATCTGGCACAAGCCCTGCATTAACTCTGGCAAGCCCACCCACGCAGGTCGGGCAGCCCCTTGCAGTCGACGCAGATCAACGGGCTTAAAGGTACATCCGGCAACGTCGCCTGGGTAGCACCTCATAACCAGAACAGGCAAAGGCGCCTGGAACCTCACGGTTCCGGGCGCTTTTTTTTTGCTTCACGAAACCTGATTGGCCTAGGCCGGGATTTGCTATGAACACCACAGTCTTGCCTCACAACGATGTACAAACCCTGATCGTCGTCGGTAACGGCATGGTCGGTCATCATTGCGTCGAGCAGTTGATTGCGGGCGGTGCCCTTGAGCGCTATCGCATCCATGTCTTCGGTGAGGAGCAGCAGCGCGCCTATGACCGCGTGCATCTGTCCGAATACTTCAGCGGCCGCGATGCCGAATCGCTGGCGATGAGCGACGCGGCCCTCTACGAGCAACCCGGCCTCACCTTGCACCTCGGTGTCCCGGTGCTGGAAATTGACCGCGTGCGCCGTGAGGTGATCACCGCCCAGGGCAGTTTCGCTTACGACAAACTGGTACTGGCCACCGGCTCTTATCCATTTGTACCGCCGATCGAAGGCGCCAGCGGTCACTCGAAACTGGTGTACCGCACCCTGGACGACCTGGACACCATTCGCGCCGCCGCCAATCAGGCGCGGCGCGGCGTGGTGGTCGGCGGCGGCCTGCTCGGTCTGGAAGCTGCCAACGCCCTCAAATCCCTGGGTCTGGAAGCCCACGTGGTGGAATTCGCGCCACGCCTGATGCCGGTGCAGCTTGACGAGCTCGGTGGCGCGGCGCTCAAGGCGCGCATCGAAGCGCTGGGCGTTGGTGTGCATCTGTCACGCGCCACCCAATCAATCAGCGCCGGCAACCAATACCGCTACCGGATGAACTTTGCAGGCGACGAGTTTCTGGAAACCGACCTGATTGTGTTCTCCGCCGGTATCCGCCCGCAGGATGCCCTGGCCCGCCAATGCGAACTGGACCTGGGCCCGCGTGGCGGCGTAGCGATCGACGAACATTGCCGCACCAGCGATGCCGATATCTTCGCCATCGGTGAATGTGCCTCGTGGAACGGCAGCGTGTTCGGTCTGGTTGCGCCGGGTTATCAAATGGCCCGCAGCGTCGCCGCGCAGTTGTGCGAGCAGGATGCCGAGTCGTTCTTCGGCGCCGATATGTCGACCAAGCTCAAATTGCTGGGCGTGGACGTCGGCTCGATCGGCGACGCCCATGGCGCACTGGCCGGGGCAGTGAGTTACCGCTATATCGATGAAGCCACCGCCAGCTATCGTCGGCTGGTGGTGTCCGCCGACCGCAAGCACGTGCTCGGTGCGGTACTGGTCGGCGACAACAGCTACTACGACACCCTGCTGCAATATGCACAGAACGGCATCGCCCTGCCTGAAGACCCGGCCAGCCTGATCCTGCCGCACAGTGAAGGCGCGCCGGCGCTCGGTGCCGATGCGCTGCCCGCCACCGCGACCATCTGTTCCTGCCACAACGTCAGCAAGGGCTCGATCTGCGCGGCCATCGACGAAGGTTGCACTGACCTGGCCGGCATCAAGGCCTGCACCAAGGCCGCTACCGGCTGCGGCGGCTGTGCGGCCTTGCTCAAGCAGGTCTTCGAGCATGAGCTGATCGCTCGCGGTGTCAGTGTCGACAAGAGCCTGTGCGAGCATTTCGCCTATACCCGCCAGGAGCTGTACTCGATCGTGCGGGTGGAGAACATCGAGAGTTTCGAAGAACTGCTGCATCGCCATGGCAAGGGTGAACACGGCTGCGACATCTGCAAGCCGGCGGTCGGCTCGATCCTGGCGTCATGCTGGAACCGGCCGATCACCGACCCGCTGCTGATTCCGCTGCAGGACACCAACGACACCTTTATGGCCAACATGCAGAAGAACGGCACCTACTCGGTGGTGCCGCGTATTCCAGGTGGCGAAATCACCCCGGACGGCCTGATCGCCATCGGCGCGGTGGCCAAGAAATATGACCTGTACACCAAGATCACCGGCGGTCAGCGGATCGACCTGTTTGGTGCGCAGTTGCACGAATTGCCAGAGATCTGGGGCGAGCTGATCGAGGCCGGTTTCGAAACCGGGCATGCCTACGGCAAGTCGACCCGCACGGTGAAATCCTGCGTGGGCAGCACCTGGTGCCGCTACGGCGTGCAGGACAGCGTGGCCATGGCGTTGCGCATCGAGGATCGTTACAAGGGCCTGCGCTCGCCGCACAAGCTCAAGTTTGCGGTGTCGGGCTGCACCCGTGAATGCGCCGAGGCGCAGAGCAAGGACGTCGGGATCATCGCCACCGAGAACGGCTGGAACCTGTATGTCTCCGGCAACGGCGGCATGCGTCCACGGCATGCCGAGCTGTTCGCCACCGATCTGGATGACGAGACCCTGATCCGTTACATCGACCGCTTCCTGATGCTCTACATACGCACCGCCGACAAGCTGCAACGCACCTCGGTATGGCGCGAATCGCTCGAAGGCGGCCTGGATTATCTCAAGGCGGTGATCATCGATGACAGCCTGGGCCTGGCGGCCGAGCTGGAATCGCAGATGCAACTGGTCGTCGACCGTTACGAATGCGAGTGGGCCAATGCCCTGAAGGACCCGGAAAAACTCAAGCGTTTCCGTACCTTCGTCAACGACAAGCGCAGCGACCCGGATGTGCATTTCGTGCGTGAACGTGAACAGCGCCGCCCGGCGCGAGCCGATGAACTCAAGCTGATTCCCCTGTTCAAGGAGGTGGTGTAATGAGCCAAACCAACGTGGCATTTGCCGAACGTCCCCAAGCCACGGCGACCCTGCACTGGCATAACCTCTGCCAGCATCAGGACCTGGTCGCCAACTCTGGCGTAGTGGCCTGGGTCAATGATTGCCAAGTGGCGCTGTTCTATTTGCCTGGCAATGAACAGCCATTGTACGCCGTGGGCAACCGTGACCCGAAATCCGGGGCCAACGTGATCGGCCGTGGCCTGCTTGGCAAACTGGGCGACGACCTGGTCATTGCCTCGCCGCTTTATAAACAGCACTTTCGCCTGCAAGACGGCAGTTGCCTGGAGTACCCCGAGCAGCGGCTGGATGTCTGGCCGGTACGAATCAATGGCAGCCAGGTAGAGATCGGCCTGCCAGGCTGATATATAAACCAACAAGTTGAAACAATAGCGGCAGCCGGATCTTATTGACCGGCTGCCGCTTTGTTTTTCAGATTCGCTACAACATGAATGCTTGCAGAACCATGACAAAAACTTGATAAAGGAATTGGACTACAAACAATTCAGAACAAATAACACCTTCCCCTAGAATACCGAAACAACTTCAAACACCGCATCACTCATCGAAACAACACGCCCCGGACAACCAACTTCAACCATCAAAACTGCGTGATATAACTGTCTGCGTCGCCAACCACTGATCCCTGAATAACATTTGGCTGTTTGGCGACTCAATAAACCAGACTGATTTACATCAGCGCTCAATGA
This sequence comes from Pseudomonas sp. 21LCFQ010, assembly GCF_024129905.1. Taxonomy (NCBI): domain Bacteria; kingdom Pseudomonadati; phylum Pseudomonadota; class Gammaproteobacteria; order Pseudomonadales; family Pseudomonadaceae; genus Pseudomonas; species Pseudomonas sp. 21LCFQ010. The sequence continues at coordinate 205,190 of NZ_JAMYDZ010000002.1, read as the reverse complement.
CTGCTCGTCAGCGTTACAACCTCCACGGTTTGACACAACGACAGATTTGATGGATTCAAGGAGTTACACAATGCAAATAAAACACCTGAGCTGTATTGCTTTGGCGGTTTCGGCTGCCCTGAGCCAGAGCGCAATGGGCGCACTGGTAGATGACCAGGCACAGGCCAAGGGCTTGCTCGAAGACAGCAGCCTCAATGTGCACCTGCGCAACTATTACTTCAACCGTGATGCCAAACAAGGCGAGCGCGATAACCGCGACTGGAGTCAGGGCGCAATCGCCCATTACAACTCGGGCTTCACCCAGGGCACGGTCGGCGTGGGGGTCGACGCCTGGGGCCAACTGGGCCTGAAGCTCGACGGCCAGAGCCGCTACGCCGGCACCGGCAACCTGCCGGTCGACCGCCACGGCCACCCGGACCGCAGCTCCGCCAGCGCAGGCGCAAGTATCAAAATGCGTGCCGGCCAGACCCAACTGCGTTACGGCAACATGCAAACCGAGGCTCCGGTATTTGCCACCAGCCACTCTCGCCTGCTGCCACAAACCGCTACCGGTTTCAGCCTGCAAAGCAGTGACCTGGATAACCTTGACCTCGACGTCGGTCATTACACCGCAACCAGCGATAGCGTAACCACCAGCAACCGACATTCGATCCATGCCAACACCGCCGGGGTCTCCTCGTCCAGCGCCACATTTGCCGGCGCCACTTATCAGCTCAGCCCAACGTGGCGCAGCACGTTATATGGTGCCCGCCTCGACGATGTCTGGAATCAATACTACTTCAACAACAACTATGTACTCGGACTCAGCGGCCCAGACAGCCTGGCATTCGATGCCAACCTGTATCGCACTCTGGACCAGGGCCGCGCCAAGGCCGGGGCAATCAATAATACCGCCTGGTCGCTGGCCAGCACTTATTCATTCAATAAAGCACACGCCTTGACCCTGTCTTATCAAAAGATTCACGGCAATACGCCTTTTGACCTGATCGGCATGGGGGATAACCGCACCAATGAAGATTGCAGCTATCGCGCCGGTGAAACGTGTAGCTCAATGAATCTGGCCAACGCCGCACAGTTCTCGGACTTCAGCGGCCCGAACGAACGCTCGTGGGGGCTCACGTATAACCTGGACATGGCACCGTTGGGTGTACCGGGCCTGAGCTTCACGACCCGGCACATGCGCGGGACCGGCATTGATGGCAGCAAGACCCCGTATAACAGCGCCTATGCTGGCCTGTACGGAGAAAACGGTCGCCATCACGAGACCAACTTCGAAACCCGCTATATCGTCCAGAGTGGCGCCGCAAAAGACCTGTCAGTACGCCTGCGCCAGGCCTTCCATCGCGCCAACCTCGATCAGGGAGAGAAGAACGTCAATGAAGTACGGCTGATTCTCGACTACCCACTGAACCTGATCTGACCGCCTCAGCGACTCTGCAACACCACGCGCAGCCCCGGCTGCGCGTCTTCCAGCAGCAACTGATAGCCATGGGTTCTGGCCACGGCAGCAACGATGGCCAGCCCCAGCCCGCTGCCACTGGCTCTGGGCTCCTGCCGGCCACGGGCAAAGCGTTGCAAAACAGCCTGATGCTGGTCCGGGGTGATACCCGGACCATTGTCTTCAACCTCTATTCGTGTGCCCTGCTCACTGCGCAGCAGATTCAGACGAATCTGCCCGCCCGCAGGGGTGAACTTCAACGCGTTGTCCAGCACGTTCATCAGGGCTTCGGCCAGCAGCTCGCGATCCGCCAGCAACGGCGGAACCTGCTCGACATTCAACTGCAGCTCAATGCCCGCCTCTTCAGCCACCGGCTGATAGTCTTCAAACAATTGCGCCAGTAACGGTCCGACCATCAGGGTGGTCATGCCTGCGCGCCGCGAACGTGCGTCGATTTCCGCGATACGCTGCAATGCCCGAAACCGGCCAAGCAACACATCGGCGGCGTCCAGGGATTTCTCCAGACGCACTTTAAGCACCTCTGCGGGCGCCTGGTCGTATTCGATCAAGGCGCGATGCAACTGCGCCCGAAGCTTGTTCAGCGGTGTGCGCAAGTCATGTGCCGCGTTGTCTTCGAGGCTCTTGACCTCATCGAGCAAGCGCCCGACCTCACCCACCATCCGGTTGACCAGTGACGAGAGCATGTCCAGCTCATCGCCGCGCCGGCTGATGGGCAGCCGCTGGGTAAAATCGCCCTCGGCGATTCTGCGGCTGGCAGCCTGGACCTTGCGCATCCTGCGCAGTGGGCCCAGGCCCAGCAGTACGGCAAACAGCAGCCCGGCGATCAGGATCAGGCAGGCGCTCCAGCCCAGATAGCGCAACAGGATGTTACGCAGGCTTGCCAGGGTCTTGGCCTCGAAACCAACCACCAGAATCTGGCCATTTGGCAATTGCCGGGCCACGAACTTGGCTCCGTCAGCAAACCCCGAATCGTCCCAGTCATGCGGTTTGCCGTCCAGTACCAGCTCTTGTGGCGGCGTCTGCATCGTGCCATGCACATGCTGCCTCTGTGGGCTGAACAAGCCATAGGTCACGACCCCGCGCAGGTCGCCCTCTTGCAAGCGGGTGATTTCGTCAGGCAGGGACTCGACCGGGAGGTACGACAGTTGACGCATTTCACCAAGGATGGTCTGGTCGCCCTGGCGCGACATGTAGCTGGCCACCTGCCAATAGATCAGACCATTGAGCAACAAGGCTCCCAGCGACAAGGCGATCGCATAGGTGACGGTCAGCCGGAATGCCGTGGTACGCAACAAGCGGATCCGCACGTCAATTGACTCCGGTGTCGACCAGCACAAACCCCGAGCCGCGCAAGGCGTTTACCACCACCTGACAGCCCACTGCATCCAGCTTGCGGCGTAGCCGGGTGAGGTGCACGTCGATCAGTTTGGTGCCCGGATCGAAGTGGTAGCCCCATACCGTTTCGAAAATCAATGCACGGGTGACCACGGAGCCGGCGTTGCGCATCAGAAACTCCAGCAGCTTGAACTCGATGGGCGACAGGTTAATGCGCTGCTCGCCACATATCAGTTCACGGCTCAGCAGATCGAGACTGAGGTCAGCAACCTGCAACAGGGTTTCGCGCTCCAGTGGATCGATGTGCCGGCGCAGCAGCACATGGATACGGGTCGCCATTTCTTCGGAAACGAACGGTTTGACCAGATAGTCATCACCCCCGGCCCGCAGGCCGCGAATCCGGTCGTCGACATCGGTCAGGGCGCTGATCATCAAGACCGGAGTCTGCACGCCGGCGGCCCGTAACCGGGTAATCACCTGCAGGCCATCGAGCCCCGGCAGCATACGGTCAAGAGTGATCGCGTCAAACCCGCCAGCAAGCGCCAGTTCCAGGCCCCGCAGGCCGTCATCGGCGCACTCGACGACAAAGCCGACACGGCGTAATTCCGAGGCGATTTCCTGAGCGGTGTCGTGGTCGTCTTCAATGCACAAGACCTTTCGCATGAGGCTCCCCTAATCCTATGTGCCGCCATGGTAGCAAGCGGTGACAAACCCGCGCACAACACGCTGGCAATGATTCTGCCCATGGCTTGGCGGCTGCCCAAGGATGAGCAATAGCAGCAAAACGCCATTTGTGCGGCACGCTACAAGCCGGCAAGACCCCGACAAAGTTAAAAAATTGTAACCCGGCCTGTCACTGCTTCGTCTTAAGCCATTGAAATAGCGTGATATAAAAGCCTGGCGCGAGATAATGCATCGCCCACGTAGCGCATGCACCCTCATCTACTATCGCGCCCGCGATCCTTAGCTGGGCAATGCCCACCTGCCGTAAATGCCCGCCACCGATGACTGATCAACATGCCATCAATGGACACGCCGGGCCCTACCAATCAGGGGAATGATTCGATGAATGCAAAACAATGGAGCGCCATCGCACTGGCTGTTTCGGCCGCCGCGAGCCAGCTGGCTCACGCAGAAACAATCGAAGACCAGGCCGAGGCCAAAGGATTCGTCGAAGGCAGCAGCCTCTCGGTACTGGCCCGCAACCAGTACTTCAACCGTGACCGTCAGGATGGCGCCACCGACAACCGCGACTGGACCCAGGGGTTCATCGGCAACTACAGCTCCGGTTTCACAGAGGGCACCATTGGCGTGGGTATCGATGCCTTCGGCCACTTCGCCCTCAAGCTTGATGCCCAGGAAGGAGACAGCGGCACCGGCAACCTGCCACTGGACCGCAACGGCAAGGCTGAAGACAGTTTTGGTAGCGCCGGTGCCGCCGTAAAACTGCGTCTGTCCAAGACCCAGTTGCGCTACGGCAATATGCAACCCACCGCGCCGGTGTTCGCTGTGGGCGGCACCCGCCTGCTGCCACAGACCGCCACCGGGTTCGAACTCAAAAGCAGCGAAATCGAAGGGCTGGATCTGGAAGCCGGCCGTTACACCAGCACCAACAGTAACGTGACCACCAACCAAGACCACGACATCTACGCGTTGTACGCCAATGTCACGGCGCGCAAAGCCACCTTCGCCGGCGCGGTCTACCAGCTCACGCCGAACTGGACCGCCAGCCTGTACGGTGCGCAGTTCGAAGATGTATGGAACCAGTACTACGCCAACACCAACTATGTGCTGGCGTTGTCCGGTGACCAGTCGCTGACCTTCGACGCCAACCTGTACCGCACCCTGGATGAGGGCCAGGCCAAAGCCGGCTCGATCAACAACACCACCGCATCGCTGTCGGCGACCTATGCGTTCCTGAGCGCCCATTCGATCACCCTGAGCGCCCAGAAAGTCCATGGCGACACGCCGTTCGACTATCTGGCCGTCGGCAATAACGGTAACGGCGAAGGTGGCGACTCGATCTTCCTCGCCAACTCGATCCAGTGGTCGGACTTCAACGGCCCGAACGAGAAATCCTTTGGCATTCGCTACAACCTCGACATGGCGACTTACGGCGTGCCCGGCCTGAGCTTCATGGCGCGGCATGTGCGCGGCTATGACGTCGATGGCAGCAAGGTCTCGGCCGACAGCGCTTACGCGGGTTTGTACGGTGACGACGGCAAGCACAACGAAACCGATATCGAAGCCAAGTACGTGGTCCAGACCGGCCCGGCCAAGGATCTGTCGTTTCGTATCCGCCAGGCCTTCCACCGCGCCAACAGCGACCAGGGTGAAGGTGACCTGTCCGAGTTCCGCCTGATCGTTGACTACCCTATCAGCGTTCTCTAAGCGGCAAGTCATAAGCTGCAAGCGGCAAGCTGATTTGAGCCTGACTCACTTGCGGCTTATAGCTTGAAGCTTGCAGCTCCAGTAAGGCCGCTCAGCGGCCTTTACTGTACGTTCATACAGATAAAACTTGATCTGCCCTCGCGCCTGACGCATTCTGTCGAGCTCGACCGATCACAAGACTGCCCCGGCCATGCGCCTGTTTCTCTGCGAAAAGCCCTCTCAAGCCAAGGATATCGCCGCCGTGCTCGGCGCCACCCGACGTGGCGAAGGCTGTCTGGTCGGTCCCAATGCCACAGTCACCTGGTGTATCGGCCATCTGCTGGAAACCGCCCCGCCCGACGCCTACGACGCCCGCTACAAACGCTGGGCTCTGCAAGACCTGCCGATTGTCCCCGGCACCTGGAAAATGCAGGTTAAACCCAAGACAGCCAGCCAGTACAAGGCCGTCAAGCGCTTGCTGAGCGAAGCCCGTGAGCTGGTGATCGCCACCGACGCCGACCGTGAAGGCGAGATGATCGCCCGTGAGCTGGTCGAACACTGTCGTTATCGCGGGCCGATTCAGCGCTTATGGCTGTCGGCACTCGATGATGCCTCAATCCGCAAGGCGCTTGCAGCGCTCAAGCCCGGTGCTGCCACGTTCAGTCTTTACCACTCGGCACTGGGCCGCTCGCGCGCCGACTGGTTGATCGGCATGAACATGAGCCGGCTGTTTACTTTGCTCGGTCGGCAATCGGGCTACCAGGGCGTATTGCCCGTCGGTCGGGTCCAGACCCCTACCCTGCGCCTTGTCGTCGACCGTGACCGCAGCATCGCCGACTTCGTGCCGGTGCCTTATTGGGCGATTGAGGTCGGTCTGCGCCACGCCGGCCAGGATTTTACCGCCCAGTGGCGCGCCCCGGCCGATGCCTGCGACGAGCAGGACCGCTGCCTGAACCAGCCGTTGGCGCAACAGGCCGCGCGAGACATGCAGCAGGCTGGCCAGGCGACCGCCATCAGTGTGCGCACCGAGCGTATCCGCGAGGCGGCCCCGCTGCCGTTCGACCTCGGCACCTTGCAGGAGATCTGCTCAAAAAAACTCGGTCTCGGCGCCCAGGAAACCCTGGACATCGCCCAGTCGCTGTATGAAACCAACAAGCTGATCACCTACCCACGCAGCGACTGCGGCTACCTGCCCAACAGTCAGCATGGCGAGGCCGCCGGGATCATTGCCGCCCTCACGGCTGCCGACCCGTCGCTGCAGGCCTTGCGCGGCCATCTGGACCCGGCACGCCGCTCACGGGCCTGGAATGATGCAAAAGTCAGTGCTCACCACGGCATCATTCCCACCGCTGCCACCCGCGCCTTTGAGCGCCTCAGTGGCAAGCCACGGGCGGTGTACAGCCTGATCCGTGCCCGTTACCTGGCGCAGTTCCTGCCCAACCACGAATACGACCGCACCCAGGCCGACTTCGATTGTGCCGGCCATGCGCTGCGCGCGGTCGGCAAGTGCATCATCGAGGCCGGCTGGAAACGCGCCCTGCCCGAAGCCCTGACCCCGGCCAAAGGTCGCGAGGTCGCGCCGCCCCAAGCCTTGCCGGCGCTGCACAAAGGCTGTGTCTGCCCGGTCACCGCCGTGCAGCTCAAGGACCTGTGGACCCAGCCGCCCAAGCCCTACACCGAGGGCGATCTGATCAAGGCGATGAAAAACGTCGCCCGCCTGGTGGAAGACCCGTTGCTCAAACAAAAGCTCAAGGAAACCACCGGCATTGGCACCGAAGCAACCCGCGCCGGAATCATTCAGGGCCTGCTCGACCGCGGTTACCTGAGCAAGAACGGCAAGGCGCTGTCGGCCACGCCACCGGCTTTCAGCCTGATCGACAATGTGCCACGGGCCATCGCCGACCCCGGCACCACGGCCATCTGGGAGCAGGCTCTCGACATGGTGCAGAACGGCGAAATGAGCCTGGAAGAATTCGTCGCCAAGCAGGCCGCCTGGATGAGCAAGCAGGTCGAGCGTTGCCAGGGCCTGCGCCTGAACCTGCAAGGCATGCCCGCGCCGGCTGGCGCCGCGCCGTGGAAGAAGTCGCGCAAAGGCAGCGGCAAACGCAAGCCAGCCGCTGCATCGCGCAGCAACAAAACCGCCACGGCCAGCAAAACCGCCGGCAAAGGTTCATTGACCAGCCCGGCGGCGGCCAAGCCGCGCCGCAGCAGCCGCAAGCCTGCGGGCAGCGCCTGAATTTCCTGAGCCGGGTTATGCATGGCACACTAACGGCTTTTCACCGCCTGACCGGAACATCATGCCTTTGTCCAAGCGCGAACAAGCGCACCTTGAACGCCTGCTGAGCCAGACCCTGACCGAAGCCTGCGAAACCGCCAAGGCCGAACTGCTCGGTTTCCAGTGGCTGACCCATGTGGTCGACTACGCCAACGTTCCGGACAGCCTGCAAGTCATCTGGGTGTTCGACAGCGAAGCCAACCGCCAGGCCGCATTGGCCGCAGGGCAGATGCAACGCATGAATGACTTTACCGCCATGGCCCTGAGTGAAGCCGGTGTGCGGCTGCAACAGATTGAACGGCATGTGTCCTGTGACAGCGAACAAGCCTGCCAGCACAGCCACGCCGGTGACTGGCAAAAACGCCTGGCGCGTCGTTCGAGGCGCGCCTGAAATGGCCAAGGAAATCGACAACCCTTGCACGTCCCAGTGCCAGCTCAGTGGCGAGCTGTGCGTCAGTTGCGGCCGGACCCGGCAAGACATCCGTAACTGGAAACGCATGAAACGCCCGGAAAAAATGGCCGCCGTACAGCGTGCCAGCCAGCAACTCAAAAGCCTGCAAAAACGCAGCCGTAACTGATCCCCGGATAAGAGTGATACCGATCAGTTAAGCGATTTCGGATCTGGTTCGGTCCCGGTGGGAGGGAGTTCTACTCGCGACGAGGCCCGTGAAATCGGCACATTGGCTTCGAATGTACCGCCGTCTTCGCCTGCAGAGCTGCCTCCCACCGGGCCGAGTGGGCCTTAACCCGTATTGGCCCGCGATAGCACGGCGGTCCCGCCGCGCGCCTTCAAGCAAGATAACGCTTGAACCACTCCAGCGTCCGTTCCCAGGCCAGCCTGGCCGCTGCTTCGTCGTAGCGCGGCGTGGAGTCGTTGTGGAAGCCGTGGTTGGCACCTTTGTAGATGTAAGTCTGGTAGGTGGTGCCGGCCGCTTGCAACGCTTGCTCATAGGCCGGCCAGCCCTCGTTGATGCGGGTGTCCAGTTCGCCGTAATGAATCATCACTGGTGCCTTGATCCGCGGCACATCTTCGGCCTTGGGCTGGCGACCGTAGAACGACACTGCCGTGCCCAGCTCCGGATAAGCCACGGCTGCCGCGTTGGCGACCCCACCGCCATAACAGAACCCCGTGATGCCGACCTTGCCGGTCGTGGCGTCATGGGCCATCAACCATTCCAGGGCGGCAAAGAAATCGTTGAGCAGTTTTTCCGGGTTGACCTGCTGTTGCAGCTCGCGGCCCTTGTCGTCGTTGCCCGGATAACCGCCCACAGAGCTCAGGCCATCAGGGGCCAGGGCGATGAAGCCGGCCTTGGCGACGCGCCGCGCCACGTCTTCGATATACGGATTCAGGCCGCGGTTTTCATGGACCACCACCACGCCCGGCCGTTTGCCGCTGGCCTTGGCCGGACGTACCAGATAACCACGTACCTGACCGTGGCCATTGGGCGACGGGTAGCTCACGTATTCGGCCACGATGTCCGGGTCAGTGAACGGCACCTGCTCGGCCAGCGCATAGTCAGGACTGAGCGCTGCCAGTACGCCGACGGCGGTCAGGCCGCCGGCAGTGAACTTCGCCGCCCGGTCGAGAAACTCGCGGCGGTTGATCTGGCCGTGGGCATAGTAGTCGTACAGCTCCAGCAGTTGCGGGGCGAAGTCTTTGGCAGTCAGTCTTTGCATCGGTGTACATCCTGTAGGTCGGTGAGCGCCATTCAAGCATAGTCCGGCCAGCCTCTCAGTAACTCAAGCTCAGGCTGGCCAGCACATAGGCCGGCTCACCATAGTAATTGCCATCGGTACCGGCCACCGTTTCGATGTATTTGCGGTCGGTGAGGTTGCGGCCATTGAGCGACACCCGCACGTGCTCATTGAGGTCATAGAACAGGCTGGCATCGAAACGCGCGTAGCCGCCCACATCATAGCTGTTGTCCAGGTCGCCCTCGCGCTGGCCGGCGAAGATCACTCCGCCAGCAAAACCCAGGCCGCGCAGACGGCCCTCTTGCAACTGGTAACTGGACCACAGCGAACCGCTGAGCGTCGGCACCCCGGTCAGGCGGTTGCCCTCATTGATCAGCGTGTCCTGGGTGACTTCGGCGTTCAGGGCGCTGAGGTTGCCAATGATCTGCCAGCCCGGCAGCGGGTTACCGGTGACGTCCAGCTCGACACCCCGAACACGCTGCTCGCCGGTCTGCACGGCGTATTCGCTGTCATTGGGGTCGCTGGCGGCGACGTTCTCGCGGACGATTTCAAAAGCCGCCAGGGTCGCGCTGAGCTGCTCGGGAATGATGTCGAACTTGGCGCCGACTTCATATTGCACGCCTTGTTCGGGGTCGAGCACCCGCCCGGTGCGGGTCTTGGCGGTCTGTGGAGAGAATGAAGTGCTGTAGCTGGCATACAGGGCCAACCAGTCCTCAGGTTGCCAGACCACCCCGACACGCGGTGACAGTTGCTCCGGCTCGACGTCGGTGCGGGTAATGAGGTCGTCGGCATCCAGTGCCTTACTGGTCTGCCGGGTGTCATCGTAGCGGGCACCGAGCAGCAGCTTCCATTGCTCGTTGAACTCGATCTGGTCTTGCAGGTAGAGGCTGTAGGACTGCAGGTCGTAGCGCACTTGCTCCTGGAAGGCAAAGCGCCCCGGCGTAGCGCCGTAGACCGGACTGAACACATCCAGTGATGCCAGCGAAGCCCGATAACTGGACGTGTCGCGCTGACCATCGATGTACTCGAACCCGGCCAGCGCCGTGTGTTGCACGGCGCCGGTGGCGAAACGCGCAATGGCCTCGAACTGCATGTCCAGGGTGCGAATGCGTTCTTCACCATCCGTGGCGCGCCGGTTGAGCGTCCGGCCGTCACTGGCCAGGCCGCGCAGGTCGACCACATAGCGATCCTTGTGCGAGTCATCCCAGCGGGTCATCTGGCGCAAGCTCAGCCAGTCATTGAGGTCATGCTCGACGCGGTACCAGAGCGAGAATTTGTCGGCCTTGTCCCGTGCCCATGGCTCGTGCAGATAGCGGTCGGCCGGCAGATTGATTTTGCCATTGATGGGAATCGCGCCGCGGTCAAACGGTGAGCTCTGGTCGATGTATTCCAGCCCTGTATCGACCCGAGTGCTGTCGCTGGGCTGCCAACGCAGCGCCGGGGCGATGTAGCTGTGTTTGCTGTCGCGCAAGGTATCGCGAAAGCCGCGATCGGTCTGGGTCGCGACGGTCAGCCGGCCGGCCAGTGTCTCGGCCGGGTCCAGTGCGCCGCTGGCGCTGGCTTGCAGACGATAGAAATCACCACTGCCGGCCTGGACCTTGGCGCTGGCCTGCGGAGTGAAGGACGGCTTGCGGGTCACCAGATTGATCAGCCCGCCGGGGTTGCCCCGCCCGTACAGCACCGAGGCCGGCCCCTTGAGAACTTCGACCCGCTCGACATTGGCCAGGTCGCTGAGCGCTTCCGGGCGCGAGGCCAACGGATTGAGCGGCATGCCATCAACCGCATAACCGGTGGCATGAAAACCGCGAATCACGAAGCTCTCCGACGAACCGCCATGGCTGTTGCCGCGCTGCACACTGCTGACGTTGGCCAGCACATCGCCCAGGCGGTCAAGCTGTTGATCCTCGATGACCTGGCGTGGCACCACCTGCACTGACTGAGGAATGTCGCGCAGCGCGGTATCGGTCTTGCTCGCCGTGGCGGTGCGCGTGGCGCGGTAGCCCTGCACCGGTCCTGCGGCGGTCTCGACCTGCGCACTGCCATGAATGGTCGAAGGAGCCAGGTTCAGCGCGCCCTGCTCAGCCGACTGGCGGAACAACAGCAGCGTACGCTCCGGGGTCAGGCTCCAGCCCAGCCCGCTATCTTGCAGCAACTGGCGCAGCGCATCCTGTTCACTCATCACGCCCTTGAGCGCCGGGGCCCGCAGATCACGCGCCAACTCGGCATCGAAGCTGACCTGAATGCCACTTTGTGCCCCGAAGGCGCCCAACGCGCCAGCCAATGACTGGGCCGGCTGGTCATAACGCTGGCGCTGCTCGGCAGCCACTGGGGCGGCCGTGCCCAGTAGCGCACAGCCCAACAACCAGCCCAGCGGCCAGCGGGATGAGGCGGGGCGAAACAGATGAACACGAGGCACGGGCATGGCAAAAATCCTTGATTACGTCTGGTTAGCATCCGAGATAAATTCTCAAATTCACCAGAAAGACGCCGTGCCCGGTATTTTTTTCCAGATTTCTGTTTTTGCGCTCAGATCACAACACCCGCAGCCACGGCGTAACGGTCTGCAGCGGCACGTTCAGCGAACGCGCCAGGGCCTGCAAGGCCCGGTCCGGGTCGCGCAGATCGAACACCCCGCTGATGCGCCGACTGGCCAGTGCGGAATCGGCGACCACGATCCAGCCGGGCACATAGCGCTGCATGCGACCGACGACCTCTGCAACGCTCAGGTCTTCGACATACAGCATGTGTTGGCGCCAGGCCGCGACCCGGGCCGGGTCGAGTGTCGAGCGCTGCACCTTGCCGCTCGCCCAATCGACTTGTAGCCGCTCACCCGGCAACAGACGCTCACTGAGTTGCAGCGCAGACTGTTTACGGGCGTTTTCGACCTGCACCTGACCATGCTGCAAAGCGACCTCGCCGCGCTGGCCCTGCAGGTTCAGGTCAAACGCCGTGCCGAGCACCCGCACCGACATCTCTCCTGCGCTGGCAACAAAGGGCCGGGCAGGATCGGGCACCACCTCGAAATACGCCTGGCCCTTGAGCAGGGTGACCTGACGAGGCGACTCGGCCGACAGGCTGATGGCGCTGTCGGGTGCCAGCAGCACGCGGCTGCCGTCACTCAAACGCACCTCACGGGTGACCGCAGTGGCGGTGCTGTAGTCTGCGCGCCAGGACAGGCTGGCCTGTGGCGCCACCGCAATGATCAAGGCCAGCACGGCACCGGCCAGCGCTGCCTGGGGCCAGCGACGTCGGCGCCGGGACCCAGTGACAGGCCGTCTGGCAGTACGCAACGAGGGGTGAGCGACCGCCCGGGCCGGCACATCGCCCAACGCGCCCAGCATCGCCTGCATCTGTTGCCAGGCCTGCCGATGGCGTTCGTCAGCGGCCAGCCAGGCCTCGAACTCGGCATGCGCCTGCGGCTCTTCAGCCAGGCGGATCTGCCAGTCGGCAGCCTGCTCCAGCGGATCGGTTTGCTGCTCAACGCTCATGTTTGCCTCCGTGCAGCGCGTGATCGTCACACTCCTGTACAAACGCGCGGGTCAGGCGCACCAACGCATCGCGCAGCAGGCGATGGGCACTGGTCACCGACACCCCAAGCTGCTCGGCAATCTGCGCCAGGGTGTAGCCGCCAAAGCGGTGCATCTCCAGAGCGCGCCGATTGGCGACCGGCATGCTGTCGAGCACGCTGGCAAGGCGTTCAAGGGCCACGCCGTGCTGCCAGGTGTCGGCCGGGTCGCTCAACACCGCCGGCAGCAGCCAGTCAGGCGGCGAAGCGTGCCGCGCCTGCTCGCGGGCACGGCTGCGGATCAGGTCCAGAGCCAGATTACGTACCACCCGGTAAGCATAGGCTGCGGGTTGTTCGATGGGTTCGCCCTGCCCGGCAATCAGCCGCACATAAGCTTCCTGCACGATGTCTTCGGCCTGCATGCGGTCACCGGTAATGCCATTGGCATAGTTGACCAGCTCACGACGCAAGGCGAGCAGTGCATCGAGATCCTTTGCCGAATCTGCCATTGATCCGCTCCATTTACCCAGCCACCACGGCGCCATAGGAGCGCTGTCGAAAAGTGCGCCAGCTTAATGACAAACGATAAGCATTGCCAATTGCAATAATGGGCAGGTTCGAAATAGGCGGATCACTGCAAAAACAAATAGCAATAATTCCTGACGGAGATGTTATATTGTATCTATAACGATCAGGAACCCTCGCAATGTCCTCCCGCACACTCGCCTCTTTTGCCGGCTTCGCCTTTGGCGTGCTCGGCGCGCCGCTGTACGCCGCAGACCCCATTGAACTCGATAGCGTGACGGTCACCGCCGATCACGAATACGAAACCGCGACCAGTGCGGTGAAAGGCTATCGCGCCACGCGCTCAGCCACGGCGACCAAGACTGACACGGCGATCAAGGACATCCCGCAGTCGATCAGCGTGGTGCCGGCCAGCGTGCTCAAGGATTTGGGCACCACCCAGGTGGAGCGTGCGCTGGATTACGCCGGCGGTGTGTCGAAGCAGAACAACTTCGGCGGCCTGACCCTCTACGAGTACAGCATCCGCGGCTTTACCACCTCGGAGTTCTACAAGGATGGCTTCAGCGCCAACCGCGGCTACCCCGCCACCCCGGACGCCGCCAACATCGAGCGGATCGAAGTGCTCAAGGGGCCTGCGGCCAGCCTGTATGGCCGTGGCGATCCGGGCGGCACCGTGAACATGGTCACCAAGCAGCCGCAACAGCAAGCCTTCACCACCCTGCAGGCCAGCGCCGGCAGTTGGGATCGCTACCGCACCGCGCTGGACGTCAACACCCCGCTTGATGCCGACGGCAAACTGCTGAGCCGGGTCAACCTGGCGGTGGAAGACAATCACAGCTTCCGCGACCACGTCGAGAGCCATCGGGTGTTCGTCGCCCCGTCGCTGCGCTGGGAGCTTGACCCTGACACCACGCTGCTGGTGCAGACCGAGTTCGTCCGCCACGACTCGATCTTCGACCGTGGCATTGTTGCGCCCAACAACCGCTGGAGCGGTGTATCGCGTTCGACCTTCCTGGGTGAACCGAACGACAAGATCGACAACGACAACAACATGATCCAGGCCGCGCTGGACCATAAGCTCAACGACAGTTGGTCGGTGCGCCTGGCCAGCCATTACAAGCAGGGTGAACTGTCGGGTTTCGCCAGTGAATCACGGCCGCTGAACGCCGATGGCCGGACGGTCAACCGCCGTTACCGCGAGCGCGACATGAACTGGCACGACAGCATTACCCAACTGGAACTGCGCGGTTTCTTCGACACCGGTGCCCTGCAGCATGAAGTGCTGATCGGCACCGAATACGAGAATTACCGCAAGAACGAACGGGTCACCGCCATCGCCGGCAGCCCTTACGCGATCGACATCTACAACCCGGTCTACGGCCAGGCCAAACCGACGGGCGCGCGTTCCGGCACCGACTTTTTCGAGCACGTAGAAAGCCGAGCACTGAACCTGCAAGACCAGATCATCTTCACCGACAAGCTACGTGGCATGATCGGCGCGCGCTACGAGCACTTCGACCAGCAGATCGACAACTACGCCGGCAACGCCACCCAGCAGCAACGCCATGATGCGTTCACCCAGCGCGCCGGCCTGCTCTACCAATTGACCCCGCAAGTCGGTCTGTTCGCCAACGCCTCGACCTCGTTCAAGCCCAACAACGGACTGGATGCGGCGGGCAAGAGCTTCGATCCGGAAGAAGGGGTCGGGTACGAGGCCGGGATCAAGGCTGAACTGTTCGACCAGCGTCTGAGCACCACCCTGGCAGCGTTCCATATCGAGAAGGAAAACGTCCTGGCGCTGGACCCTGGCAGCGACACCAGCCGCGCCATTGGCAAGGCGCGCAGCCAGGGCCTGGACCTGCAATTGAGCGGCCAGCTCACCGACGCGATCCGGGTCATCGGCGCCTTCGCGTACGTGGATGCCGAGGTCACCAAAGGCGACCGCAGCATCCCGGCCGGCAGCCGCATTCTCGGGGTGGCCAAGCGCAGTGGCAGCCTGTTGGGGGTGTATGAGTTCCAGGAAGGCCTGCTGCGCGGTTCAGATGTCGGCGCAGCCTTCAGCTATGTGGGCGACCGTTCAGGTGAAGCGGGCACTTCGTTCGAGCTGCCGGCTTACCACACCGTTGACCTGCTGGCCCACTACAAGGCCACCGACAACGTCACTGTGGGCCTGAACCTGAACAACATCTTTGACGAAAAATATTACGAGCGCTCCTACAGCAACTACTGGATTGCCCCCGGCGAACCTCGTAATTTCACCGTCAGCCTCACCCTTAACCTCTGATCAACAACAAAAAAGGATTCATCATGCGCGTGACTCACTCTCTGCTGGCCTTGAGCGTCATCAGTGCGGCGCTGTTTGCCGGGCAGGCTGGTGCCCATGGTCTGTGGACCGAACAACGCCGCGGCAATATCGAAGTGGTCTACGGCCATGGCGCTGAAGACAACGCCTTCAAGGCGCAAAAAGTCGCCGGGGCCTGGGCGTACGACCTGGCCGGCAAGCAGATTCCGGTGACCGTCGAGCGGCTGGACGACCACGCCCGCCTCAAGCCGCTCAAGCCTGCGGCGGTGATGACCGTGGCGCTGGACAACGGCATGTGGACGCGCAACAAGGACAAGAAATGGATCAACGAAGGCCGTAGCAAAGTGCCCGGCGGCACCGACTCGATTCACACTTTCAAGTACAGCCTGGCGATCTATGAGCATGACGCCAAACTGCCGAATCTGGACAAGCTGAAGATGGTCATCGTGCCGCAGGCCGACCCGCTGGAAGTTGGTCCGGGCAAGCCACTGCCGGTGCAGGTGCTGATCGACGGCAAACCGGCCGCCGGTATCAAGCTGTTTGGTGACTACCGCAGCGAACCGGACACAGTCAGCGCCGAAACCGATGCTGAAGGCCGCGCCAACGTGATCATCCGCAACGAAGGCCTGAACATCATCGCCGCTGAAGCGACCTTGCCGGTCAAGGGCGACGCGGATATCGAAGCACGCGGGCTGTTCACCTCCCTGACCTTCGTGGGTGAAGAGCACCACGACTGATTGACCCGCGTTATCTGCCCGGCGAACCTGCCGGGCAGCTTCGGCCTGTGGCTATCCCTGCCCCCATGACAAGCGCTGCGCAGAGCCCTGACAGCCTTGAATCACCCTGTTACAAACAAGTAACAAGATGTTGTTGTGCCTTGCTGCGATCACTGCGATAACGGGAATCATTGTCAGTTACGTCATTCGACGAGTGGCTCCACTGCCCGCTTTCTCAACCTGATCGACAAGGATCGACCATGCGCCTCAAACCCTCCCTGCTCGCCCTGAGCCTGATCGGCAGCACTCTGTTCACAGCCCAGGCCAGCGCCCACGGTCTGTGGACCGAGCAACGCCGTGGCAATATCGAAGTGGTCTTTGGCGAAGGCGCTGAAGACACCGCTTACAAGCCGGCACAAGTGACCGCTGGCTGGGCCTGGGACAAGACCGGCAAACCGGTTGCCGTGACCATTGAGCCGCAGACTGATCACGCCCGCCTCAAGCCGGCTGGCGAAGCAGCCGCAGTGGCAACTGAACTGGACCTGGGGGTGTACACCAAGGGCAAGGATGGCAAATGGGTCAACCAGCCGCTGTCCAAAGTCCCCGGGGGCAGCGACGCCGTGCAGGCCCGCAAATACAGCCTGGCGATCATTGATCACGTGAAACTGCCAGCGCTGGACGCCCTGAAACTGGTCATCGTGCCCCAGGCCGACCCGCTGGAAATCGGCGTTGGCAAACCACTGCCGGTCAAAGTGCTGCTTGACGGCAAACCCGCCGCCGGCATCAAACTGATCCCGGACTACCGCAGCGCGCCGGATGAAACCAGCGGCGAAACCGACGCCCAGGGCAATGCTCAGGTGGTGGTACGTAACGCCGGCCTGAACGTCATCGCCGCACAGACCAGCGTTGAAGTCAAAGGCAACGCCGACTACAGCAAACGCGCGCTGTTCACCTCGCTGACGTTCGTGGGTGAAGAACACCACGATTGATGCCCAGGGCGCATTGATTGCGCCTGCGCGGGGTCACCCGCCGCGCGATCCTTGCAGAAGCGACCTTGGTCTGGGCGGCACTCCGACGAAGGCGGCGTGAAACCCAGCGCTAATGTGCTGATTTCACCGGCCCTTTCGCGAGCAAGCTCGCTCCCTCAGGCAGCAACAAGGCAGTGAAGCATACCGCCTTAACTGATCGGCATTAGTCCTGCGGGGCCGCTGTCTTCGCGAGCAACCGGAGCACCGGGGGCTGACGTGCTACAAAAACCGCTTTTGATGATCAGCCGTCGGCAACAGGCACTGGTCGTACTTGCCAAACCAACGATAACGGTTTCGCGCAATCCAGTCGTAACCGATATCGCGCAGCCGTACCGGCAGCCACCTGAACACCCCAAGCAGCGGCCAGCCACCCGGCAACTGCCGCAGCACCTCGAAAAACGCGTCAGAGCGCAGCCAACAGTGCCGGTCGCGGATTACTGCCATGGTCTCGAAGCGATCCAGCGGTAAACCGGCCCAGGCCAACAGCGCCTGCCCTTCGGGCGATTGCACGGTGGCCAGCCGCACACGCTGGCGCTGATCGTAGCGGATCAGAAACCTCGCCCAACCGTTGCACAGCTTGCACACCCCATCGAACAGCACGACGGTTTCTCCTGGCGCCAAGAGTGGCGCCGGTTCAGAGCGCAGCAGAACGTTGGGCATCGACAGATCCTTCACAAGATGATGCAGCGCCTCACCTTACTCCACGCGCCGCTTGCCAGGCCAGCGCAGGTTCTGAAACAGCGCTTGCCAATTACATTAGCGCTAATGTAGTTTTCACGCATTGCCCAAGGAGGCCCGCATGCCTGAGAAAAAACAACCCGGCCTGGGTGAACTGCTGCGCTATGTCAACGAACTGGTAGAGCACGGCGCGGAACACCACTACCAGCAGATGGGCCTGGACTACCGGGCGCGCTTCACGCCGGTGCTGCGTGCCATTCAGGCCGGCGCCAGCACCGTGACGCAGATTACCGCCCACAGTCACCTGACCCAGGGCGCGATCAGCCAGACGGTGGGCCAGATGGAGAGCGAGGGCCTGATTGCTCGCCAGCGTCTGGCAGATGCGCGTATGAGCCGCATCGAGCTGACCGCCCACGGCCAGCAGTTGATCGCCCGCCTTGAGCAGCACTGGTCAACCACTTTTCAGGTCATCGAAGACCTCGAACAGGAGATCGGCTATCCGCTGTGTCAGGCACTGCAACACGCCGCTCGGGCGCTGGAGCAAAAAGGCTTTGCCCAGCGGCTGACAGAACTGAAACTCAACCACTGCGCAGGAAAAACACTCAATGAGCAATAACTGGTTCGATCAGGGCGCGGCTGATTACTCGCGTTATCGGCCTCACTACCCTGCTGCACTGAGCGAGTACCTGGCCAGCCTCGCGCCGAACCGGACCCTGGCGGTGGACGTCGGTTGCGGCAATGGCCAGCTCACTCAGCAACTGGCCGGGCATTTTTCGCAGGTCGCAGGGTTCGACCCCAGCGCCGAGCAGATCGCCCACACCGTGGCGCATAGCAATATCACTTACCAATGCGCCCCGGCCGAAAGCATTCCGCTGCCCGACCACAGTGCCAGCCTGATCACTGCCGCCCAGGCCGCGCACTGGTTCGACCTGCCGGTGTTCTACAACGAGGTACGGCGCATTGCCGAGCGGGATGCGGTGCTGGCGCTGATCAGCTATGGCGTGCTGGGTCTTGAAGGCGAATTGGGCAAGCGCTTTGCGCAGTTCTACTGGCAAGAAATCGGCCCGTACTGGCCGGCCGAGCGCAAGCTGGTCGACGAGGGTTACCAGACCCTGGCGTTTCCCTTCGAGCCGGTCACTACACCTGCCTTGAGCATCAAACTGGACTGGGACTTGCCCGCGTTTCTGGGCTATGTCTCGACCTGGTCGGCGGTGCGCAAGGCCCAACAGGACGCTCAACAGGACCTGCTGCTGCGCTTTGCCCAAGACTTGGCGGCCATGTGGGGCGATGCAACCAACACCAGAACCATCAGTTGGCCGATCAATATGCGGGTGGGCAAGGTGTTGTCATAGAATCCGCACCTGCCAGATACTGGCTGCACGCACGTTTGAGACAGCCTGCCCATGCCTGTGACACTGGAACATCTGACCCGCATCGCGCACATCGAGTGCTCGAAGGTAACAGCGCAGAACACCGGCTACCCGAAACATACCCATGAAGAGTATGTCATCAGCGCCAACCTGCGCGGTCACGAACGGATCTGGTTCGACGGTCGCCAGCAGCAGGTCAGTCCGGGTCAGGTCACGTTGTACAACCCCATGACCATTCAGGCGTCGGAGTTTACCGCCGAGGGGGTGCAGTTCATCAGCCTGCACCTTGACGCACAGACGCTGCACTCGGCACTCAGCGAAACCGCCAGCACGCATGCCCTGCCGATTCTGCACGAAGGCGCGCTGAGCGATACCGCACTGTTCGGTGCCATCACCGGGCTTTATCAGTGCCTCGACACGCTTGATGTTGAAGAAGCGTTGCTGAGCCTGGTCAGCGAGCTGGCGCGGCTCACGACGTCGGCCGCCAGGCCAGAGGAGCCGGCGCGCGTCGGGCAGTTGATCCGCTTCATGCAGGCCAACCTCAATGAACCGCTTGAACTCGAAGACCTCTGCGCCGAAGCCAACGTGTCAAAGTTTCATCTGGTGCGCAGCTTCAAGGCCGCCGCGCAGTTGCCGCCCATGCAGTATTTCCAGCAGTTGCGCCTGATCGAAGCCCGCAAGCGTCTACGCCATGGCGAGCCGCCGGCACGGGTTGCCGCAGAGCTGGGCTTTTTCGATCAGGCCCATCTAAGCAACGCCTTCCGTAAAGTGATGGGCGCATCGCCGCTGGGCTACAGCTCGATGCTTGCTGGCGGTGAAGCCGGGAAAAACTCCAGGTAGCCGGTGAGCACGACGTAAACGGCAAAGTAAGCAAAGATCAGCGCCGAGCCGATGTAGGTGTACTTCATCAGCCGCGGCCCCAGCAGCCGCCCACCCTGTGCCGCCAGCAGGCACAACGCGCATGCCCAGAACACCCCGGCAGTGAAGAACCCGCCGAGGAACAGGCCGGCGCCGGTCATGTCGGCGCCTTGCCGGGCGATGATTGCGCCGCCCACTGCAGCGAACCACAGGATTGCGCTGGGCGACGACATCGCCAGGATGATGCCGCGAGAAAACAGCGCCAGGTTGCTCCGGCCCCACTGATCACCCGCCGCCTGCAGGTTGTCTGCACGCACGTTCAGGGCGCTGCGCAGCATCTTCACACACAGGTAACCGAGCACCAGCGAACCACCGAGCCACAGCACCCAGCGCACCCACTCGATCTGCAACAGGACAGCCATCCCGGCCATGGCCAACACCGCGTAGAGCAGATCACCGACACAGGTGCCGATGCCCAGCCATACGCCCTGGGAAAAACCGCGCTGCATCGCCAGATTGATCATCGCCATATTGGCCAGGCCAATCTCCAGGCACAGCGAAAGGCTGAGCAAAAAACCGTTACCAAATTCCATCATCGTTTCCTTGAACAACTGCCAGACAGGCGCCCGCCGTGAACGTGCAGGATCAGCGCAGCGCCATCAAAACAGCCTGCCCAGGACAAGTCTTGGAAAAAATTGCTCAGTGAAGCACCCAGGCGCTTATATCAGTAGAAATAGGCCAGGCGAAACTGCAACGAATGGTCGATCTTGACCCCTTCACGAATCGAAGTATCCCGCTGCACTTGCCCCAACACCTGTAACTGATTACTGAGCATGGTCGCCACGGTAAAACCTACAGTGCCGTTATCGTGACGGCTTGCCAGTGTGCGCCCGTCCAGTGTTTCCCTGGCGCCCCAGTTATGCCGGTAAGACAGCGCCGCGTAGGTTTGCGGGGTGAAGTTGTAGCGCAAGTGGTTGTGCAGTTGCAGCAACGGCTCTTTCTTTGCGTCAGTGGAACGCTGATTGTCATAGAACTCGGTCTCGGCGATCACGTCCCAGGTGATGCGGTCGGTCAGGCCCTTGATATAGCCGACCTGCAGGTCCAGTGCCCAGCGGTTATTGCTCAAGGCAAAGCCCTGGTTCTTGTCTGCGCCGGTGGGGGCAGTGACGAAGACCGACCAGCCGAGATGTTCATTACGCGCCGGATCAGCAATGGTCCACACCGTGCCACCGAAGGTAATGTCGCCGATGCCTGTGTTGGTACTGTCAGTCAGACCGACTTGCTGACGCCCGAACGGGATCACGATCTGCGGATCCCAGGTGTAGCCTGTACCAAAGAAGTCTGTGAAGTGGATCAGGCGCAACACACCCACGGTCATTTTCAGTCCCAGGTCATCGGCAACTTTTTCGCCACCGGAATACTGCGCCTCACCCCGCGGATTCTGTTGATAGAGCACGACGGCGTTGGTGCCCTTCGGTAATGCGGTGTAATCACCGGGGTCGGGACGCACATCCGCCTGGACGAACTGAGCCGCCATCAGCAAGCCAAAACTTGCACACGAGCAAGAGCCAATGTTTCTCATGACAAACCTCATTTATTGTTATGGTTAGTTGTCATCGCGCACACATACCCCGGCACGTTTACATGTACCAAGAGGCCATGAAGTTGCTTGATCAGTTATTTAAAATTTGACGGCCGTGACAGTGCGCTCAGGGAAACTGGCCATCACCCTGATAACAAGGTGATGGTTATCCCCTGCGACACACCGGCTTACCGTGATATTAAACAACCAATCAGAAGTGCCTGTTTGACCCGCGCGGCCACGATTGTTGGCATTTTCTGCCAATCCGGTGGCCAGCTACATCAACCCCGGCGTACCTCACTGGGCGTCACGCCATAACGCGCCTTGAAAGAGCGGGCAAAGTGCGCCTGGCTAGAGAACCCGTTGCAATAGGCAATTTCAGCCACACCCAAACGCGCGCCCATAGGCGAAGCGAGCATTTGCCGGGCACGGGCCAGGCGCTTTTCCAGCAAGTAACGGCCTGGCGCCCCGCCTTCCTGGGCGAACAACCGCGCCAAGTGGCGACTGGAGACCCCGGTGGCCGCCGCGACCTGCTCGCAACTGAGCGCCGGGTCATCAAGGTGCTGCTGAATATACTGTTTGGCAGCCAGCAGGTAGGCCGCGCTCAGCGCGCTGGCCCGGTGCTCGCCGGCGTGGTCGCTGATGATGCTGGCCAGCAGGTCGTAAGTCTCCGTCTGGAAGCGAGCGGCCTGTTCATGACTGGGGGCATCGAAAAAGCCATCGACACGCTCACCCAATGAGCGAACCAGCAAGCGTTGCACCGGACTTTCGGCGCCCACTCTGACCGCGCCCTGCAAATCACGCAGGCAGTGTTCGGCGAAGTCACTGGCCGGCATATCGAAGATGAACAAACGCATCGGCCCGGAAAAACCAAACAGGTAAGGTTTGTCATTTCGATAAAGCAACAGGTCACCGGGCTGTAACAGCAGACAATTGTCGCCCTGGTAAAAGAACGACTGACTGTGCTGCACCAAAGCGACAAAGATGGACTCGCTGGGCGTCGACCGAATCATCGGCAGGCTGCGTTCGACCACATGTTCATTGCCGTCGATGCGCGCCAGCCGTAATCGATCAAGACACAGGTTGTCTTGGGTGGCCGTCAATCCTGTCTGAGCAAAGGACGAACACTTGAGGCCAACCAGAATCGACGCATTGTAGTCATCCCAAAAAGCCAGGCGTTGCTCGACCGGTATATCGAGGGTGCTGGCTCGCCGTGTTTCAAGCACTGTCGTGGCAGGCATTTTATTGTTCTCTGTATGGCAGGGCATCGAAGCCGCAACCACATGATTAACATGTGAACATTCAAGCGTCAACGGTCACACTTTTACCCTTTCCAGCCTTTCTGAAACCGATGTCAGGAAACCACAAACATCCTGACCGTTCAGATCAAACCCCGATTTCGGGCCGCAGATAGAGTTTGTCTGGCCCTGACAAGACCGGGAAAAACCATGCTCACCACCTTGCGACAGCGCGCTGCCCGGCCACCCTGAGCACGCCCTTGAGCTAGACGATTTTCTGCCTCTGTGACTGGCCCCTGGCCTGGAGAACGACATGGCGTATAAAAATAATACCGCCCGCTATGAAAACACTTTGCTGTGCATCCTGTTCCTGACTTTCGGCTTCGTCTTTTTCGATCGTCTGGCGCTGTCTTTTCTGTTTCCGTTCATGCAGCAGGAGCTGCAACTGAACAACAGCCACTTGGGAATGCTGTCTTCGGTACTGGCGCTGGCCTGGGCGATTTCCGGGCTGGTGGTCGGTGCCTGGTCCGACCGCCACGGCAAGCGCAAGCCGGTGCTGATCGTGGCGGTTATTCTGTTTTCACTGTGTTCGGCAGTGTCCGGGCTGGTCGGAGGTTTCCTCAGCCTGCTGCTGTTTCGCGCCATCATGGGGCTGGCCGAAGGGCCGATCCTGCCGTTGTCGCAATCGCTGATGGTCGAGGCGTCATCGCCGCATCGGCGCGGCCTGAACATGGGCCTGCTGCAAGGCTCGGCCGCCGGCCTGCTCGGCGCGGTGGTCGGCCCGCCAGTGCTGGTGGCCCTGGCCGAGGCATTCGGCTGGCGTCACGCGTTCATCGTTTCGCTGCTGCCTGGGCTGCTGATCGCCTGGCTGATCTGGCGCTACGTAAAACCTGACGAACCACGCCCGGCGGCGCAGCCCACCAACAGCGACACCGGCAAAGTCAGCATTTTTGCCCTGTTGAAGATCCGCAACATCATGCTCTGCACGTTGATCAGCTGCACCTTCGTCACCTGGTTCGTGGTGCTGATCTCCTTCACCCCGACCTTTCTGGTCAGCATCCGTGGCTTCAGTGCCAGCACCATGGGCACCCTGATGAGTTGCCTGGGCGTCGCCTGGGTGATCTGGGGCTTCGGCGTGGCGGCGATCTCCGACCGGCTCGGCCGTCGTCCGACCCTGGTGATTTTTTCGCTGCTGGCGGCAGCCTGCCCGATTGCGCTGCTGTATGCGCCCGACGCCATCAGCCTCGGTGCACTGCTGGTGTTGACCTACACCGGGCTGGGCTGCTTCACCCTGTTCATGGCCACCATTCCGGCAGAGACCGTGGCACGCGGCAGCATCGCCACCGCGCTGGGCCTGATCATGGGCCTTGGCGAACTGATTGGCGGCTTCGTGGCCCCGACCATCGCCGGCTTTGCCGCTGACCGCTTCGGCCTGTCAATCATCATGTGGATCTCCTGCGGCGGCGCGCTGCTGGCCGGTTTGCTGTCGCTGTTTCTGCAAGAAACCGCACCCGCCGTGCTGGCCCGCAAAAACCTTGCGGGCGCTCTGCCCGCCAAGACAGGCCAGGCCTGATACCCGACCCAGACCAGAAAAAACGTGAAGCCCGCGCGCGCGTGCGGGCTTCACCAGCACTTGGCATTATGAGGTACACCCTATGACCACCCTCACTCAACGCAGCTTCGACTACATCGTAATCGGCGCAGGTTCCGCCGGCTGCGTACTGGCCAACCGACTGTCAGCCGACCCATCGGTTTCAGTCTGCCTGGTGGAAGCCGGCCCCAGCGACCGCACCCCGCTGCCGGCCGGCTACATCCGCACACCCGCCGGGATCATCCGCCTGATCGCCAACCCGAAGTGGAACTGGATGCACCGCTTCGCGCCGCAGAACGGCGTCACCAACCCCGTAATCCCCTGCCCGCGCGGCAAGGTCTGGGGTGGCTCCAGCGCAATCAACGGGATGATCTACATCCGTGGTGACCGCAATGACTATGACCGCTGGGCCGCTGCGGGCAACCGTGGCTGGAGCTACGATGAGTTGCTGGCGTACTTTCGCCGCAGCGAACACTTCGAGCCGGGCGAGTCGCAATGGCATGGCCGTGGTGGCGAACTCAACGTCGCCGAGCAGCGCAGCCCAAGCCCGGTCAATCAGGTGTTCTATGAGGCCGCCGCCGAGCTGGGCTGGCCTTACAACGCCGACTTCAACGGCGAGCAACAGGAAGGCATCGGCCCGTTCCATGTCACCCAGATCAACGGCGAACGCTGCAGCGCCTCCAGAGCGTTTCTGCATCCGATCCTGCAACGCCGCAACCTGACCATTCTCAGCAGCACCCTGACCCATCGGGTACTGCTGGAGGGCAAACGGGCGACCGGCGTCGAAGTCAGCCACAACGGTGAGGTGATAAAACTGCTGGCCAACCGTGAAGTGATTCTCAGCGCCGGCGCGATCAACTCACCACAGTTGTTGCTGCTGTCCGGTATCGGCCCGGCTGCCGAACTGGCCCGTCACGGCATTGCGCAACAGCACGAACTGCCCGGTGTCGGGGAAAACCTGCAGGACCATCAGGACGTGGTGCTGATGTACCGCTCAGATGCCGAGCTGGGCTACGGGCTCAGCAGCAAAGGCATCGGCAGGCTCGCGCTGTCGCCATTGCAGTACCTGTTTGGCCGCCGTGGGCCGATGACTTCGAACACCGTAGAGTCCGGTGGTTTTCTGCGCCTGGACCCACAAGCCGCCACACCGGAAATCGGCGTAATCGTCGCCCCGGCGCTGAAAAACCAGCCGCAGCGCGTCATTCCGGTCGGTCACGGTATCAGCCTGCATGTGGCAGTGATGCACCCGCGCAGCCGCGGGCGGATCGGCCTGAACTCACCAGACCCGCATGACAAACCGCTGATCGAAGCCAACTTCCTCAGCGACCCGGCAGACCTCGACACGCTGGTTCAGGGCGTGCAGTTGATCCGCAAACTGGTCGCCACCGAGAGTTTTGCCCGACACCTCAAGGGCGAACTGGTGCCCGGCCCGCAGGTCACCAGCCGCAGCCAGATCGAAACCTGGATTCGCGCCAACCTGGGCACGGTGTTCCACCCGGTCGGCACCTGCAAGATGGGCCACGACGACCTGGCGGTGGTCGACGATCAACTGCGCGTACACGGGCTTGAGGGCCTGCGGGTGGCCGATGCCTCGATCATGCCGACGCTGATCACCGGCAACACCAATGCCCCGGCGATCATGATCGGCGAGAAAGCGGCCGATCTGTTGTTGGGCAAGTCGATTGCTTGAGGCGATTTGGGCGGCGGGCACGTGTGTTCTGTTCAGCGCCGGCTTGCCTGCTGCCTGCACCTGGGGCGCTGGCGAGGCATATGCCGGACGCTATTGCAGGATAACGCTCAAGCCAGCCAACTCGTCGCCGATACTGTGCGCAACCTTGCAACTGTGACCAACATGCCCAAACGAACACGCCTGCTGCTGGTATTGCTCGGCCTCAGCGCAATGCTGTACATCGCCGTGCAAGTCGACTGGTCTGTGCCAGGCCGCTACTACCGCAATTACCAGCATGTCCAGGCGATGCTGGCCCGCAAGGATCAGCTCGACAGTGCAGTGGCCAGGTTGCGTGCGCGCTACGGCGAAAGCGCAAACATGAGTTTCGCTGTCAGCTTCGACTTGCAGGGCACCTTCACCCAGGTTGTCCAGGTCACTCGTGAATGCGGAGAACTGGACGACCACAGCTTCCTCGACGACGCCAGGCAGTTGTTCAAGGAAGCTGGACTCGGCAGGATCGACCGCCTCGAATACCGCTATGGCTGTGATCAGCCACTGAGCTTTGGCATGACCGTCCAAGCCTTCAATCAGAGCTTCATCAGCGCACTCAAAGAGCACAGTTGGTGTCGCGAGATCACGCCGTCGCAGGCCTTTAGCCAGGCCAGGCTGGACCAGCCGTCTCAGCTGTGGACAGACAAGAATGCAGCGATACAGGCGCAACTGGACTCAGACGGCGACGGTTCGATAACCCGTGGGCGCTGGTACAGTGCCTTGGCACCGCTCAACGATGGCCAAGCGCAATATCGGATGATGCTGTGCACCACGCGGGCTGTGATTCGGGTCCTGGAACCTGGGCTGGATAAAGCGCAGGTCCTTAAACTGATCAGCGAAGTGCATAGCGAAGGCCCAGACAGTCAGGCAGTCGAGGTGGGCCGCTATAGATTCTCCGGCGCTACCCGACCAATGGGGTTCAACGTCAGCCGGGTGCGCAAGGATTAGCCGCCGCGTGAGCGGCATTGGCGACACCAGCGAACGCCATGCAAGACGCTATCGCTGCGCCACGAACTACTGAGTTTTTTTCACAAAGACATGAAAACGCCCCCTACTAATCAGCAGACTCGCGGACAGTCAACATAGCGGTCACCGGGAACAGCAGCCACAACCGGTAGCGGTTCTGGCTGGCCTGACCTTTGACTCCTGCTTGATAAGGTGCACTGACTGTGAGTAGTTCTTTAACGATTACCCAAGCCAACTCCAATCCCCTGCCTGTTGCCGGCAAACCCCGCGCGCGGCTGGCGGCCATCGGTATTTTTCTCGCCTCACTCGGCCTGCTTTCCCTGCCAGCCGGTTCCGCTCTTGCCGCGCAGGCACTGAAGGCCCCGGCGATCCCCGCAGGCGCTGATAACTTTTATAACAGCGCCAGCGTCACCGTGCAGAAAGTGACGTTCAAGAACCAGTACAACATGCAGGTCACCGGCAATCTGGTGACACCGAAAAACCTTGATCGCAAGGCCAAGGCACCCGCCATCATCGTCGGCCATCCCATGGGCGCGGTGAAAGAGCAAAGCGCCATGCTCTACGCGCAGAAACTGGCTGAGCAAGGCTTCGTAACCCTGGCCATTGATCTGCCGTTCTGGGGCGAAAGCGAGGGCCAGCCGCGCAATCTGGTGGCTCCCGAGCTGTACACCGAAGCGTTCAGCGCAGCGGTCGATTACCTGGGCACAAGTGACCTCGTTGACCGTGACCGTATCGGTGTATTAGGCATTTGTGGCAGTGGCAGTTTCTCGATCAGCGCGGCCAAACTCGACCCGCGCCTGAAAGCCGTTGCCACCGTCAGCATGTACGACATGGGTGCCGTTACCCGCCATGGCCTGCAGCACTCCGTGACCCTGGACCAGCGCAAGGCGTTGCTCGCCAAAGCGGCCGAACAGCGCTACACCGAGTACACCACCGGCAAGGGCATTTTCCTTGATTACCTGCCCGCGCAGGCGGATGCCGAGACCGACCCGATAACCCGCGAGTTCTGGGAGTTCTACCGCACGCCACGCGGGGCGGCCACCCCGCAAGGCATGACGCTGGAGCAAACCCAGAACCGCATGCTGAGCAGCGAAATCCGTTTCATGAATTTCTACCCGTTTAACGATATAGAAACGATTTCACCACGCCCGATGCTGTTCATCACAGGTGATCAGGCACACTCCAGGGAGTTCAGCGAAGACGCCTTCCAGCGCGCTGCCGAACCCAAGGAGCTTTACTACGTCAAGGGTGCCGGGCACGTCGATCTGTATGACCGTGCCGACCTGATTCCCTGGGAAAAACTGACCGGCTTTTATCAGCGCAATCTCAAGTGACCGCCTCGGTGCTCCGCTCGGGGCACCGTTGTACAGGGCTCGCCAGTGACGATCAGGGTGTGTAGCGCAACGCTTGCACCAGAGCCGCGAACGCTGGCGAGGCCTGCCTTCGATTCGGGTAATACAGGTGGAACCCCTGAAATGTCGGGCACCACTGCGGCAGCACTTCGATGAGTCGGCCATCGGCAAGGTAAGGCGCGACCAGCTCTTGCGGGACATAGCCGATGCCGATTCCATCCAGAGCTGCATTGAGTACGTGAACAATGCTGTTGAACACCAGCGGTCCTTCGCCCTTGACTGTGAAGGGCTTGCCGTCTCGCTCGAACTCCCAGGCGTAGATCGATCCGGACGGCCGGTGACGAATATTGATGCAGGTGTGCTTCATCAAGTCGTAGGGCGTGGCCGGCGCGGGGTTACGTTCGAAGTAAGCCGGCGTGGCGACCAGCGACAGTCGCCAGTCTGGCCCGATGCGCACCGCAATCATGTCCTTGCTGATGGACTCCCCGAGGCGAATGCCAGCATCAAAACGTTCTTCCACCACATTGGTGAAGCCATAGTCGACGAACAATTCCAGTACGATGTCCGGGTATTGCTCAGTGAACCGCTTGAGCTTCGACCTCACGCACAACTCAATCGAATCGTCCGTACAGGTGATACGGATGGTCCCGCGCGGCGTCTCGCGCAAATCGTTCAACGCCTCAACCTCGGCAGCGATCTGCTCGAACAACGGTGCGACGGAACGCATCAACCTGTCACCGGCTTCGGTCGTCGAGACATTGCGCGTCGTACGCGACAACAGCCGCACGCCCAGCCGCTCTTCAAGCCCCCGCAACGTGTGGCTGAGCGCCGAAGGCGTGACACCCAGTTTGACCGCTGCTTTGGTAAAGCTCTGATCGCGGGCAACGGCCACGAAGGCTTGTAGATCGTTGATTTTGTGCCGGCTCATTCTTGAATTTTTCTCAGTAACTCATAAAAACCATACCTACTAATCATGCCAATGCCGATACGTCAACATGGCCTTGAACGATCAGCCGTGGCCTCAGCCGGCGGCTGAATACTTTTCGGCAAGCCATTTCGTGAATAACGGTTACGAGTGACGTCAATGAACAACCCAAGCATCGAGCCGGTCCACGAGGACCTGTCCGCCCCACAGGCACCGGCACACTGGAGCGGCGTATGGGCCATGACCCTGTGCGTCTTTGCGCTGATCGCCTCAGAGTTCATGCCCGTGAGCCTGCTGACGCCCATCGCGACCGAACTGGGCGTCAGCGAGGGCCTGGCCGGTTATGGCATCGCCATTTCCGGCACCTTTGCGGTGCTGACCAGCCTGTCCATCTCATGGATCGCTGGCGCCATGAACCGCAAGACGCTGTTGCTGCTGCTGACCGCACTGATGTGTGTGTCAGGACTGGTGGTGGCGCTGGCCAGCAACTACATCATGTACATGGTCGGGCGCGCCCTGATCGGCGTGGTGATTGGCGGCTTCTGGTCGATGTCGGCAGCTGTCGCCATGCGTCTGGTGCCTGCCGAAAACGTGCCCCGTGCCTTGGCGATCTTCAACAGCGGCAATGCCCTGGCGACCATCGTCGCCGCCCCTCTGGGCAGCTATCTGGGCGGTATCATCGGTTGGCGCGGTGCGTTTTTCTGCCTTGTTCCGGTCGGGCTGATCGCCCTGATCTGGCAATGGATCAGCCTGCCAGCGATGCAGGCTGCGCCTCGGGCGAGAGGATCGGCCAATGTATTCACGCTGCTGGGCAATCCACTGGTGGCGCTGGGCATGCTCGCGGTGGGCCTGTTCTTTATGGGCCAGTTCGAACTGTTCACCTACATTCGTCCGTTCCTGGAAACCGTGCCCCGCGTTGATGTACCCACCTTGTCGACGATGTTGCTGGCACTGGGTATCGCCGGCTTCATAGGCACCCTGCTCATCGGTTCATTCATCAAACAAGGCCTGTATCGAACCCTGATCGTCATCCCTTTGCTGATGGCTGGACTGGGCATTGGCTTGGTGGCATTCGGGAATTCGGTTGCGATGGTCTTCGTGCTGCTCGCCTTATGGGGCCTGGTCGCCACCGCCGCGCCGGTGGGCTGGTGGTCATGGCTGGCTCAATCGGTACCGTTTGATGCCGAAGCAGGCGGCGGGCTGATGGTGGCGGTGATCCAGCTCTCTATTGCTCTGGGTTCCACGCTGGGGGGTGTGCTGTTCGATACCCAGGGCTATCAAACCACCTTCGTTGCCGCAGCCATTGTGCTGACTGCTTCGGCTGCCGTGACGTTGGCCGCCGCCCGCATCAACGCCTCCCAAAATCCGCTACGCGGCCAGATACCTGATTGCCCATAACACCGCCATCCCGACCGCCAGGGTCAGCACCGTACTGCGGGTCTTCCAGGCCACCAGCGCAGCGATGACGGCGGCCGGGATTTGCGGGTTGCTGATATCGATGCTGCTCTGGCCTGCCGGGTAGACCACCGCTGGCAACGCCAGCGCGGCCATGACACTGGCGGGCACGTACAGCAGTGCCCGCGTGAACAGCGCCGGAACCTGCCAGCGGCCTTGCAGCTCGATGAAACACAGGCGGATGGCAAAGGTGCCGATACCGACGGCGGCGAACATCACCCACATGGTCAGCTCGCTCATTGAGCCTCCTCGGTCGCAGGTGCTGGGCTCTTGCCCGACGCATTGGTCAACCGCTCGATCCACAGCCCGGCCACGATGCCGCCCAGCGAGGCGACGATCAGCCCCAGGTTATACGGCAACCTCACCAGCCACACCGCCAGCAGGCCACCGACCACCGCCGCGGCCAGGCTCGGTTTGCTGCGAATGCCGGGCACCAGCAGGGCCAGGAACGACAACGGGATGGCAAAGCCCAGCGACCAGTTTTCCGGAATGCTCGCGCCGACATACACCCCTGCCACCACCGAGAGCATCCAGGCCAGCCACATGGCGACCGCGGTGCCAGCGTAGAACGGAAACAGATACGGCCCCAGTTCACCGGAAAAAGCCTTCAGGCTGCACAGCGCAAAAGACTGGTCAGACAAGAGATAAGCCGACGGCCAGGACCAGCGCCGCGGCAAATGCTGCAGGTGCGGTGCAAAGGTGGCGCCATACATGATGAAGCGCAGGTTGATGATCCACGCGGTGACCACGATGGCGATCGGCACCACCCCGCTGTGCATCAGTTGCAGCACTGCCATCTGTGCGGAACCGGAATAGAACATCGCGGCCATGCCCAGAGTGGTCGCCGGTGACAACCCCATATTGATCGCGGTCACGCCCGTCACCAGGCCAAAGGGAATCACCCCCGGCGTCAGTGGCAACAGTACGCGCACCCCGTGCATGAAGGCATGTCTGGCCGAGGGGTAAGGCATCGGTTTTTCCTTTTTATGTGGGCACAGTCACCCGCGCCGGGTTATCGCGGCAGTTGCAAGGCTGGGCATGGAATAGGCTGCACGGGACGTGGTGCGTTAGAGTGTAGGGCCCGGCGGCTGGCCGGCGGAATCGACTTTTTATGCAGATAAACAGGTAGTTTTTGTTATGCGCGAAGGCTCTCAGACTGATCTGGCATTGCTGAAAATGCCCTCGTTCAAGGCCATGCGTTCGTTTGTCGCCGCCGCCCGGTATCGCAGTTTTACCCGCGCCGCCGATGCCCTGTGTGTGACCCAGGCGGCGATCAGTCGGCAGATTCGTGACCTTGAGCTGCACCTGGGCACTGACTTGTTCGTACGCAGCGGCCGGGACCTGCGCCTGACCCCTGCCGGCACGTTGCTGTTTGATTCGGCGCAGCTCTCGCTGCTCAATATCTTCCACACCACCGAGCGGATTCGTCGCCAGACCAGTGATAAAGACACCCTGACGCTGTGTTGCACCCATGCATTTTCATCGATGTTTTTGGCACACCGGCTCACGGATTTCCTCGCCAGCAATAACGACGTCGGCCTGAACGTCATCACCACCGAACGCTTCCAGGATATCGAGCCTGGGATCGAACCCGATGTTTTCGTCACCCAGGCGCTGGATGAGCGGCCGGGCTATCTGCGCG
This sequence comes from Pseudomonas sp. 21LCFQ010, assembly GCF_024129905.1. Lineage (NCBI taxonomy): Bacteria > Pseudomonadati > Pseudomonadota > Gammaproteobacteria > Pseudomonadales > Pseudomonadaceae > Pseudomonas > Pseudomonas sp. 21LCFQ010. Next base: position 172,603 of record NZ_JAMYDZ010000002.1, on the reverse strand, counting down.
TGCCGCTGTTTCATGTCGTCGTTTACCCGGTCTGCAGCCCGGCCTACCTTGAAGCTCAACCGCAATTACCGACCTTGCAAGGCATGCGTGACAGTGCGTTGCTGGACCTTGACCCTTATGGCCGTTCGCAGCTGACCGAGCAGTTCGACTGGAACGCCTGGTTTGCCTGGTTCGCGCAGGACCTGGCGGGTGCTGCGACGCCTCGGCCAGCGGCGTTCAGCAGCAATGACTACAACCTGCTGATCCAGATGGCCCTGAACGGCCACGGGATTGCGCTGGGCTGGGATCACCTGGTCAAACCGCTGATTGCCCAAGGCCGCCTGGTCCGTCCGGTGAGCGAGCAAGTGGTGTTGCGCGATGAAGTCCACTATCTGGTGATCAACGAAAACAAAGCCCAGGTGCCAGCCTGTCAGCGGCTGACTGAGTGGTTGCTCGAGCAATTCAAATGAGCGCGGTCATCCTCACCGGTTTCAGCCCACTCGTAACCATAGCCCGGTAGCGTCATCGCTGGCCTTGAAACGCGGATAGCGCAGGCAAGCCGCGTCTTGGCGTTCAATGTCGCGCAGTTGCCGGGCCAGAGGCGCCAGCCCGTGCTGCAGAACCTGAGCGACGAAGCCGGCAGGGTCATAAGCCTGGTAGGTATCGAACAATGCCGCGAAGCCGTCGCTGAGCAGCAGCAGGTCGTCGCCCTGCGCCACCGGCACCCGTACATATTCAGTGTTGATCCGGGCATGCCCGGCATCGATACCCAGCACCGCCTTGGGCCGCTCGCGGGCCGCACGGCGGTCGGCCAGGACTTCGGGACTGCGCACCGCTGCGGCTCCGGTGCCCGGCCCCAGTGCTGCGGCCTCGGCGCGCTCGCGCTCGCGGTCGGGTTGCGGGGTCAGAAAGGCGATACCCGCAGCGCTGCGGTGCAGCACGATGCAGTCGGCCATGAAGCCACACACCAGCGAGTCGCCCTCGATGGCCACGGCGGCAAACGCTGCACGCGGCAGTTCCCAGCCGGCCAGCGGCTCGCGCCGCCGCTCACCTTCATAGGCGCCCGCCACGGTGTCGAACACCTGGGCGCAGATGTCGGTTAACGAGCCATTCGCCGCTGCGAACGCCCGATGCGCAGTATCCGCCAGCCAGGCGGCCCCGCCGCGCGCGCCCAGCAACCCGGCAGGACCAAGGTCGGTGGCACCGTCGATGACCCAGGCATGGCGCTCGGCGCTGCCGGCGCGGTCATCATTGGCGACGTTCAGCCTGCCAGCCAGGCTGATGGATTCGATCAGGTCCAGATGCATCGGGATGGGTCTCCGGAAAAACAAGGCGCGAGTCTAGACCACGCGATGGCCGGGATGTTCGAGGCGCTAGCCCTTCATCAAGTCATTCATGGCCTTGAACGCGATCGCGTCGCGGGCGAAGTTGAAGGTGCCTTGCTCTCTGACTTCTTGGGCCGCACGCAGCAGGCCGCCCAGCGCGGCTCTGGCAAAGGAGCTGCCCAGACTGATGCGGCGTACCCCCACCTCGGCCAACTGCGCCACGCTGTAGGCGGCGCCAGACAGGCCCATCACGACATTGACCGGTTTATTGACTGACTCGCAGAGGGTTTTGATCGATTGCAGATCAGGCAGGCACGGTGCATACAGCACATCGGCGCCGGCCTTTTCGAAGGCCTGTAGCCGGCGAATGGTGTCGTCCAGGTCCTGGATGCCGAAGCTGTAGTTCTCGGCGCGGGCCACCAGGGTGAACGGGAATGCCAATGCCCTGGCGGCTTCGGCGGCGGCGCTGATGCGCTCTACCGCGTGGTTGAAGTCGTACACGGTTTGGCCCTTGCGCCCTGCGCCGTCTTCGATCGAGCCGCCCACCAGTCCGGCCTCGGCCGCCAGGCCGATGGTGCGCGCGACCGCGTCGGGCGAGTCAGCGAAGCCGTTTTCAAGGTCGGCGCTGACCGGCAGTTCAGTGGCCTGCACAATGGCCTTGGCGTTTTCCAGAATCTGCTCGCGCGACAACAAGCCCTCGGTATCGCGCACGCCCAGGCTGAAGGCAAGACCGGCGCTGCTGGTCGCCAGCGCCTCAAAGCCCAGCGAGGCCAGCAACCGTGCGCTGCCGGCGTCCCAGGGGTTGGCCAGAATCAGCGGCTCATTACGCTCGTGCAACCCCTTGAACACCTGGGCTTTGGTTGATTGACACATGTTTGCCTCCTCCACTGATGAGCCGTCCCAGGGCGCAGGATAGCGCAGTGCCCAGCCGCGCTGGCTGACACTACGGCACTGATCGCCTTGGCGGTGGTCGAAACCGGGTTATTTGTTCCTGATCTGCCAACAGATCGGCCAGGCACCCCGGAGAATTTCGTGTCCAAACAGTCCAAAACACTCCTGTCCTTGTTGCTCGCCGTCAGCGTTCTGAGTGGCTGCGCACACTCTTCTAACGCGCCAAACGCCAGCGCGTTGCCAAGCAGCGATAAACATGCGCTTGTCGGAATCTGGGCCATGCAGCCGTTGAACAACGGCATCGCCAACGTCACCGAATTCCGGGCTGACGGCAAAGCGCTGCTGTATCCGTTCAACTGCAGTGACAGGCAGGCGCAGCAGCCCGAGGTGTCCACTTACACGGTGGCGGACAACGGCCAGTCGATTCATATCGCATCTGCGCAAGAAAGCTTTGACCTTAAAGTTCTGGCCTTCGCCCCCAAAGCCATGCAGCTCGCCATGCAGGTTGCCGATCAGCAGTTGACGTTCGATTACGTCAAGGTCGACAAGGTCGCGCCACTGTGCGCGCTGCCGTCCGGGGCCGCCGCCGAACAGGCACGCCAGTCGCCCTACCAGGCCAGCGACTTTGTCGCCGCGCCGCAGTTGCCGGCGCACCCACGCATGCAGCGCTACCTGGGCACGTGGGCAATCGGCGATGTCGTGGAGCTGGAGATCCGCCGCGACCCGCAAGGCAAGGCTTATCTGTATCACGCCAGCAACCCCAACTGGCACTACCTGTACAACGATGTGCGCTGGATCGGCGATGCCCTGCATTTTCAGAGCTACAGCTACTCGGACAAACCCGAGCTGTTCAGCCACCCCAGCCACAAGTCACCGACCCAGGTGATTCTGCAGCCAACGCCTGACGGCAAGCTGCGTTACCTGTTGACGATCGAAGGGCGGGTGTTCGAAGAGACGCTGACCCGGGCCAAGTGAGCAACCGATGAGCCGACCGGCCATGCCATGCTGGCGGGCATGGCCGGCCACACGATCCACAGCCGGCAGCTGGCTAAACTGGCTGTTACCGAATGTGTAATAGCGCCCATTGGGCTGAACTAAAGCAGCGCCCCGACGATCCATTCCCATGCCCGACGCTATCGAGCCCCGCCCTGGAATGTGAACGATAAGGAGCGCCACCCGTGACCGTACCCGACCATCCCCCGTACCACGCAACCCCCGGCCCGCTTCACGGCATCCTGCTGGGCGGCAGCGTTGCGCTGTTTCTCGGCGCCTTGCTCAACGATATCGCCTATTACAACACCACGCAGATCCAGTGGAGCAATTTCGCCGCCTGGCTGATTGCCGGTGGCTTGCTGTTTGCAGGTCTTGCCGGCCTGTTTGCCATTACCAACCTGCTACGCGCCCCGCACAAGGGCGGCCGCCCGCTGGCGTACCTGCTGGTGCTGCTGGCCACTTGGCTGCTGGGCCTGCTCAATGCCTTCGAACACGCCAAGGATGCCTGGGCGGTCATGCCGACCGGGCTGGTACTGTCCGTGATTGTCACCCTGCTGGCCGTGGTATCGGCCTGGATTGCCTTCAGTAACCTGCGCACGGAGGTGGCACGATGAAACCGATGCCTGTCCTGACTATTCTCGGCATGACCGTGCTGCTCAGTGCCTGTGGCGGCGAAGCTGACAGCACCCAGGCCCGCGGCCCGGACCCGAAGCTGCCGGAGCCGCAGCGCGGCCTGCTGCCGAGCATGAAAATCGCCGAGCCAGCCGAATGGGGCAGCGAGAAGCCCACGGTGCCGGAAGGCTTCAGCATCACCGCGATTGCCACGGACCTGAAGATTCCGCGCCAGACGCTGGTACTGCCCAACGGCGATATCCTGATCGCCGAGGGCCGTGGCGGCAACGCCGCCAAACTCAAGCCCAAAGACGTGATCGCCGGCTACATCAAGGCCCAGGGCAATACCAAGGTCAAAGGCGGCAACCGGTTGACCCTGCTGCGCGATGCCGACGGTGACGGCCAGTTTGAGGTGCAGACGGTGTTTGCCGACAACCTCAACGCGCCCTACGGCCTGGCCTTTGCCGATGGCAAGCTGTACGTCGCCAACCAGGACGCGCTGGTGCGTTTCGACTATCAGGATGGCCAGACCAAAGCCAGCGGGGCGCCGGTCAAGCTCACCGACCTGCCCTCGGCGATCAACCATCACTGGACCAAAGCGATGACCATCAGCCCTGACGGGCGCTATCTGTACGTGGGCATCGGCTCGAACAGCAACGTGACCGAGCGCGGCATGGAAGTGGAGATCGACCGCGCCATGGTCTGGCAGATCGATGCTGAAACCGGCGCGCACAAACCCTACGCCACCGGCCTGCGCAACCCCACAGCCCTGGCCGTCCAGCCAGGCACCGGTAAACTCTGGACGGTGGTCAATGAGCGCGACGAACTTGGCCCGGACCTGGTTCCCGACTACCTGACCTCGGTACAGCAAGGCGGTTTCTACGGCTGGCCATGGAGCTACTGGGGCCAGAACGTCGACACCCGCGCCCAGCCACAGAACCCGGAAAAAGTCGCTGCGGCGATCAAACCCGACTACAGCCTGGGCTCACACGTCGCCGCGCTGGGCCTGGATTTTTCCATTGCAGCGATGGGCGAACGCTTTGCCAACGGCGTGTTCGTGGGCGAGCACGGCAGTTGGAACCGCGACAACCCGGTGGGCTACAAAGTGATCTTCGTGCCATTCAAGGACGGTCGTCCGGCCGGTGAACCGATAGACTTTGCCACCGGTTTCCGGGGTAACGACGGCAAGACCCGCGGCCGCCCGGTAGGTGTAACGGTAGACCCGCGCGGCGCACTGATCATTGCCGATGACCTGGCCAATACCGTGTGGCGGGTGACGCGTAATCAGTAGGGCCGACCGGGCTGCGATCCGCTTTAGCCGCAATACTGTCCACTTAGACCGGTGGGAGCAGCCGGCCGGCGCTCCGGTTGCTGTGGTCCGGCATCCCGGCGAAGGCAGCGGTACATTCGCAGCAGATGCTGTGACTTTACTGGCCTCTTCGCGAGCAGAGCTCGCTCCCACCGGGGGCATACAGTACCTAAGTGACCAGTATTGGCTTTAGCCGCAATACTGTTCAGATAAGCACTGCATGCCTTTGTGGGAGCGACCTTGGTCTGAGCGGCACTCCGACGAAGAGGCTGGTAAAGCCACAGCAACTGCTGCGAACGCGCTGCCGTCTTCGCGAGCAAGCTCGCTCCTACAACTGACACGCCTCGGGCCTACGGACACAATGGCACCTCTTGCATGGATCGGCTGGCACCCAGCCTGCCCGCTTCGCGCTCCGAAACCCAGGATCGCAAGGTCAGGCGCATCTGCCCGAGCAATATTTCCCGCACCCGCTGCATACGCTCAGAATCGACGCTGTCCCACTCCATGATGCCCAGCATCTGGCGACGCAGGGTACGCATGGCCATGCTCTGACTGTTGAGCGCAAACGCGCGCATCCGGGTGCGCTCGTCGTCAACCGGCAAGCCGGTCAGACGCCCCACCAAACCAGTGGTGACGGCGTTCAGAGGCGCGTACAGCTTTTTGTGCATGATTGCATCGGTGTCGAACATGCCCAAGCCGACCACCTCTCTGGCCATGAACAGATACCAGGCTTCAGCTTGCGGGCTGTCCTGGACAAAGCCGATAAAGCCGCCCAACAGTTGCAGATAAGCCTCGATCAACTGCCCGTCACTGCTGGCACGATTGTGCAGTACAGCTTCGGCATGCTGCACCGCCCCTGCAAGCTGCTCGCGAATCTTCGTGATGATGTCCTCGATACAGGCGTGATACAGCCCTTCCTTGTTGTCGAAGTAATACTTCAGGGCCGGCGCATTGAGCCCGGCCTCACTGGCGATATCGCGGGTGGAGGCGCCTTCGAAGCCACGTTCGCCAAACAGCCGCAAGCCGGTTTCGATCAATCGGGCGCGAGTGTCCGTACCGCGTTGATAGCCACCTCCAGCAGTGCTTTTGTGTCGGGGCATGAGCAATCCTTGTCTGAAAACCTCTTGGAAACATATCGACTGATATGAATGTGCTTGCCGATCATCCTGTCGACCGACCCAGCGCTTGGACTGCCTCGATTGCGCAAAGGTCCATCTGCGGCAAGCCCGGTCGACCGATCCGGCCGCAGAGCCCGATACTATGCGCGAATCATTACACCTCAGGCATGCTACAGGTCACTTCGACCTGCAGCAGTCGGCAAGTCTGACCGGCCTTCAACGGCTGCTGGCATTGCAGCGCGGGTTCCTTTTAGCAAGCCGGGCATGAATCAGTGCAGCTGCGCTTCAACCGCACTGACGTTCTTTCTCTGCAGCAAAATCCTCATCATGCGCCGCGCCCAGTGGGTTCCGGCGGCACGCCAGCGCAGCAACGAAAGCCCCAGCGCCAGCAGGTAGATCTGCGGCAACAGGTACAGGGCGTTGGTCACGGCGTGCAGAGTACCCTGGCGGTTGAACGCGAACTTCAGCCAGCGCCAGTCCGGCCACATTTCGGCCGTCGGATACAAGGCCATGAATACTGCCAGCCACAGCATGCCAGGCACGCCCAGCGTCAGAATGCGCGCCCAGCGCCCCGCCGCCCAGGCCCATAACCGCGGGAACAACAGCGGCAGGCTAAAGCGGTTGAACACGATTGCAGCGCCGAACCACAGCAGCATCCCCACGCCCAATCCCTGATTGGCAGCCTGCACGAGTTGCATGTAGACCCGCTTGCCGACTGTTTGCGGCTCACCGAGCAGCGCCAGGATCCCCAGCTTGCCGGTGCCGGGCTCCGGCAGGCCGGTGAGATAGAAGCTCATCACCAGATACACAACAAACAGCACCGCCGTCAGCGGCAGCGACAGGCCCAGCACGGCAGCAGGCCGCAAGCGGTGGCGGGTGGCGACGATGTGCCGGAAGGTCTCGGCACGCTTGTGCAGAAACTCCAGCCCATCCTCCGGATCAATGATGCCTTGCAGCACCGGGGTGGTCTGGTCGATAGGCCGCTGTTGCTCGTTCTCGGCAATCAACTGGCGGGCGATCTTCGAACTGGAGGCCCGCTGGATGGCCTGGATGTCCGTCGTGTCCTGCATCGAGGCCAGCAGTTTCTTGAAATTGCCATTGAGCACGCCGTCGAGGTACAGCGGGATCGGCGGCAGCCCCACAAAGCGGCAGGTCCCGGTGCTGCCCTCATGGGACACCTCGGCCTCGGCGGCCGGTACGTGACCGGTCGCGGTGAATAGCCGTGGGTCCGGGTGATCCGCCTGGGCCTGGTCGACGACAAACACTGCCGCGTTGTTGGGGCCATTGACCGACTCGCCAATCACCGGCTCCAGCCAGTCGGCGCTGAGGTTGCGCCAAGCGTAATGGACCTGCAGATCGACATGCACCTCAAGGCGGTACTCGTGAATCAGTTCACCGGCCCCCTCGCACGGCGCGCAGCGCACCTGGCCCTGGTCGCACGCCGTGCAGCGCACCACGCCCCGGGCATTGCAGTCCGGGCATGGCGTGGTGCGCTGGCCCTGGCATTTGTGGCAGCGATCGGCAGGCAGCAGCCCGCCCTGACAACTGCAACGGTGATTGCCGTACTGGCCGGTCCCGCCACAGTAACCACAGCGACGCCGCTCGGGCTCATGGCCGGTGCCGGAGCAATAGTGGCAATGCAGATGACAGCCGCCCCGGCAACGAGCGCAACGCACTTCGGCATGCCCGGCGCAGGCGCTGCAGTGCACCACGCCGTGGCCGTTGCAGTCAGTGCACTGCTCACGGGTGCAGAAACGCTCGGTATCGACCGTCAACAGGACTTGGCCTGGCCTGCGGTAGTGGTCGACGTCGTTGCTCAGATGCTGGTAGATCAGCGGCCGGAAATGGCCCGGGTTAGCCAGCAACCGTTCACGCCGGGCCTGCAGCACCTGGTCCAGATAATCACGGTTGCAGTGTTCGCCCGTCAGTTGCCGAACCCGCCGCGAGGCCACCTGGCAACTGAGGGTCGAGGTGACGGTGTAGGTGACATCGGCCCTGTGTGGCCGGACCGCTGCGACCGTGAAAGGGGCCGCTGGCGCGACCCCGAAAGCATCCTGCGCCCTGGCGCGCAGCGCTGCGGCAATGGCATTGTCCGTGATGACCTGCATATTCATCCTTGATCCCGGTTGACGGCCGCACACCTTCGGTACGCAATCCGGACGCTTTGTCACTTGGGCGTAGAAAAAATTCCTCGCAAGAGTGCCGACTGCTTCACATAACTGCCGGTCAGCCAGGCTTGCGCTCGCTCTGTTCAGTGTTCAGTGCCGCCAGCGCGACCCGGCCTGCGGCCAGATCCCAGGCACCGGTTCCGACACTCTTGAACACCGCCGGGCGGGTAACGGCTTGCGGGCTGCGCAACGCCGCAGCCAATGAAATGACGGCTGACCAATCGACCCCCGCGCGCAGCAAATCACCTGCCTCGACATGCGCCCCTGCCGGCTCATCAACATAGATCGCACTGCCATCGAGCGTGAGCTTGCCGATTTCGGCCATTTCCGGCTTGAACGCCCCCACGCCAATGACCAACCGGCCAGCGCGGGCCACCTGGTTATAGATCGGCTCCAGGCTGGTGGTCAGCGTAATCACGACCTGCACCTGGTCCGGTACATCGGCCGGGCAAGGCTCAAGGTTGGCGCCCTCACTGCAGAAGGCCAGGACCTGCCGGGCGTCACGCCCTTTAACCCGGATTCGCGCATCGGGATATACGGCATTGAGGGCTTGAACGTGATAGCGCGCCTGCACACCGGTGCCGTACAGCAGAATATCGGTGGGCGGATCAGGCAACAGGGTACGGATCGCCAACAGGCTGACTGCCGCCGTGCGCCGCCCGGTGACCTCCGGGCCGTCGAGCAGGCAGCGGATACGCCCGGTCGCGGCGTCACACACACTCACCGTGCCATGAATCGACGGCAGTTGCTGCTGCGCGTTATTGGGGTGCACATTAACCAGTTTGTGAATACCGATATCGGCCGCCGTGGCCGGCATGCTCAGCATCACCCCGCAGCCCATCGGCACCACCAGACGTTCGGGGCTGAGAATCTGACCGACCTCCAGCTGCTGCGCAGCCTGCGCGATGGCCTGGACCAATGCCGGGAAGGCCAGCAGTTGCGCCGTGCGCTCGCGGTCACAAACGATGACGGCGTTGCCATCGTCAGTTGCAGTTGCCGGGTTGCTCATCGAAATCCTCGTCGTCTGTGCCAATGGGGTGCCGATTACCGAAACCGGCCTTCAGGGTGCCAGCCACTCCTTGCGCCAGCCCCGCGCCAGCCGGCTGAACCGGGCGCGCTGGTGGTAGCTGCCGGAAAGATCCAGCCACTCTACCCGGTCCACACTCACCGTCACGATACAGAAATGCTCGTCGCTGTCAGACTCTGGCTCTTCGCTCCAGGCTTCGGCGGGATCGTCCAGCACCGTGCCCGGCGGGCAAAAACGATTGAACAACTGTTTGCTCTGCGGCTTGAGGGTGTTCCAGATTTCGCGTTTGCGTTGCGGGTCAAACTGCACGCTGGCCCGGCCTTCCAGACGCAATTGCACATTGCGCTGGCCGTCGAAGGCCGATAACGCCACGAACGGATTGCGTAACAGCTCCTGGAATTTGTTCGAGCGGCGATCAATCCAGAACACCAGGGTTGCATTTTGACCGTCGGCTTCACGCAAGATGATGCTGCGCGAGCGGGGGCAGCCATCCACCCCCAGGGTCGCCAGTTGCAACAGCCGAAACGGCTGAGCACCCGCCTCCATGGGGGTGCTCAGTTCGCCCCAGATGCGATGTAGCAGGTCATAGAGCATCCATGGCCTCCACTGCGGGGGGTGGGCAGCCGCCACCCCGAGAAATTCAAATGCTGCGCATCAGCCCGCCATCCACGCGCAGGCTTTGTGCGGTGATATAGGCTGCACCCTCACTGGCCAGAAATGCAACGGTTGCCGCCACTTCTTCGCTTTTGCCGTAGCGTTGAAGGGGGACAGCGTCACGGCGTTCGTCGGTTTGCGGCAGGCTGTCGATCCAGCCCGGCAACACGTTGTTGATGCGAATATTGTCTTTGGCGTAAGTGTCGGCAAACAGCTTGGTGAACGCCGCAAGCCCTGCGCGCGCCACCGCCGATGTCGGGAACATCAACGCCGGCTCATCGACCCAGGCCGTGGAGATATTGATGATCGCGCCGTTGTGCTGTTGCTGCATGATCGGCGTCACCAGGCGAATGGCCCGCACGGCGTTGAGCAGATACACATCGACCCCCTTGTGCCAGTCCTCGTCGCTGATTTCCAGCAGCGGCGCGCGTGGGCCGTGGCCAGCGCTGTTAACCAGCACATCGATACGCCCCCACTGCTGCATCACCCGATCCACCAGGCGCTGCATGTCGGCGCTGGACTGGTTGCTGCCGGTCACGCCAACCCCGCCCAGCTCTTGCGCCAGCGCCTCGCCCTTGCCGGACGACGAGAGAATGCCGACCTTGAAACCATCGGCCGCCAGACGTCTGGCCGATGCCGCTCCCATACCGCTGCCGCCGGCCATGATGATTGCCACTTTCTGTTCAGTCATGCTGTCGCTCTCCGGATAGTCATCAAACTCTGAGCGTCAGCCTAGCACCGCGCCTTGCCGGCAGAGAGTCAGCAGAACACGCACAAGCCGATAGTTTATCTACTGCCTTATCGCCCTGGCCTGCTCGCGCAACCAGGCCAGTACGGTCAGCAAGGTAGCGGGCTCACGCGCATGGCGCGGCCAGACCAGATAGAAACCGGTGTCCATCGGCAGGCTCTGTTCGAGCACCTGCACCAGCCTCCCGGCCTCCAGATCATCCTGAATGAACGCCCGGGTCACCAATGCCAGGCCCTGCCCGGCCAGCGCAGCATCCACTGCCAGCGAAGTGCTATTGAAGCGCAGGTTCTTCGCCGCGCCTTGCAGCGGCTGGGCAAACACATGGGCAATAAACTGCGGCCACAGGTTATGGCCGTCGTGCAGCCACAGGTAACGCTGCAACTGCGCCAGGTCTGCCGGCTGGCCCAGTTTGTCGAGCAACGCCGGGCTGCCGACCACAATAATGCTCTGTGCCACCAGCAATTCGGTATTGAGCCCTGGCCCGAACGGTGGGCGTCCGTAACGCACCGCCACATCGACGCCATCAGTGTGAAAGCGCGACAACCGCTCGGTGGCCAGCACCCGCAGGTCGATATCCGGATACGCTTCGGTAAACAACGCAATGCGCGGGATCAGCCAGCGCGAAGCAAAGCTCGGTGGCACGCTGACGGTGAGGTGGGCGGTGTCCGGGCGCAGCGCGTGCGTGGCTTCGACAATCAGTTCCAGGGCGCGGCGAATACTGGCGCCATAGCGCAGTCCGCCATCGGTCAACGCCAGGCCACGCGGCAACCGGTCGAACAGTTTCACGCCCAGGCTGGTTTCCAGACCACGAATCTGCTGCGCCACCGCCGCCTGGGTTACCCCCAGCTCATCGGCGGCCAGACGAAAATTCAAGTGCCGCGCCGCCACTTCGAAGGCACGCAGGGCATTGAGCGACGGTAGCGAGGACAAAGCATCCGACATGGTAGAAAAACGTTCTGCAGGGCGACTGCTGACACGCTACCACAACAGCCCGCCAGCGGAGTCTCTGGCCTTTGATTACATCCGTATAGCCAAAGGCTTACACGCGCTGGCGAATAATTGCTATTTGCCTGCCAGCGTGATGAGCCTATATTTGGATCCAACCACTGGCGAACAGGATGCTCGCCAGGATCAGGGAGGATCGACCGTGAAAGGATACTGCCGACAGGGAGTTGGAATGGTCTGGGACAAAAAACCCGCTTCGGCGGGTTTTTTATTGCCCGCAGAAAAGTGCCTGAAACAATCTGGCACTCCACCGCCATCGTTAATTATTCCACCTGACGCAATAAAGAACTGCCCACAACGCCTATTCCGCTAAAAACCCCGGTATTCCAAACTGACCACACGGCTCGGGACTCTCCCCGCCCCGCTCACTCAGGAACCGGACCATGAAACTCTATCACCACCCGCTGTCAGGCCATGCGCACCGCGCCGTATTGTTCGCCGCGCTGCTGGGCGTGCCCCACGAACTGGTCGAGGTCGATATCAAGGCTGGCGGCCTGCAGCATCCCGACTTCCTCGCCTTGAACCCGTTCGGCCAGATCCCGGTGCTGGTGGATGGCGAACGGGTGATTGCCGACTCCAATGCCATTCTGGTTTATCTCGCCAAGAAGGCCGGGCGCAGCGACTGGCTGCCGGAAGATGCGCTGGGCGCGGCGCGGGTGCAGCGCTGGCTGTCGGTGGCCGCCGGCGAGCTGGCCTACGGACCCTGTGCAGCGCGGCTGATCACGGTATTTGGCGCCGCCTTCAATGCCGAAGAGGTCATCAACCGCGCCCATGTGTTGCTCAAGCGCCTGGAACAGCATCTGGCGACCCGCGACTGGCTGGCCGCCGAGCATCCGACCATTGCTGACGTTGCGATCTACAGTTATCTGGCCGGCGCACCGGAAGGCAACGTCGACCTGTCGGGCTACCCCGCCGTTGGTCGTCTGTTGCAGCGTATCGAAGCGTTGCCGGGCTTCGTGCCATTCACGCAAAGCCCGATCGGGCTGCGCGCCAACGTTTGACCCTGCCTGCTGCGCCTATCGGAGACGCGATCATGACCACCACACCCACCTTGCCGACCTGGCACGCGGGCGAAAAACTCATCCAGCAGCAGCTGGGTGTCGCTGAACGCATGGAAGAAGTGGGACGTCGTGTGGTGCGCGACTTCATGCCGGACCAGCATCGCGCCTTCTATGCGCAGTTGCCCTTCGTGGTGCTGGGCAGCGTGGATGCTCAGGGCAATGCCTGGGCCACGATGCTGGAAGGTCAGCCGGGCTTCATGGGCTCACCGTCCGCCAGCACACTGAACATCGCCGCACAACCCGCCGCCGCCGACCCGGCCGGCCAGGGCATGACCGACGGCGCAGCGGTGGGCCTGCTGGGCATTGAGCTGCACACGCGGCGGCGCAACCGGCTCAATGGCGTGCTCGGCACCACTGCTGCCGGCTTTCAACTGACGGTCGGCCAGAGCTTTGGTAACTGCCCGCGCTACATCCAGCTGCGCGATTTCAGCTTTGACCGTGATCCGGCAGCCGCCGATAGCGCTCAGGCCCAGCGGCTGACCGAACTGGACGTGGCGGCGCGCGCATTGATCGAGAATGCCGATACTTTTTTTGTCGCCTCCTACGCCGACCAGGACGGTCAACGCCAGGTCGATGTCTCGCACCGGGGTGGCAAGCCAGGCTTCGTGCACCTGGACGCTGACGGGAAGCTGACCATCCCGGACTTCAACGGCAACCTGTTTTTCTCCACCCTCGGTAACCTGTTGCTCAACCGCCAGGCCGGGCTGTTGTTCGTCGACTTTGCCAGCGGTGATGTGTTGCAAATGACCGGCGAGGCCGAGGTGATCTTCGACTCACCCCGGATTGCGGCCTTTCAGGGCGCCGAGCGGTTATGGACCTTTCGCCCCCGGCAGATCGTGCGCAGGGCCGCGGGCCTGGCGCTGCGCTGGAGGTTGCAGGATGACGCCTGGGCTGAGAGTTCGTTGCTGACCGGCGATTGGCAACAGACCGAACAACGCCTGCGCGCCGCCGAATACGCGACCCGCTGGCGAGCGCTGCGGGTGACGCGGGTGACTGACGAGAGCGCGTCGATCCGCTCGTTCGAGTTGCAACCGCTGGACGGTGGCGGGCTGTTGCCGCACCTGGCCGGCCAGTACCTGCCGATCCGGGTGCAGATACCGGGCACTGAAGCACCGTTGATCCGCACCTATACCCTGTCGGTCGCGCCGTCGGACGGCCATTATCGGATCAGCGTCAAGCGCGATGGCCGGGTGTCGGGCTACCTGCATGATCATCTGCGCGAGGGCGACACCCTTGAAGCCCGCGCACCGGCTGGCGACTTCACGCTTGATCCAGCCAGCGAACAACCGCTGGTGCTGCTGGCCGCCGGGGTCGGTATCACGCCGATGCTGGCCATGCTCCGCCACCTGGTCTATGACGGGCTGCGTCGCCAGCGATTGCGCCCGGTCACGCTGCTCTATGCGGCGCGCAGCAAACACGATCGCGCCTTTGACCGCGAGCTGGCCGAATTGACCCACGCCGCGAAAGGCTCGGTAAAGCTGATCCGGGTGCTGAGCGATACCGGTGCTGCCCAAGCCGGCATCGACTATGAAGCCCATGGACGCATCGACATGGCGCTGCTCAGCCAGGTGCTGCCGTTTGGCGATTACCAGTTCTACCTGTGCGGCCCTGCCGGCTTTAGCCAGGCGCTGTATGACGGGCTGCGCGGCTATGGCATCGAGGATGAGCGCATCCATGCCGAAGCGTTCGGCCCCGGCTCGCTGCAGCGCAGCACACAGCAGTCTGCCAACGTCCCTGCCCGGCTGCCGCCGGCGACCACGCCGGTCAAGGTGATGTTCATGAACTCACAAAAAGAAGCGCGCTGGCAGCCCGACTCCGGGACCTTGCTGGAGTTGGCCGAGGCACGTGGCCTGGCACCCGAGTTCAGTTGCCGTGAGGGGCATTGCGGGACCTGCCGCACCCGTGTGCTCAAGGGCGATGTCACGTACCTCAAGGAGCCTCAAGCAACACTCAAGGACGATGAAGTACTGATCTGCTGTGCGGTTCCGGCAGATCAACACACCCCCATCCAGCTTGCGCTATGACCTGTTCCATCCCATCAGGAGTTCAACCATGTCCCGTCCACCGCTGCCACCGTTCAACGAACAGACCGCCATCGAGAAAGTCCGCCTGGCCGAAGATGGCTGGAACAGCCGCGACGCCGCCAAGGTCGCGCAGGCCTATACCCTCGACACCCGCTGGCGCAACCGCGTCGAGTTCGTCAGCAACCGCAGCGACGCCGAAGCCTTTCTGACCCGCAAGTGGAATCGCGAGCTGGAGTACCGGCTGATCAAGGAACTCTGGGCCTTCAGCGGCAACCGCATCGCGATGCGCTATGCCTATGAGTACCGCGACGACAGCGGCCAATGGTTCCGCGCCTACGGCAACGAAAACTGGGAATTTGCCGAAGACGGTCTGATGCGCGAGCGCCATGCGAGCATCAACGAACAACCGATCAGCGAAGCCGAACGCAAATTCCGCTGGCCACTGGGACGCCGCCCGGACGATCATCAAGGTTTGAGCAGCTTTGGTTTCTGAGCCTGCTCGCCCCCCTGAGCTGCGATAAGGAAGACCGATGGACCGTTGGCAAGCGATGCGCGTTTTTGTCAAAGTGGCGGAAACTCAAAGCTTCGCCAAGGCCGCCCGCCTGGTGCACATGAGTGCACCGGCGGTGACCCGCAGTGTTGCGGCGCTGGAAGAACTGATCGGCGCCCGGCTGTTCGTGCGCACCACCCGCTCGGTGAAAACCACCGAAGCGGGTCAGCGCTACCTGGACGATTGCCGCAGGATTCTCAGCGAGATTGCCGAAGCCGAGGCATCGGCCGCCGGGCACTACGCCGAGCCTTCCGGCACCCTGGCGATCACTGCACCGGTGATGTTCGGCCAGATGCACGTATTGCCCATCGTGACCGCCTACCTCGATACCTATCCCGGCATGCGCGCCAGAACCTTCTTCATCGACCGCCCGGTCAACATCGTCGATGAGGGCATGGACGTGGCGATCCGCATCGGCCACTTGCCCGATTCAGGCTTCACCGCGATCCAGGTCGGCACCATGCGCCGGGTCATCTGCGCGTCGCCCGCTTATCTGCAGCGCCACGGCACCCCGCTGACGCCTGCCGATCTGAAGGAGCACCGAATCGTCGTCTCCGACAGTGCCTGGTCGTCACCGGAATGGCGCTTCGCATCCGCACAGCGTCTGCTAGTCACGCCCGCCTTGCAATGCAACACCAACGAAGCAGCGATTGCCACGGCCAGGGCCGGCTGGGGCCTGACCAAGATCCTGCACTACCAGATCGGCCCGGCGCTGCGCGAAGGCAGCCTGGAGATCGTGCTGAGCGACTTCGAAGAACCGCCAGTGCCGGTCTATGTCCTTTACGCACAAGGCCGCCACGCACCGGCCAAGGTGCGGGCGTTCGTGGACATGGCGGTGGCGCAGTTGCGAGGTCATCCACTGTTCAACTGACTCTGCCAGGATCGCAAGACCGTGGCTGACAAACGGATAGCCAAAGGCTTACACGCGGCAGAGAACAATTGCCATTTGCTCCGCCCGACGACAAGCCTATATTTGGATCCAACCACTGGTGAACAGGGAGCTCACCAGGATCAAGGACGATCGACCGTGAAAGGATACTGCCGACAGGGAGTTGGAATGGTCTGGGACAAAGAACCCGCTTCGGCGGGTTTTTTATTGCCTGCAAGATGGCGCGCAAGGCCATCCAAGAGGATCATCGGGCGCTGCGAGCAATAGGCTCGTCCGTCCGAATTGAAGTTGCCGGCCAGCCGATGTCCTCTAATGAGAGCCAGCAAGAAACTTGCTCATGTCCTGCGTCCCTTGTGCGATGTTCAGTCACGGCCTGCTAACTCTTCAGCAACTCAGACAGTGTTTTTAAATCACTGCATGTTTATCGATGTACGAAATTTCATACACATCGCTCAAAAAGCCCCTACATCACAGCGCGTCTCGCCCCCCTTTGCAGCGGCGTCGCTACCCAAAAAAATCGAACGTGCAGCACACCGCTGCCCAATGGAGGAAAACCACATACTTTCTATCCGGGAGGGTACGTCATGAACTACAGTGCATTCGCAGCGACCTCTCTGCCGTCTTTTGTGATTACCCGTGCGTTCCCTTTGCTCGGTATTTCCACACTTTTCTCGCTGATTGCTTATACCGCCCCCGACGCGCTGGCGATCGTTTCTTACACGATTGCATTTTTTTCTATTATTGCTGCGACGATACCGGTGCTGCTATCCACAGTCAGCAACACCGTAGCAAGGATCAAAATAGACGCTGAAAAAATGGATGAGTTTTTCTCAGGCGGTTTTACCCTTTCGCTGGCGTTGGGCTTCATCGCTTGTTTGCTGTGCACCATTGCCTTGGCGATCGTTCTTCAGCTGCCGAGCGCCGAGATTCTAGGCAGTGCAACCCTGGTAAATCTATCGATCATTTATATTCCGGCCGCCACGCTTCTGCCAATCAACATCTTCTTACAGTCATTTTCCGAGGCGACCGGCAAAGCTCAACAATCGGCCAAATTGAAAACCCTGATCACGATAACCGGCATCATTTATCTGACCGCATCATTTTCTTGCTGCCCGCCAGAGCATTTTAAATACTACGCACTCGCTTACTTTCCGGTTACAGAAACGCTGTCACTCATCAGCTTTTTGAGCATCAACAAGGGCTATCGTCGCTTTTCAGTAAGCAACGCAGCCTGTGTGGCCTCTCCATTACTAAAAAAAGGGGCGGCCATTGCCGGAGGAATGATCGGGCAAAAAATATATTTCTTTCTAGTCGTGGAGCGGCTTGCAGCTACAAACTTAAGCCTCAACAAAGAGCTATCCGTCACGATGAGCATCATCACTCTGCTGACCATTCCGTCTCTGGCATTCAGTCAGGTGCATAGCATTTACACAAGCTCAGAGCTTTCAAAGAAAAAAAGCAACTACCGTCACGGACTGATCTGGACCGCCGCGCTTAGCACGACAATCACAGTCATAATCATTTTTACCGGCGAAAAAATCTTCAGCCTCTACAGTAACAACTCCGTCATCTATGATAAAAGCCTTGCATGGAGCCTCATAACCTTCACGAGCTGCAGCGCTTTCCTGGCACTTGCAACAGGACACTTAAGAGCATTGAACCGCACCACCGCTCCACAATTAATAATCAACGCTCTTATGCTGGGAATGTTGATACCCATCGTCTACGCCATTAACTGGGATTATGAAAAAATAACATTACTTCTTCACCTACAGGCCTCAACGCTGGCACTGGCTTTTTTCATCCTGCACAGCCGAATCATTTCATTACAGAAGGCTAAACCTGTCATTGCTCCAGTTCGCCCCCCTCAACGGACAGTCCCGTGATGCTCCCAACCATCCAGGCAAGAAGGCATTGGCTGGCGTGTTTTCATTGATTGCCCTGACATCTCTCCCGCCCGAATCCATGGGGCGGGAAAGACTCAAGGTGATAGTGCAATGTCAGAGGTACTTCAACCAGGCAATATCCCGGCGCCGCGCCTTTAGCGTCGCGAACCAGCGCACCGCCGGGAACAGCGCCACGGCCAGCAGCACTGAGGCCAGCCACACCGCGCCCATGCCGTCGAAACCGAAGTACTTGCCCTGATTGGTGCCCCATAGCGCCACGGCCATCAGGTAGAGGACTTTCAGCACGTACAGGTGCAGCAGGTAGAAGAACATGGGTGCCGCGCCAAAGATCACCAACGGTTTGAGCCAGGCGCGCTGCTGCCAGCGTTCGAAGGCGATCAGGATCAGCAGGCCGATGCCCAGGGTCAGGCTGATGAACAGCAGCGACGGCGGGTATTTGGTGATGTTGAAGAAGCTCATCAGCGTCTGCACGCCGGTTTCGCCAACGCTCCAGGGTTTCTCGCCATAACCGTTGAGCAGACGCAGCAGGACAAACAACGTCAGCAGGCCCAGGCCTGAGAACAGCAGCTTGCTGCGCCGGCTGGCGGCGTCTGCCTGGCTGGCAAACCACGGGCCGGCGGCGTAGCCCAGCGCGATAACGCCAATCCACGGCAACACCGGATACGAGGTCCGCAGGCGCAGGTCTTGGGCGACCTCGATCCAGCCACGGTCATGCAGGATTGCCCACGGTACATGCAGGGCCGACTCGATACCGAAGTGCAGGCCGTCGAGCAGGTTGTGACCCGCGACGATCAGTACCCCGAGGCCGATCAGCGCGGCACGCGGCAGGTAGACCAGCGCTGACAGGGCAATCATGCTCAGGCCGATGGCCCAGATCACCTGCAGGTAGATAACCGAAAACGGGAACTGGAAGGTCCAGGCGAAGTTGACCAGGGTGAACTCCAGCACCACCAGAAACAGACCGCGCTTGAACAGAAACGCCGACACATCACCGCGCCCGCTGTATTTTTCACCGAACAGAAACGCTGACAGGCCGGTCAGAAACACAAACAACGGCGCACACAGGTGCGCCAGAGTCCGGCTGAAGAACAGCTCCGGAGCGGTGTTGGCGACGTCCATCGGGTCGCCGACCTGGCGATGCAGAAAGAAGGTTTCGCGCACGTGGTCCAGAAGCATGAAAAGAATGATCAACCCGCGCAGGGCGTCGATCGAGCGCAGTCTTGAAGCTGGCTTGGGGGCAACAACGGTGGTCATGAAGCGGTGATGTCCGTGGTAAGGGGTGGTGTGTGATGCCGTGTGGTTTACCCAGGAGCAGCCGGGCGGCGTGAAGTTCTCGCGGCTCAAGCCGCAGCTACAAATGATCGCGCTGATGCCGCTCGCGCAGCTCCTGGCGCTCTTTGGCCTCAATGCACAAACTGGCCGTGGGACGCAGCAGCAGGCGTTTCAGACCGATCGGTTCGCCGGTCTCGGCGCACCAGCCGAACTCGCCACGGACCAGCCGCTCCAGTGCCTCGTCGATCTTGTCGAGCAGTTTCTTCTCGCGTTCCAGCACCCGCAGTTGCCACTGGCGCTGCTCTTCGGCGGCGCCAATGTCAGCCAGGTCGCTGGCGGGTTGGTATTCTCGCAGGTCGATGAACTCGCTGGAAATCCGTGTTTGCAGTTCAGTGCGCTGGCTCATCAACAGTTCACGAAAGAACGCCTGCTGAGTGCCATCCATGTAGCGCTCGGCCGGCTGGGCCAGCAGTTCCTGTTCAGTCATGGCAATGCCCCCCGAGTCATCAGAATTCGTTTTGCAGCGCCTTGTAGCCGCGCACCAGATCGATATTGGTCCGCGCGACGTCCTCCGAGAACTCCGAGGCCGACACGCTGACCGGCGGAAATTGACGGAGGTCGGTGGCCGGGCCGATGCGCGTGGTGGACGGCACGTAGAAACTGGCCGGCAGGTCGCGGCCATCGACCACCGAGTTGTGGCGCACCACACTGCCGTCGCCGACCTTGCAGTTAAACAGCACGCTGTTGAAGCCAATGAACACCCGGTCGCCGACTTCACAGGGGCCGTGAACAATCGAGCGATGGGCGATGGAGCTGTATTGGCCGATGGTCACCGCCGCCCCGGACTTGGAGTGGATCACCACGCCGTCCTGAATATTGGAATTGGCACCGATGACGATCGGCTCCATATCGCCGCTGGCATCCACCTCGTCGGCGCGGATGACCGCGTAAGGACCGACGAACACGTTGTCGTGGATGATGACCTTGCCGCAGATGATCGCGGTCTTGTCGATGTAGGCTGACTCGGCAATGACCGGCAGGTGGCCGGACGGGTTCTTGCGGATCACACGGTTATCCTCAGCTCAGGTAGTTGGAGGTCTGGGCCACCGCATCGTGGGGATGCAGGCTTTCCAGGTGGCGCACGCTGACGCTGGAGGCGGCAAAGCGCCCTTCCAGGGCCTGCTGGATCTTGCGCGCGGCGTCTTCGACATACATCAGGTTCTGCCCGTTGAGGCGCGCAAAGGCCTGCTCGTCGGCCCGTTTGACCGCGGTCTGCACCGGGGTACCGAGGGCACGCTCGGTGGTGTCGATCAGTTCCATCAGGCGCAGGCCGTCAGCCTGCTCGGGAATACGCACCTGCACCCGCGCCACACTGCGCTGGCTGTGCGGGGTGGCGTGGGAGCCGTTCTCGCGCAGCCATACCGCCACCTCGCCCGGGTCCAGCGCGGCCTGGCCGGCAAAGCGGGTGCGAAACGCCTCTTCGAGCAACTGCCGCGACAGCGCCGCCGAGCACGGGCAGGTCGATGAATAGGTCACCTCTACGGTCACGTCCAATTGCAGACGGCCTTTGCTCCAGACCGCTTCGAGCGTGGCCGGATAGGACTTCCAGCCGCTCAGGCCCGCTGTCACCAGCGCCGGGCGACGGCACAGCAGGCTGAAGGCCAGACGCAACCGGGCGCGGCTGGAGCGACAGTCGGCATGACTCTCGACCATCGCTTCGAGCAGCGCGTACACGCTTTGCACCGTCAGGGTCTGATGCTCGGCAAAGCCATCGAGCAAGCGATACAAGCGCGACATGTGAATGCCTTTGACGCTCGGATCGGCAAGCTCGACCTGCACGTCGGCACTGGCATGCAGTGGGTACTTCTGGCCGGGTTCATCCAGGCGCAGGGGCAGTTCGATGCCCTGCATGCCCACCCAGTCCAGAGGCATCAGAGCGGCGGAGATTTCAGTGAGGGCTACGTCGGGGAGGGAGCTGGTCATGATGGCGTACGTCTCGTTCAGGCCAGAGTTTACTCGGGCATCGGCCTGGGCCTGGCAAATTTGAAACAATATAACATCAAATTTAACAACCAAGTCACGCACTATCTTTTTCGCCTTTTCCTGCTCTCGTTCGCAAACGACCGGGTTAGACAGGTGCGCTGCGAATCACAGCCCGGCATACTGCCCGCCCTCAGTGCCTGAAACTCATCAGAAGGAACCGTGCCGTGGCCGTTATCCAGGCGATCCTGCCCATTTTCCTGTTGATCGTACTCGGCTACGGGCTGGGCCTGCGCAAGGTGATCGCCGGTGAAAATGCCAAGGCGCTGAGCACCCTGGCGTTCAAGCTGTTCATGCCCATGGTGCTGTTTACCGGGATGATCAAGGCACCGCTGCACGAGGGGCTGGACCTCAGCGTGCTGGCTGCGTATTTCGTACCGGCGCTGCTGATCTTCATCCTGATCAATCTGCTGAGCCACCGCTGGAGCCAGCGCCCCACGCCATTCGGCCTGACCGCGAGCTTTTCCAACAACATCCTGATCGGCATTCCGTTGGTAGGCTCGCTGTTCGGCCCGCCGGGGCTGTTGCTGCTGTTCACGGTAATCTCGATCCACAGCCTGCTGCTGTTCAGCTTCCACAGCCTCTACGAAACCGTTACCGGCTCGGCGGCGTTCAACGCACGCTCGCTAATTGCCAGCCTGGCCAACCCGATCATCATCGGCCTGTTGGCCGGCATGGCGGTCAATCTGTCGGGTTTGCATCTGCCGCTGTGGGCCGATCAGTTGAGCAACTGGCTGGCCCAGGCCGCCCTGCCCTGCTCGTTGCTGGTGCTGGGCGCCAACCTGTCCGGCTACCGCCTGACCCCGACCCGTGAGGCGCTGAGCATCACCTTCGCCAAACTGGTGCTGATGCCGCTGCTGGTGCTGTTGGCCTGCGTAGTGCTGGGTATCACGGGCATGCCGCGTGCGGTGCTGGTGCTGATGGCCGCAGGACCCAGCGGGGTGAATGTGCTGGCCTTCGCCACGACCCAGCAAGACCGCCAGAAGACCAGCTCGGCGATTGCCCTGACCACACTGCTGTCGGTGGTGACCTTACCGCTGTGGATGGGGCTGGCGCACGCGCTGTAAGGAGCCGTTGCCCGGCCTTTGTATCGCATTCCCCATGCAGTGCGTTACTCCGAAGAGCGTGGCGGTATGCCCAAAGCCCCATCAACTGATGAACTGGCAGTTCTGATAGCGGTGTTAGCGTCAGCCACTGACGATAATCACTCAGGGCATCGCGACCTGTGCCAATGACCTGCATGCCTCATGACGACTCACCTGATCTCAAGGACCGATATCATGACCCTGTTTCGCACGATCTCTGCCAGCCTCCTGCTTTCAGCAGCGACCACCCTGGCCTCTGTTTCTGCATTCGCAGGAGAGGCTGCGCCAGCCCTTAAAAAGCCAACCGCAAACGAATGTATTCATGAGTTGAAAAAATGGCCGTCAAAAAAAACCGGCGAAAAGATCAATATCTCTGGCAACTACCCTGAGTACGAGCTCACTCAGATCCCAAGCCTTGAAGCCTCCCGGAACTTCACGACCTGCATTGATTTAGCGATCGGCCCGCCGCTCACCGAGTCGGAAGCCAGACGGCTCGAACATCCATATACCAATGATGGCAACGGCTTTCTGCGTATTACCAACCCGTCGGGGCACACCCTATACCAAGACTTCGTCCGAACATCATTCCAGGGCGTGAAGTTCTTCTACACCGACAACTATCAGCGCAAATATTTATTTGATCTTGATAATGCAATCGCCTACGAAATGAAGCGCATAGCCCTGGACGGAAGCATCGAAAGTCAGGGCCGCTGGAACGGCAATTACATCGAAGACCCGCGCATTCGTGGCTGCCGGAACTCATATGGAGACCCTTGCGGCACCCAGTATCAACTGTCCATAGGCGAAGGCAACGTCCCCTTCTATCAGCCAAAGCAAGATGTCGAGATAGGTCAATAAGGCGTAGCGCCTCCAATGTATGCCAAAAGCTGCCCCACGCTGCCCTGCAACGCCCCGGAGTTATCCAGCAGTCGTACATCCGGCGCTTCGGCCAACAGTTCACTGGCAAAGCGCGCATTGCGCTGCAAGCGCGCTTCGATTTCGGCCAGCGGCTCGCGGCCTCGGGCCAGCAGGCGCTGGCGCAGGATGTCAGGATCGACGGTAAGCAGGATCGCCAACAGATCGGGGTAGCGTTGCCGGGTGGCGTGCAGGTGGCCGCGTGAGCCATTGACCAGTACATCGTTGCCGGCCGCCAGCCACTGGTCTATTTCGATGGGGATGCCGTAATGCAGCCCATTGGCTTGCCAATCCAGGGCAAACGCGCCTTGGGCCTTGAGGTGCTGGAACTGCTCGACACTGACTGCCTCGGCGGCCTCGCCCACCGCTTCGGCAGAACGGGTGATGACCCGGCGTACTACCTTACAGCCGCGTGCTGCCAGGCTATCGCGGGCGGCATCGAGCAAACTGTCCTTGCCGGAGCCGGACGGCCCGATGAGATAGATCAACCTGCCCGGCATGCCCTGTCCTCTTGTACGATGATTCGAACGCGGCGAATGATAATCGCTGCGCAGCAGAATCCATAGTGCCCTGCTACTGAAGGTCACGGCCCGCTTTGCTTGCCAGGCACACTGATACGATCCTGCAAACGGGCCAGCTCAGCGTCGATGGCGCGCAATCGGGCTTTTTTCTGATCAACGCTCAGCGTGCTGGCCGCCACTTCAGTGCGCTGCTTGAACAACAGCAACTGGCGGATCGGTAGCAACTGATCGTTGTCCGAGGCAATGAACGAGGTTTGCTGCAGCCCTTTGAGCACCGCTTTTTCATGCTCGTTAGCGCCATAGCTCAGCAGGAAGCTGCGAATTTTTGCTCGGCTCTGCTGGCTCAGCGACGTGCGCCACAGGACCGGGTCCGAAGGGATCAACCGGGATTTCCAGATGATCTTCAACTGGCTCAATTGCTCGGGATGGGTCAGTTGCAGGCGGTCCCAGTTTTCGCTGTTGAAGCTTGCGGCATCAAGTTTACCGTTGGCAACATCCAGCGCATTGGCTTCGTGGCTCTGATTGACGGTGCGCTTGAACGCCTTGGCCGGGTCAACCTGCTGGCGAGCGAAAACGTAATAACCGGGCACCAGATAACCTGAAGTCGAATTCAGGTCGCCGTTACCAAAGGTCAGTTGCGGTGCAAGGCGCAGCAAGTCGCCGACGTTATTGACCGGGCTGTCTTTACGCGCGATCAGCAGACCGTAATAACCAGGCATACCGTGTTCCATGGCGGTCTGGGCGAAAACCTCGGCACCGGAATGATCCACCGCCTCCACCGCAGCCATGTTCCCCAACCAGGCAACATCGATGCGCTGCGCCCGCATGCCTTCGATCAAGTGGGCGTAGTCACTGGCAAACACCGCCTCCACCGGCAAGCCCGTCTGGCGCGTCATGTCGTCGAGCAACGGCTGCCAGATGGCGTGCAGGTTTTCTCTGGACTCGGTGGACAGCAGGCCGAAGCGGATGGCTTGCTCCTGGCCGTGAGCGCTGGTCAGCAGACACAATGCCAGGCTAACGACAGACACCAGCAGACGCACTAGGCGGTGCAACATGCAGAGGCTCCCAAAATGACCAGCAGACTTGATGCCGAGCAGCCTGGCGGATGACAGGCTGCGGCCGCGCGGTGCAACGCAGTGTACCGCCCCGCGCTTGTATCACAATTTGTTGCCAATTCAATGACATGCGCCTGCGATCAGCAATCGTTCAGGCGCTGCGGTTCAGATGCGGAACGAGCCTACCAACTGCTGCAAACGACGGGTCTGCTGCTCCAGCGAGTTGCAGGCCTGCAAGGTCAGCTTGAGGTTATCAACGCCTTGCTGGTTGAGGCTGTTGATCTGGCTGATGTCCATGTTGATCGACTCGACCACCGCCGTCTGTTGTTCTGTGGCGGC
This sequence comes from Pseudomonas sp. 21LCFQ010, assembly GCF_024129905.1. Classification (NCBI taxonomy): domain Bacteria; kingdom Pseudomonadati; phylum Pseudomonadota; class Gammaproteobacteria; order Pseudomonadales; family Pseudomonadaceae; genus Pseudomonas; species Pseudomonas sp. 21LCFQ010. The sequence goes on along the minus strand of NZ_JAMYDZ010000002.1, from coordinate 147,116 downwards.
GGCCACCGACTGGTTCATCTCATTGATCTCGTCGATTCGCTGAGTCACGCTGCCCAGACGTTCACCGGCGCGGTTGGTGATGTCGACACTGGACTCGCTGTGACGCTGGCTCGCCAGCATGGTCGTTACCGCGTCCCGGGCACCGGTCTGCAGTTCTTCGATCATGCCCTGCACTTGCTGCGCCGAGTCCTGGGTGCGGTGCGCCAGGTTGCGCACTTCATCGGCGACCACAGCAAAACCACGCCCGGCTTCACCGGCCCGCGCCGCTTCGATGGCGGCGTTGAGCGCCAGCAGGTTGGTCTGCTGGGAAATACCAGTGATCACTTCGAGAATCTGACCGATATTGGCGGTCTTGCCGTTAAGCGCCTCGATACGCGCGCAGGACTCACTGATCTTGGCTGATAGCTCGTTCATCGCGCCAATCGATTGCTGCACCACCTGACGGCCGTCACCGGCCAGTTGGCTGGCGTCGCCAGACTTCTGCGAGGTCTGCGCCGCATTGCGGGCGATTTCCTGGGCGGCAGCCCCCAGTTCATTGATTGCCGCCGCCACGCTTTCGGTACGGTGCGCCTGCTCGTCGGAACTGCCAATCGATGAGTTGGAAGCCTGGACCACCTGATTGGCCACATCGCCCAGTTGCGCGGCGGTCGACGCCACTTCCCGGATCGAGGTGTGGATCCGCTCGACGAACTGGTTGAACGAACGCGCCAGCTCGCCGAATTCATCCTGGGAGGTGATATTCAGGCGCTTGGTCAGGTCGCCCTCGCCCGCCGCAATGTCACGCATCGCACTGCCCATCTGGTGCAACGGCTGCATCAGCACGCGGATCAGCAGCCCCAGAATCAAGATCACCGCCAGCACCACCACCAGCATCGCAGTGATGGCTGAGCTGCGGAATTCGCCGAGCATCGCATAGGCCGCGTCACGCTCCAGCACCAAGGCCACATACCAGCGGCTCGATGTCGGCCCTTCGACCGGGGTAAAAGCAATGATCTCGGCCTTGTCGGCCGACTCGATTTCGCTGACACCTGCCGCGACCTTCGGGGTGTTGTCCGGGTAGACCTCGCTGAGCGGCTTGAGCACCCGATTGGCGTCCGGGTGAATCAGGATCTTGCCGTCGGCGCTGACAATAAACGCATAACCATGACCGCCAAAGTTCAGCGAATTGATGGTCTTGCTGATGCTCTCCAGGCTGATGTCGGCCGCTGCAACACCGATCATTTGCCCTTGCTGGCTGACCGGGGTCGCAACGGTGACTACCAGTTTTCCGCTGGAGCTGGCGATGTAGGGTTCGGTCACGATGGTCTTGCCCGCGCCTTGCGCCGCCTTGTACCAACCCCGCGCACGTGGGTCATAGTCGGCCGGGCGGTTACCGGCGGGGATGGAGAACATCACGCCATCAGCGCCACCGAAGTAGCTCAACAGGAAGTTCTCGGTGTAGGCCGGCAGGTTGATTGCCCGGCGCAACTGCGCTTGTTCCTTGCCGTCAGCAGCGATCTGCTGGCCCATCGACTGCACCAGTTGGCCACGCCCCTCCAGCCAGGTCTGGATATTCTGAGTGGTCAATGTCCCCAACTGCTGCAATTCGCCCAGCACGTTGGTCTTCAATGTCTGCCGTTGCCGGTAGTCATTGACCACGATAAATACGGTAAACGCCACGCCCACGGTCAGTGCCGCCGCCAGCAGGATCTTCTTGCTGAAACCCAGACTTCTCATCATGTTGACTCTTTCCACAGGGCTGCATCAGGGAGGCAGGCACTTTTTTAAACAGGGGTGTTACCCGGCCAATCCTGCGGCACACAAGGTATAGGTATAACCGGTATAGAGCCCATAACGGCCTCTTGATATCACAGCAACGGCTGTATTTCATGACAAAACGTCCATCGGTCATGAAAAAGCCGCATGGCCTGCCAGCGCGTATGTTGCCTACCGGATGTTATCGGCATTGAAGCCGGGTTCTGCACCCGCGTGTGGATTGTTTCTCAACCTGACGCACGACCCGTGCAAGCCTGGAAATACTGACTATCGTTGCAATCATCCCGACGTGATGAGGATGCGCCCCATGGAGATTGAAAAACTGTTTGCCGACCTGCAGAGCCTGCCCAGCATCCCCAAGGTTGCCCAGGATCTGTTGCTGCAATTCGACAATCCTTCGTCCAACCTGGAAAGTGTTTCACGCAATATCGAAAAAGACCCGGTGATCTCCGCGAAGATCCTGCGGCTGGCCAACTCGGCACGGTTTCGCGGGTCGCGAGAATCGTCGAGCATCGAAGATGCTGCGATGCGCCTGGGCTTCAATACCCTGCGCACACTGGTGCTGGCTTCAGCGGTAACCGGCGCGTTCAAGGCGGTGCCCAACTTCGATCTCAAAGGCTTCTGGCTGACCAGCTTTCAGGTCGCGGGCGTGGCCCGGCTGCTGGCCAAGCAAAGCGGCGCCGACGCCGAAATTGCCTTCACGTGCGGGGTGATGCACAACATCGGCGAACTGTTGATCCAGACCGGCGCCCCAGCGGTGGCTGAACGTCTGAACAGCGCTGCAAGATCCGGATCGTCCGGCCGGGTGGCCAACGAGACCCTGCAACTGGGCTTCGGCTATCCGGAGGTGGGCGCAGAGTTGGCCAAGCGCTGGAACCTGCCCAAGGTGATTCAACAAGCCATCGCTTTTCAGGCCCGGCCCATGCAGGCACCCGACAACGCCCCGCTGCCACGGATCATCGCCCAGTCCATCGTGATTTCCGATGCCCTGAACGAACATGGCGGCCCGACCCCGCAAGCCCGCGAAGCGATCAGCGGCCCACTGTTCGAAGGCGTCGATCTGGACCGGTTGTTCGACAGCCTGCCGGCTGTGCTGGAGGCAGACAAGGCATTCGAGCAGTTGTTGAGCTGAGGCGCCGCTGTAGGAGCAGCCGGGCGGCGATCCGCGGAAGGGTTCCCGGCTGAAGCCGGTCCTACAGGGCTATCAGCATTCAGCCCCTGCGGTCGGAACATTGCCATCAATCGATGCACCAACGTATAGACTGCAACGAATGTAGTGAGCAGTTCTCATTCGCAGGAGGCTATGGATGGCGACTCGCAGAGCGGTATTGGGTGGCATGGCGGTGTTAGGGGCCGGGTTTCTGGTCAGCGGTGCCGGGCGCTTTGCGACGCCGCTCAATCCACCGTTGAGCGGTGCCCCGCCGCAGACCCGCGCTGTCCCGTCCAGCGCCGAGCCGTTGCCGGTGATCGGCATGGGCACCTCGGGCAGTTTCGATGTCGGCACCAGCCAGGCTGAACGCGATCCGCTGCGTGAAGTGTTGAAGACCTTTTTCTCCGGCGGCTCGACCCTGATCGACACGGCGCCCGGCTATGGCCGCGCCGAAACAGTGCTGGGTGACCTGCTCGCCGAGCTGGGCCTGCGTGACAAGGCGTTTCTGGCCACCAAACTGGCCGCGCACGGCCGCCAGGCCGGGCTGGCGCAATTTCAGCGTTCACTGGACGCGCTGCGCACCGACAAGGTTGAGCTACTGCAGGTGCACACCCTGCAGGACTGGCAGACCCAACTGGCGCTGATCAATGACCTCAAGGCCGAGGGCAAGACCCGCTACAGCGGAGTGACCCACTATCTGGAACACGGCCATGCAGAACTGGCAGCCGTGTTGCGCCAGAGCCGTCCGGATTTTGTTCAGGTCAATTATTCAGTGTCGACTCGCGGCGCGGAAAAAACCGTATTTCCGGTCGCCCGCGAGCTGGGCGTCGCGGTGCTGGTCAATCGGGCCTTCGATGACGGCAAGTTGTTCGCCCGCGTGCAGAACAAACCGCTGCCAGGCTGGGCCGCCGATGTCGGCATCATGTCCTGGGCCCAGGCGTTTCTGCGCTTTGCCCTGAGCGACCCGGCAGTCACTGCGGTGATTCCCGCCACTGGCCGACCGACTCGCCAGCGCGACAATTTGCTCGCCGGGTTTGGCGAGCCACTCAATGCTGCGCAGCGCCAGTCGCTCATTGACCTGATCGGCTGACCCATGCCCATTGCATTCGCTGCCCGCCTGCGCCGGCTATTGAATGTCAGCCCCGGTGAAGAACGAGTCGTCAGCCTGGGCCTGGCCATGTTCATGCTGCTGTTCACCGGCTATTTCATGTTGCGCCCAGTGCGCGAAGTGATGGGGCTGGCCGGCGGGGTCGATAACCTGCAATGGCTGTTTACCGCCACCTTCATCGCCACCCTGGCCGCCCTGCCGCTGTTCGGCCTGCTGGCTTCACGACTGAGCCGCAGAGCGCTGCTCAGTGCGGTATTCGGGTTTTTCGTCCTCAACCTGTTGGTCTTTGCCCTGCTCATCCAACGCGATCCAGATAACGTCTGGACCGGGCGAACGTTCTATGTATGGCTGTCGGTGTTCAACCTGCTGAGCATCTCGCTGGCCTGGAGCGTGCTGGCCGATGTGTTCAGCAGCGCGCAGGCCCGGCGGGTATTTGCCCTGATGGCCGGTGGCGCCAGTTTCGGCGGCCTGCTCGGCCCGCTGTTGGGCACTGTGCTGGTGGCGCCGCTGGGGCATGCCGGGTTATTGCTGCTGGCCGCCCTGTTCCTGGCTGGTAGCCTGCTGGCGGCCTTGAGCCTGCTGCGCTGGCGTGAGCGTGAGCCGCTGGAAGAAGATCGCGCTGAGCAACGCGACAAACCGCTGGGCGGCAATCCGTTTGCCGGTGCCACGGCGGTGCTTCGCTCGCCGTTTCTGCTCGGCATTGCCCTGTTCGTGATCCTGCTGGCCAGCGCCAGCACCTTTCTGTACTTCGAGCAGGCGCGTATCGTTGCCAGCCATTTTCCTGACCGCACTACCCAGACCCAGGTGTTCGGCCTGCTCGACACGCTGGTGCAAAGCCTGGCGATCTTTACCCAGCTGTTTGTCACCGGGCGTATCGCCCAGAAGCTGGGGGTGACCGTACTGCTGGTGGCGGTACCACTGCTGATCGCTGGCGGGTTCGTGCTGTTGGCGCTGTCGCCGGTGTTTGCGGTGTTCGCAGTGGTGATGGTGGTACGCCGCGCCGGCGAGTACGCGCTGGTCCGGCCGGGCCGGGAAATGCTCTACACCGTGGTGTCCGCCGAGCAGAAGTACAAGGCCAAGAACTTCATCGACACCGTGGTCTACCGCGGCGGCGACGCGCTCAGTGGCTGGCTCAAGCGCGGCCTGGATCTGCTCGGTGAGCATCCGGCGCTGGCGATGTACATCGGCGCCGGGCTGGCATTGCTCTGGGCGTGGGTCGGGCTGCGCCTGGGTCAGGCCCAGCGTCAGCGCGAAGGCAGCAGCATCAGCTACGCACCGCGCGATACAAAGCCCGAATCAGATCCGACTGGGTGATGATGCCTACCAGGCGTTGCTTGTCGTCGATGATCGGAATGTGCCGGTGACCGTTGTCGGAGAACACCGGCACCAGGTCGAGCAGCAGCCGGTCGCTGCTCGACACCCGCACGGTGCGGGTCATGATCTGCCCCACGGTACGGACCTCATCGTGCTTTTTCGGCCGCACCAGGGTGCGCAGGCGCCAGGCGATGCCATCGTGCACGTCCAGGTCGATCTGGCCCATGAAATCGGCAACCGTGACAATGCCCAGCAAATGCTGCTGACGGTCGATGACCGGCAAGGCCTTGATACGTCGTTCACGCATCAACGCCCAGGCTTCGCGAAGCGAGGTTTCCTGGCCGACGCTCAGCGGGTTCTGGGTCATGACATCGCGGCACCGCAGATCACCGACCGAGCGCTGGAAGTTCAGCGCCTCGACCTGCTCAAGGAGCACTTCCAGATCGTCGCGGCTGACGTCGAGGATCTGGTTGTAGCGGTCCAGCACCGCATCCAGGTCAGCGCGATGCAAATGGGTCGGCGCCGCCTTGGCCGGCAGCGGCAGATGCGGCCAACTGCGCCCGGTGAGGTTGTTGTAGACCAGCCCGGCCAGCACCATCAGCAACGAGTCGATCAGCACCGGGCTGAAGGCGAACTCGAAGCGGTCGCACCCCATCAGCACCATCAGCAAGGCCGAGGCGCCACCGGGCGGGTGCAGGCAGCGCATCAACAACATCACGGCGATTGCCAGCCCCACAGCCAGCGCCGCGGCCAGGCTGGCATCGGGAATCCACTTGCAGCAGGCAATGCCGACCAGCGCCGACAGGGTATTGCCGCCCACCACCGACCAAGGCTGCGCCAACGGGCTGGCGGGCACGGCAAACACCAGCACCGCACTGGCGCCCAACGGCGCGACCAGCGCCAGAGCCAGCAGGCCGTGTTCATGGGCGGCGTTGCCGTTGAGCCAGAACGCGGCACACACAGCAGCCAGCAGGATACCCAGCGCCGCACCGGTGCTGGCGCGCAGTCGTTCAAGGGCATCAATGGCATGGGGCGCAGGCCAGAATGCACGCAAAAAAGCGCTCAGACGGGCACGCAAACGGGGCTCGGAGGGTGTGGTTTCGGACATTGGGCTCGGCAGTCTGCAAAGTCGGAAAACAGCCGCCAGTGGACTTGACGGTCAGAATTTGAGCGTCCGATGGTAACGCGGATTGCCTGCGAGGGCGAATGGCAAGGGTAAATTCAATTCAAGTTGTGTACCCAGCACATTCGCTGGCAACCGGAGCGCCGGTTGCCGACGAATGCAGCACAGGCAGTTATTTCAACTGCAGCCCGGTCAGCAAGGCCTTGTGAAAGCGCTCTGGCTCTTCCATCTGCGGGGCATGGCCCAGGCCCTTGAATTCGACCAGTTCGGCGCCGGGAATCAGTTTGGCCACATCCTTGCCCAGCTGCTCATACTTGCCAATCTTCGCCTTGACCTCAGGCGGTGCGATATCGCTGCCGATGGCGGTGGTGTCGCGGTCGCCAATCATCAGCACGGTCGGCACCTTGAGATTGGCAAACTCGTGGTACACCGGCTGGGTGTAGATCATGTCGTAGATCAGTGCCGAGTTCCACGCCACGGCCTGCTTGCCAGGGCCGTTGAACAGCCCGGCGAGCATGTCTACCCACTTGTCGTACTCTGGCTTCCAGCGCCCGTCGTAGTAGGTTTTCTGCTCGTACTGGCGAATGCCTTCGGCACTGACTTTCAATTCCCGCTCATACCACTGGTCTACGCTGCGGTACGGCACGCCGACGGCCTTCCAGTCTTCCAGGCCGATGGGGTTGACCATCACCAGTTTGTCGGTCTGCGCTGGATACATCAGGGCAAAGCGGGTGGCGAGCATGCCGCCGGTGGAGTGGCCGACCAGCGCCACCTTGTCGATGCCCAACTGATCGAGCAAGGCGCGGGTGTTGAGCGCCAGTTGCTGAAAGCTGTACTGATAATGGCCAGGCTTGCTGGAGGTGCAGAAACCGATCTGGTCCGGGGCGATGACCCGATAACCGGCCTCGCTCAGGGTTTTGATGGTCGCCTCCCAGGTCGCGCCGCAGAAATTCTTGCCATGCATCAGCACTGCCGTGCGGCCATTGGCCTTGGCGCTCGGTGCGACGTCCATGTAGCCCATTTCCAGTTTCTGGTTCTGCGACTCAAAGGCAAACTGCTTGAGCGGGTACGGGTAGCTGAAGCCTTCCAGACGTTCGCCGTAGCTTGGGGTGGCGGCCTGCACCACGCCGGGCAAGATGATGGCGGCCGCCAGGGCGGCGATCTTTGCAACCTGCATCGGACAACTCCTTTTTCTGGGCCTGGCGTTTGAGCGAAACCCGCACGCCAGACAGGTAGGTGAACCCGGCAATGTACCGGAGCAGGTCCGCACTGCGGCGGCAAAATGCCCTGCCATGCCGAAAAGTCCATTACAAAAGATTAATGCCCGATGCGGGCAGCCGCTGGACGTCAGCGCTTGAGTCTTCTTAGACTTGGCGGCGACTGACCGGCGTGTTGGGTCCGGCTGAAGGAATCCTCTCGATGAATCGTAATGAACTGCGCAAGGCGGATATCAACCTGATGGTGGTATTCGAAACCCTGATGCAGGAACGCAATGTGACCCGTGCCGCCGAGAAGCTGTTTCTCGGCCAGCCGACGATCAGTGCCGCGCTCAACCGGCTGCGTAATCTGTTGGGCGACCCGCTGTTTGTCAGGATCGGCCACCGCATGGAACCCACCGCCCGTGCCCACGAGATCCTCCGCCACCTGACCCCGGCACTGGACGCGATGTCCATGGCCTTGAGCCTGACCCGTGAGTTCGAGCCGGCGCAAAGCACCATGACCTTTCGTATCGGCCTGTCGGACGATGTGGAGTTCGGTCTGCTGCCTGCCCTGCTCCGCGCCCTGCGCCAGGAAGCGCCAAACGTCGTGCTGGTGGTCAAGCACGCTGACTACTGGAATATCTCCGAGCTGTTGATGTCCGGCGAAATCACCGTAGGCGTCTGCCTGACCCGCGATCTGCCGGCCAATGCCAAACGCAAGCGCCTGCGCAACTGTCAGCCAAGGGTGGTGCGCGCCGACTACTCGACCACGCCGATGAGCCTGGACGAGTACTGTTCACGGCCACACGTGGTGGTTTCGCATGTAGCCAGCGTCAGCAGCTTCGCCGATGAGTGGCTGGAAGCCATCGGCCGCAAGCGTCGGGTGGTGATGTCGGTGCCACGTTTTACCAGCCTGCCCGCACTGCTGGCCGGCACTGACCTGATTGCCAACCTGTCGGACTTTACCGCCACGGCGATGAGTGAGCTGGGCTTGCTGCGGGATGAGGCGCTGCCCTTCGAGACACCAGGGCTGGACCTGTCGATGAGCTGGCTGAGCGTGATGGACAACGACCCGGCCGAGCGCTGGCTGCGCGAGCGGATCGAGGCGTTTATGGGGGAGCGGGGATAAAAGCTTCGCGTAGAAATGCTTCGCGGCTGAAGCCGCTCCTACGGGGTCAACCCGTGTAGGAGCGGCTTCAGCCGCGAATGGGTACAGCGCTAATGACGCGATGAATCAGCCGAAGCGACCGGTGATGTAGTCTTCAGTCTGACTCTTGCTCGGCTTGGTGAACATGGTGTCGGTGTCGCCATGCTCGATCAGTTCACCCAGGAACATGAACGCGGTGTAGTCCGAGCAACGTGCTGCCTGTTGCATGTTGTGAGTCACGATGATCACGGTGAACTGCTCTTTGAGTTCGGTGATCAACTGCTCGATACGACCGGTAGAGATCGGGTCCAGCGCCGAGGTCGGTTCGTCCAGCAACAGCACCTGCGGACGCAGGGCGATGGTCCGGGCGATGCACAGACGCTGCTGCTGACCGCCGGACAAACCGGTGGCGCTCTGCTTGAGCTTGTCCTTGACCTCATCCCACAGCGCGGCGCCGCGCAGTGCCTGTTCCACCCGCTCTTCCATCTCGCGACGCGAGAGTTTCTCGTGGTGGCGGATGGCGTAGGCGATGTTGTCAAAGATCGACATCGGGAACGGCACCGGCTTCTGGAACACCATGCCGACGTGGCTGCGCAGGCGGTTCATCGAGTAGCCAGGGTCGAGGATGTTCTCACCGTTGAGCAAGACTTCGCCACGCGCTTCCTGCTTGGGGTACATCGAGTAGATACGGTTGAACACGCGCAACAGGGTCGACTTGCCGCAGCCGGACGGGCCGATGATCGAGGTGATGCGCTTCTCGGGGATCACCATGTCGATGGACTTGAGCGACTTGTGATCGTTGTAGAAGAATTCCAGGCCACGTACCTGAATCTTGGTTTTTTCGTTCGCAAGAGAAAGAGTGTTCATCAGGACGCCTTATTGCGCAGAAGAATTAAGCGAGAAGCGAGGCTCAGCAGCAGCACGAACAGGGTCATGATCAGTGCGCCAGCCCAGGCCAGGGAGTGCCAGTCGTCGTACGGGCTCATCGCGTACTGGAAGACCACCACCGGAACGCTGGCGATCGGTTTGAGCAGGTCGCTGCTCCAGAACTGGTTACCGAACGCGGTGAACAGCAGCGGCGCGGTTTCACCGGTGATCCGCGCCAGCGCCAGCAGCACACCGGTGACCACACCGGCCTTGGCGGCACGCAGCACGATCTGCAGGGTCAGCTTCCATTGCGGCACACCCAGCGCCAGCGCGGCTTCACGCATGGTGGTCGGTTGCAGTTGCATCATTTCGTCGGTGGTCCGTACCACCACCGGGATCACCAGCAGCGCCAGGGCAATAGCACCGGCGATGGCCGAGAAACCGACGGTGTGGCCGCTGAATTTGTTGAGCGGCAGGATCACCACGGTGTAGACGAACAGGCCCAGAACGATCGACGGCGCCGACAACAGAATGTCGTTGATAAAGCGCACCGCGTTGCCCAGTTTGGAGTAACGGGCGAACTCGGCCAGCCAGACACCGGCCATCAGACCGATCGGAGTACCAATGACCAGGCCGATCAGCGACATCAGGATGCTGCCGTAGAAGGCGTTGGCCAGACCGCCTTCGACACCCGGCGGCGGGGTCATGCTGGTGAACAGTTGCAGGTTCAGAGCACTGACACCTTCAACGATGGTGGTAATCAGGATCCATACCAGCCACAGCAGGCCGAAGCCGGTCGCGGCGCAGCTGAGCACCATGGCGATGTTGTTCTTGAGCGCGCGAACCCGGTACAGGTTCTCGTTGGCTTTCTTGTCGCTCATAGGCCCTCCTTGCGCGACAGGCGAGACAGCATCAAGCGGGCCAGAGCCAGCACGATAAAGGTCACAACGAAGAGCAAAAAGCCCAGCGCGATCAGCGCCGAACGGTGCAGGTCGGTGTAGGACTCGTTGAATTCGTTGGCGATGACCGAAGCAATCGAGCTGCTTGGCATCATCAGCGATGGGGAGAACTGGATCGCGTTACCCAGTACAAAGGTTACCGCCATGGTTTCACCCAATGCGCGGCCCAGACCGAGGAACACGCCGCCGACCACCGCCGAACGGGTGTAAGGCAGGACGATGTCCCAGACCACTTCCCAGGTGGTTCCGCCCAACGCATAAGCCGACTCCTTGAGGGTGGTCGGTACGGTGCGGAACACTTCCTGCATTACCGAGGTAATGAACGGAATGATCATGATCGCCAGGACGATACCGGCGGTCAGCATGCCGATACCCAGTGGCGGCCCCTGGAACAGCACCCCTACCAGTGGCAGCGAGCCCAGTACGTCGTTGATCCAGGGAGAAATATGTGCGGCCATGAACGGGCCGAAAACGAACAGGCCCCACATGCCGTAGATGATCGAAGGAATACCGGCCAGCAGCTCGATGGCCGAGGCGATTGGCATGCGCAACCATGGCGGTGCAACTTCGGTCAGGAAGATGGCGATACCGAAACTTACCGGTACAGCGATCAACAAGGCCAGAAACGAGGTCACCAGGGTGCCGTAGATCGGTACCAGGGCGCCAAACTTGCCTTCGTTGACGTTCCATTCAGTGCTGGTCAGGAAACCGAAACCAAAGGTTTCGAAAGCCAGCTTTCCACCCCATAGAGTAGATGCCGCGATACAGCCCAGCAGTATCAGTACCAGCATCCCCGAAGCCTGCAGGGTACGCCGGAACCATACGTCATGGCGATGATCGCGCTGGGCGCGCTTTTCGCTGTCGGACTCGGCAGCGGTAAGCTCGGCGGACAGGTATTGGGTGTTTTCAGTCATTTCGATCCACTCGCAAGGGAAAGCCCCCGTCACCAGCTTGCATGGCTGATGACAGGGGTGAGCTACAAACTTGAAGCGCTGTTACTTGAACTCGGCTTTCCAGTAGTTCTCTACACGCTCAACCAGCGACTTCGGCAGAGCGACGTATTCCAGCTCTTCGGCTTGCTTCTGGCCGTTTTCCAGGGACCATTTGAAGAAGTCAAAAGCAGCTTTGCTCTTCTCTTCGTTCTTGGCCTGCTTGTACATGATGATCCAGGTGGTGGCAGTGATCGGCCATGCCGCTTCGCCCGGTGCGTTGGTCATGATCAGACCGAAGTCCTTGGCGCTCGCCCAGTCAGCGGTGTCAGCAGCGGCAGCGAAAGCCTTGGCGTCTGGCGTGATGAACTTGCCAGCGGCGTTTTTCAGCTGGGTGTAGGCCAGCTTGTTGGTGGTGGCGTAGGAGTGCTCTACGTAACCGATCGAACCTTTGATCTGCTTGACGTAAGCAGAAACACCTTCGTTACCCTTGCCGCCCACGCCCACTGGCCATTGAACGGTAGAGCCGAACTTCAGCTTCTCGTTGAATTCCGGGCTGACTTTGCTCAGGTAGTTGGTGAAGTTGTAAGTGGTGCCCGAGCCGTCGGAGCGACGAACAACGGTGATGGCGGTGTCTGGCAGGGTCAGGCCAGGGTTCAGCGCGACCAGCGCCGGGTCGTTCCACTTCTTGATTTCACCCAGGAAGATCTTGGCCAGCGACGGGCCGTCGAGCTTGAGCTTGCCGCTCTCAACGCCTTCAACGTTGACGATTGGCACGATACCGCCGATCACGCTAGGGAACTGGCCCAGGCCGGCAGCAGCCAGGTCTTCAGCCGACATAGGGGCATCGGAAGCACCGAAGTCAACGGTCGCAGCCTTGATCTGAGCGATACCGCCGCCCGAACCGATCGACTGATAGTTGATGCGGTTCTCGGAGTTCTTGCTGTAGTCCTGGGACCACTTGGAAATCACCGGAAAAACGAAACTCGAACCTGCGCCCGTTACGTCGACCGCGTGAGCCATGCCACTCAGGCAAAGCGAAGCGAGCAGGACAGACAAGCGTGTTTTAGTCAGCAGTGTCACGGGAATACCTCGATCCAGGAGAAAGTTTGGTGGTTACCAAGAAGGCCCGATGCGGATTTAAAACCTGAAATGTTTCTGTTTAATGACAAACAGTCGACATCGCGTGCCGCGCCCCGCTTTTTACTGCTTTCAAAGGCTGAAAAAACCTGCTGAAAAGCGCATATCGCCCCGTGTTTACGGGAGGTTCATGAGCAGCAGTCAATTTAGTGGCAAACCGCCAACACTCAGCGATAGCCGATAGCCATCTCTGTAGCAGAACTGTCAAAAACCTGTTTTCCGAGCATTTTCAGGACGGCTGCGGAGAGAGAAAAAACAACGCTACACGCAGTCTTTTATGGGGTGGTATTAATGCAGGTGCGGAGATTGGTCTACCGTTTGTCGGCTGGCATGGCACCTGGACACGACTGCCCATGCCCAACACATGTACGCCCTACCCCTACAGGAGTTAACACCATGACCATGCGCACGAACCGCCTGACCGCTCTGGCCCTTGCTGGCTTGTTGACTGCTTTTACCGGAGCCGCCATGGCCGGTTCCACCGGCCCGACCAACCCGGTCAATCCGAACGCCACCAAGCTGCCGGGTACTGATGCGGCACCGACCACTGACCGCAACAGTTCCAACACGCAAGGTGCCAAGACCACCCCACGTGAGTCCGGCACCGATGTGCAACACGGTTCGGATCATGGCAAAACCGGCCATGACAACCATGGCACCAGCACTCCGAAAGCCACCACGACGCCGTCCGGCAAACCTGTCGTGGAATGACCTCTGGCCGGGCGAAGCACTGGCTTCGCCCGCCGCGTTCAAATGCTGCGAACTGACACTCGGGTCGCTTGCCAAGCCTGCGTGATAGCCCTGCGTGATAGCTATGACAAACAGGGCGTTTGCAGCGTCCCTTCCATCACCGGGATGGCGTCTGCCGCTTGTTGCACGTGTTCATCGGCATCGAGTGCCCATTGCACGTAACACACCTGCACCGGCATATCGTGGCCGGCACAGAACTCAAGCCAGCGCAGCTGGTTGTCCTGCAAGCGGTCGCCGGGGCCTTTGACCTCGATCATTCGGTAGCGGCGCTGGTACGGATAAAACTGGATCAGGTCTGGCATGCCGGCACGATTGGCCTTGATATCTTGCAGCAAGCGCTGGAACCACTGGCGCAAATGCTCGGCGGGCAGGCATAGCAAGGCCAGCTCCAGCAGCTCCGGGGTCAGTACGTTCCAGAACACGAAGGGCGACTGCAAGCCAAACTTGCTGCGGTAGTGGTCACGAATGATCGCTTGCCAGGCATCGGAATCAAGCGCCGCCAGGCAGGCATCGAACAAAGGCATGCGACGCGCATGAAAATCCGGGCTGTGCAGGTCGCTAGGGCCAGTATGGAAAGGATGAAAGAATGCGCCCGGCAGCGGCGCGAAGATCGCCGGCCAGCACAGCAGGCCAAACAATGAATTGATCAGGGTGTTCTCGACGTAATGCACCGAGGCGCCCTCCTCGGCCAGATGCCTGCCAGCCAGGTGCTCTACACTCAAACCGGGTTCCGGCGGCAGGTTCAAGTCGATACGCACAGGCTCACGCGCCTTGGTCCGGCGCTCGACGGTCAGCCCGAGCTTGCGCTGCAGGCGCGGCAGCACACGTTGCAGGTGCTGGACCTCGGCGTCACTTTCCGGCGCGCTGCGGGCCAGATCGAGCAGCACCATGGCCTGGCTGTACTCAGCGCTGCGCTCCAGCACCCGGATACGCCGCGAACGCGCACCGGGATAGTCACACCCGGCATATACCGCCAATGCCAGCGGCCAGTCTTGCAGGCGCTCGGCCTGCTGACCGATATGAAACAGCAACTTGTTGCGGCGCATGCGCAACCACGCATTGTCAGTGTCGATGGCCAGCGCGCGCTCAGCCAGATCAGCGAGCACCTCGCCCAGTTCCAGCGCTTCGCGGCAGGCATGCAATTGCAGGCACACGTCGATATCGGCGCGGCAGACAATGCCGCGCGAGTCCTGGGAAAAATCCACCGTCTCGTAGCGATACACGCCCAGGTCGGCGAGTACGAACTCCGACCATTGCTGGTGCAGGTTGCCGAAGTACAGCAGCCGCAGGCGATCGCAGACCGGCATGATGGTCAGGCTCAAAACCTGGTCATCAAGCTGCGGATACCAGCAGGCCAGTGGTTGTGCCTGCGAATGAACCGGCAGCAGTTGCTCGAGCCACTGGCTCTTGCGCTGCGCGCCCTTGATGGCGTGGGCCTTGAAGCAATCCGCCAGTTCATCCTTGCGCAACAGGCCGAACACCTGCTGTAGATCCAGCGCAGGCTCAGCATCGATCCAGCCGAGCTCCAGTAACGGCTGCACGGCCAGAAGCGTGTCACCCAGCTCGACATAATCGAGTTTGCTGGCGCGAAACAACACCCCTTTGCGCATCACCATGCGTACCAACAGCCCCTGAGCACTGACCGGCAAGCGGGCAAAGGCTTCGATGAAACGGCGCTCCTGCTGGTCGAGCAGGTCGTCATAGCGCAGTGCGATCCAACCCAGCACCTGCTGGAAGTTGACCAGGTAATACAGCGGATTATCGAGGGGCGAACTGTTCACAAGCGGTATCAGGCAACGATGGAAATGGCACCAAGGATACTGGCTATTTATACACAATACAGCCCGCTACCACTCGGCCCGATCAGTGGCAAGACGCCCGTCAGCCTGTCATCCTTGAACGACACCCACCGTTGAGGAACGCCATCATGCCTGCACCGCTGATCTATCTGGCCGGCTTCGATGTGTTCCGGCGCAACCCGATTGAACACGGCCGCTACCTCAAGGATCTGTGCGCCGCCCACGGCATGCAGGGCTTGTACCCGTTCGACAACCAGGTCGAACCGGGGCTGGTGCCTCAGCAAACCGCCCAGCTGATCTATCAGCAGAACATCGGCATGCTGCAACGCTGCACCGCGGTGCTGGCCAACCTCAATGCCTTTCGCGGCCTGGAGCCGGACTCCGGAACCGTATTCGAGATCGGCATGGCGGTCGCGCTGGGCAAACCGGTGTGGGCGTACTGCAAGCCGCTGGTGCCCTTGCGCGAACAGGTTGCCCACGATCAACAAGGCTATGACCAGCAAGACCTGCTGGTCGAAGACTTCGGCCTGCCGCGTAACCTGATGCTGGCCTGCAGCTGGGTCGGCGTCAGCACCAGTGTCGAACTGGGTGCTGAAGCGCTGGCCCGCTATCTGAGCCGGACCGGCAGCTTCAGTTGACTGAGGAGGAGCCGATATCGCCCGTGTCCAGCTTGTCAGCGTCAGCAAAATCGTCCAGGCCGAGCAAGTCTGGGTCGAGGTAGATTTCAGCGTCCGGGTCTTCGTCGGCGTCGGCATCGTTCAATGGCGAGCGGTCACCGCCGAAGTGCAGCTCAAAGCGAATCAGGGCCGGATGGGGGAATGGGCAGTCCATGGCGGGGCTGGCGTGGTACATCGTGTTCATGCTCCTGTCTGTAACGTCTCAAGCAATTGTTATATCAGCAAAATCAGGAGCGCGCGCGCGGCGCGGCGGCAAAATTTCGGGCAAATCTGTTCGATGCTCAGGATTCAGGTCCTGATCACGCCCAGCTGAGAAAATCCCGGCCATGGTCGCGCAGCAACGCCAGCATGTCCTGCGCCGCCGGCGTCTGATAAGCGCCGCGCCGCACGGTCACCCCGACGGTACGCTTCATGGTCGCTTCGCTGATCGGCACCACCCGCAAGTGCTGCATGTTATGGCCATATTCGACACTCTCCCGGGCAATGAAGCTGAGCAGGTGGCTCTGGGCAATCAGGCCGGGCAACAGTGAGATGGAATTGGCCTCGATCTGCACCACCGGCAGCGGCAGGTTGTGGGCAGCGAACGTGGCGTCCAGCCATTTGCGCGACGACACGCCAATCGGCGGCAGGACCCAGCGGTAGTCACACAGGTCACGCATCTGCAAGGCACTGTCGAACACCGGATGCTGCGGGCTGGCAATCACCACCAGTTCGTCGTCGAACACCGGAAAACTGATGAGCTGTTCGCTGTCGGGAATCAGCGAGCAGATGATCATGTCCAATTGCCCTTCGTTAAGCGCCTCGCGCTGCAGGTCGTCCTGGCCGATCACCAGCTTGAAGGTCAGGTCCGGGGCGCGCTGTAACAGCGCCTGGGTCAGCTTGGGCAACAGGTGTTCGGCCATGGTCGCCGCGCAACCTACGCGGATAGTGCCAACCAGGCCGCTGGCAAAATCGCGCACTTCCCGTTGCGTCTGGGCGATGCTCAGTTGCAACTCCTTGCCGCGGGCCTTGAGCAGCTCACCGACCGGGGTGAGCTTGATGCGTCGCCCATCACGCTGGAACAACCGGGTACCGAAGGACTCTTCGAGACGCTGGATGCTTTTGGTCAGTGCCGGCTGGCTGCGGTTGAGCTTCTCCGCCGCCCTGCCCAGATGCCCCAGCTCGGCAATGGTTTCGAAATACGTCAGGTCGCGCAGGTCCATAATCGATCAACAATAGTTATAGATTCATGATTATTAGAAAATAGACTTGATGATTTCAAGCCCGGATAATTGCTGCATCTGATCCGCAATGGATCGCGTCATCTGCCTGGGAGAATCCTCTTGCCTCGCGCCGCCTCACTCGCGCTACCCGCCCTTCCCGCCCCGGCCCAATGGGTCGCCCTTATTCTTGCCGCCGGCCTGGCCGGTCAACTGTTAAGCGCCGCTCATGTGCCGGCCGCGTTGTTTCTCGGCCCGATGCTGGTTGCCATCGGCTTTGGCGTTGCCGGCGCCAGCATTCGCCTGCCCAAAGTGCTGTTCCAGCTCGGCCAGGGCACCGTCGGGGTGATGATCGCCCACGCCATGAGCCTCAGCGTGTTGCTCATGGTCTTGCAAGACTGGCACATCATGTTGCTGGGCACCCTGCTGACCGTGTCGCTGAGCGCCGTGGTGGGCCTGGTACTGGTGCGCTATGCCGGGATCCCGAGCCACACCGCCGCGTGGGGGACCTCACCCGGTGCGGCCTCGGTGATGGTTGCCATGTCGGAAGACCACGGGGCTGACCCGCGAGTCGTGGCGACCATGCAGTACGTGCGGGTGGTGCTGGTGGTGATGGTCGGTGCTCTGGTCAGCCACTGGCTGGGCGCTTCGGTGGGCGGTGCGCAACTGCAGGCCAGCGCCAGCCAGGCTCAAGGCCTGAACCTCACCGACATCGCGTTGAGCCTGGCGGTCATCGGTGCGGGGGTCTGGCTGGGCTCACGGCTGCCGGCCGGGGTGTTGCTGGTGCCGCTGCTGCTGGGGACCGCGTTGCAATTGTCCGGGGTGTTACAGATCGCCCTGCCCGGCTGGCTGGTTGCCTTCGGTTATGGCGCGATCGGCTGCTATGTCGGGCTGCGCTTTGACCGGCCAACGGTGCTGTATGTCTGGCGCCATCTGCCGATGATGTTGCTGGCTTCGCTGCTGCTGATTGCACTCTGTGCGCTGTCGGCGTGGCTGATCGCCGTATGGCTGGACAAGGATTATCTGTCGGTGTACCTGGCGACCAGCCCCGGCGGGCTGGATGCCATGGCGATCATCGCCATCGATACCCATGCCGATGTGGGGTTCGTGCTGGCGATGCAGACACTGCGGTTGTTCGGCGTGATTCTGACCGGCAGTTTTCTGGCCAGACAGGTGATTCGCTGGAGTGGCCGGCCGTAGCAGCTGCTTCAGCAGCGAAGGCTTCCCGGCTAAAGCGGATCGCCGCCCGGCCGGTCCTACGGGGTCCGTGTTTGCTGGGTGACAGCGAGGCGGCGGGCGATCTCCTACACCGCTCCCTTCCCTGCCAGCCCACTGGCCAGGCTCGGCGCCAGCGGTAGCAGCGGCAGCAACACCGCCTGATAAGCGTGATACAGATCCGGTTTGCCCTCCCAGATGATCGCTGCCGGCCGGTTGCGCTCATCCAGTTCGTGATACCAGCTGCCGTGTTCATAATCGATGAAACGGGTTTCGTTGAACTCCCAGAACTGCCGGTACCACTGCTCGAATACTTCCTCGCCAGTGTGCTGCAACAGCGCGGCGGCGGCGGCGACCGCTTCACAGTGGGTCCAGTGCAGACGCTGGCGGATCACCGGGCGACGTTGTTCATCCAGGGTGTAAACGATGCCTGGTGCGCCATCGACCTGCCAGCCATGCCGGCAGGCACTGTCGAACAATTCACGGGCATGTTTGGCCAGCCAGCCGGGGGCGTTGCAGCGTTCACGCAGCAATGCCGCCTCAAGGTGCAGCAACAGCCGCGCCCACTCGAAGCCGTGGCCCGGCGTGGTGCCATAGGGGCGAAACGGGTCGGCCGGGTTGTCGCGGTTGTAATCCGGTAACGGCTGCCAGGTGCGGCTGAAATGCTCGATGACCTGAAAGTCATTGGCGCCAGCATGCTGATGGATCAACCGTTCGACAATCCGCAGCGCACGATCAAGCCATTGCGCGTTGCCCGTTACGTCGGCCAGGGCCAGAAACGCTTCAGTGCCGTGCATGTTGCTGTTGGCACCGCGATAGTGCTCTTCGTGCTGCCAGTCACGAGAGAAGGATTCACGCAGCGCGCCCTCTGCTTCGCTCCAGAAGCGCTCAACGATCACCGCCTGCACCTCGTCGAGCAATGCCTGGGCCCCAGGCCGGCCGGCGACAACCGCCGAGCTGCTCGCCAGCGCCACAAAGGCATGCAGGTAAACCTGTTTGTCTGAGTTGCCGCCCTCATCCAGCGGCGCATCGAACCAGCCGCCGTGCAACTCATCGCGCAGCGGCCCCAGCAACGCGGCCAGGCCGTGGTCGATGAGGTCGGCAAATCCGGGAATGCCCTGGATATGCGCCAGCGAAAAACAATGGACTAACCGGGCAGTATTGAGGGTCTGGGCGCGGGCGCCGACCATCAGCCGACCATAGTCGTCCAGATCACCGAAACCGTTTTCGAGCCGGGCGGCCCTGGCAAAGCCCAGCAGGCGCCTGCCTTCCTGGCCGAGCCACTGCTGATGGGTGGGGGTGTGCAGCCAACTGCTGAAGGTGTGCGCGGTGCGATGCTTGTCCATGACGCTGTGGCCCTCCTCAACCTGACGATGGTCAGGCTGGGGATGGATCACCTGACCGACCGGGGCCATCATGCGCGCCCTGGCCGGTCACGAGCAAGCCGTCAGACTTTGAAACGCGCGACCACCTGACTGAGATCACCGGCCAGGCGCGACAGCTCGTTGCTCGACGCGCTGATCTGGTTGGCGCCCTGGGTCGATTGCATCGACAGGTCACGAATGTTGACGATGTTGCGGTCGACTTCGCGCGCCACTTGCGCCTGTTCTTCCGCAGCGCTGGCGATCACCAGGTTACGTTCGGAGATCTGATTGATCGATTGGGTAATCTCGCTCAGCGAGTCACCGGCGCCCTTGGCCATTTCCAGCGTGGTGCCGGCTCGCTCGCGACTGGTGAGCATCGACTCCAGCGCCTGGGCTGAACCATTGCGCATGGCGTTGACCATGGCGTCGATTTCCAGCGTCGACTGCTGGGTGCGATGGGCCAGTGCCCGCACTTCATCGGCAACCACCGCAAAACCACGGCCGGACTCACCGGCCCGCGCAGCTTCGATGGCCGCGTTGAGCGCCAACAGGTTGGTCTGCTCGGCGATCGAACGAATCACGTCCAGTACCTTGCCGATGTCCTGAGACTGATCAGCCAGGTTCTGTACCAGGGTCGAGGTGCTTTGCACGTTATCGGTCAGGGTCTGGATCGACTGCACGGTGTCCAGCACCCGTTGCTGACCGGCCTTGGCCGACGCGCTGGAATGGTTGGACGCATCGGAGGTGGACACCGCATTGCGCGCCACCTCTTCCACCGCCGAGGTCATCTCGTTGACCGCCGTGGCGGCCTGGTCGATCTCGGCATTCTGCTGATGCAGGCCGCGGTAGCTGTCTTCGGTCACCGAGTTCAGTTCGGTGGCCGCTGAAGCCAGTTGGGTGGCGGAGCTGTTGATATGCTGCATCGCCGAACGCAAGTTGTTCTGCATCTGCTGCAAGGCGCGCTGCAGACGAGTGACCTCATCTTCGCCGTCGACCAGAATGTCATGGGTCAGGTCGCCGTCGGCCACGTGTTCGGCGGCGCGCACCGCGCTTTCCAGCGGCCGGACGATGCCACGGGTCAGCCAAAGGGCCAGGGCGATGGTGGCCAGTGCCGCGATGACCACGAAAAGGATGACAATATTGCGCGACCTGTAGTACTGCTCTTCGGCAGCCTGGCCTTCGGCTTCGATCTTTTTGGTGTAGTAGTCGCCAAGGTCGGCCAGTTGCTTGCCGGAACCATCAACGATGGTCTTCATGTCCACCTGCAGCAACTTGTTCAGGCCAGCCAGGTCTTTCTGCGCGGCCAATACAAAGGAGCGGTCAAGCCCTTCGCGGTACTGGTTCTGGGTGGTGCGAAACTGGTCGGCGAGCACCTTTTCTTCAGGGGTGTCGACGAACTTGTTGAGTATCTCGAGCTTGCCGTCCAGATCTTTCAGGCGGGTGTCCATCTGGCCCTTGTAGGTACTGACATTGGCAGGGTCCTGGTCCAGGGCCATGCGCAGGGAGATCGTGCGGATGCGCAGCATGATTTCACGGATGTCAGAGACCGCGCGCATGCTCGGCACCCAATTGGTTTCAACAGCAACTTCGCTTTCACGGATGGTCTGCATCTGCGCCAGGGCAAACCAGCCAAGCAGAGCCACAAGCAGAGAAATCAAGGTAAAACCCAGTCCCGCACGGCGGGCGATGGTCAGATTGCGTAGATTCATGGCTACGGCTCTTTGTTATGGAATGGCAGGTCATTGGCGGTTGTCGGACAACCCCATCTCGCTATCGGCCTGCCGAACCGCATCTTGAGCGCCTTCTGCCATCATTTGTTACATGTGTGCCCTCCGCTGGACGCAATACCGTTATCAGACCGCAGCGCGCGGCCGGCCGGCGATCCGCTGTAGGACCGGCTTTAGCCGCGAAGGCTTCCCGGCTAAAGCGGATCGCCGCCCGGCCGGTCCTACGGGGCTCCGTGTTAGAGGCCAGGCGGCGGGCGATCTCCTACCGGCTGGCCAGGTTCCACAACAGTGCCAGGTCACGTGCCCGATCATGCAGCAGGCCGGGCGCATTGCGGCAGGCTTCGTCCAGGCTCATGGGGCCGCTGGCCAAGGCGAATGCGGCATGAATGCCATGCGCGTACAACTGCTCGTAGCCTTCACCGAGGGTGCCGGCCAGGACAATCACCGGTACATTGTGGCGCGCCGCGAAGCGCGCCACGCCCAGCGGTGTCTTGCCGCGCAGGGTCTGGGCATCGAACCGCCCTTCTCCGGTGATCACCAGGTCAGCGCCTTGCAGCGCCTGCTCCAGACCGGTCAGCTCCGCAACCACCTCGACCCCTGGGCGAAAGCTGGCCTGCAAGAACGCCTTGGCCGCAAACCCCATACCGCCCGCCGCACCACTGCCGGGGCTGTCACGCAGGTCACGACCGAGCACCTGTGCACAGTGATCGGCGTAATGCCCCAGCGCAGCATCAAGTGCCAGCACCTGTTCAGCATCAGCGCCTTTTTGCGGGCCAAAGGTGTGCGACGCACCGTGCGGGCCGCAGAGTGGGTTGTCGACATCAGCGGCAATCTCGAAACGCACCTCGGCCAGCCGTGGGTCCAGGCCGCTCAAGTCGATCCCGGCCAACTGCGCCAGCGCCAGACCGCCTGGCGCCAGCGGTTGCCCGGCCTGATCGACAAATGCCACCCCCAGCGCCGCCAGCATGCCGCTGCCGCCATCGTTGGTCGCGCTACCGCCAATGGCCAGAATCACCCGTTGCGCACCGGCATCCAGCGCCTGGGCGATCAACTGTCCGGTGCCGTAGGTGCTGGTAATGCGCGCATCACGCTGTGTCAGGCTCAGCAATTGCAGACCGCTGGCGGTGGCCATCTCGATGATCGCCGTGCGGCTTTCGGCCAGCCAGCCCCAGTGCGCCACCACCGGCTCACCGAGCGGGCCGCTTACCCGTGCACTCATCAATTGCCCGTTGCACGCCTGCAGCACCGATTCAATGGTGCCCTCGCCACCGTCGGCCATCGGGCAGATACACAACCGGGCCTGCGGCCAGACCTCGCTCAGGCCAGTAGCGATGGACTGGGCGACGGCCTGGGCGCTGAGGCTGTCTTTGAACGAGTCGGGGGCAATGACGATTTTCATGAGGCAACTCCTGTTCTTGTGCACGCATCTTGGCATCCGGGCCGCGGCTTTACCCCGGTCCGGCGCACAACGCTGCGGGCGCCCGGCCAGTCATTTGCACAACACCTGCACCTGACGGCCCAGATACAGGCGCAACAGGTCGTGGGTGCGATACGGGTCACAGCCGGTCAGTTCAGCAATCTTGTCCAGCCGATAACGCAGGCTGTTGCGATGAATGCCCAGCGCTTCGGCACACACCTGGCTTTCTCCGCTGTGCTCGAACCAGCGATCCAGGGTGTCGAGCAACGCCGGTTGTTCGTGCAAGGGCGCGACCGTCTCTGCAATGCCCTGCGCCAGCCAGTCCTGCCGATGACGCCAGAACAGCAACGGCAAGCGCAGACTCTGCAACGGTAACAGCCGCTGGGTCGGACGAATCTGGCTGGCATAATCGAGCGACTCGTGCAGCGCGGCGCAGGCCTGGCGCAAGTCGGCCAGGTCCGGCGACAGCTCGGCATAGGCCAGGCGCCGGATCGGCCAATCCTGCTCCAGCCAGTGGCCAACCCCAGGATCACGCTCAGCCGGATGGCAGCAGTACAACAAGGTTGGCTCGCGCAGGCAGCACCAGCTGTGTGGGTAGCGGGCATGGAGCCGGGCGATCAACGGGTGGTGCAGCTCCAGCGGCTCACTCAGTTGCAGCAGCAGCGCCTGACGCGGCAGTTGCGGCTGCAGGCCCAACTGGCGGGCTTCGTCCACCAGGCTGTCAGGGCAATCGCCCCATAACAGCCGGGCCAGCAATTGCTCGCTGCGTTGTTGACGCCATTGCCGGTCGGTCTGCTGGCGGCGCTGCTCCATCAGCATTTCGGCGGTCATTTTCACCAACTCGCCGTACACCCGAACCCGCTCCGGGTCGCCCGTGATGCCCAGTACCCCGACCAATTGATGGTCGAGCATCAGCGGCAGATTGACGCCCGGCTTCACCCCACCCAGGCGGCTGGCCGCGTCGCTGTCGATTTCCACCGTCTGGCGGCTGGCCAGAACTTGTTGCGCGCCTTCATGGCGGGTGCTGATGCGCTCGGGGTCACCACTGCCAATGATGATGCCCAGATAATCCATGACATTGACGTTATGCGGCAAAATCGCCATGGCCCGGTCGACAATGTCTTGGGCCAGGGCGCGATCAAGGGCGAACATGGCAGACTCCAGAATGGCACCTACCAGAACGGCACCAAGGGGTAGATACATTTTGTTGAATTTATTTCTACCAATGAGTGTGCCTGAAACTGGAGCCCTGCGCGAAGGGCGTGGCACAGTCGCGGTTGCACACCGCCCTGTTGAAGGTTGCCTGCCTTGATCCACTCTCACCTGCCCATTGTGCTTTGCGCCCTGGCGCTGCAGGCTTGCGCCTCCCGGCTCGACGAGCCGCCGGCGACCGGCTTCGACAGCTACCGCCAGCAGACCCTGCAACTGATCGAAAACCACCGGGTGTTCCAGACCGCCGACCGCACCGCCGAGCTGAACTGGAACGCTCCGCAACAGTGGCGCCCGAACGGCACACCCAAAGGCGGTGTGCTGCTGGTGCATGGCCTGGGCGATTCACCCTGGTCGTTCCACGACATTGGCCGCACCCTGGCCGATCAGGGCTACATCGTGCGCACGGTGCTGCTACCCGGCCACGGCACCCGCCCGCAAGACATGCTGGACGTCACCCTGGAGCAATGGCAGCAGGTGGTCCGCGAGCAGGCCGCGCAATTGTCGCGGGAGGTGCCCAAGGTGTACCTGGGCGGCTTCTCCACCGGCGCCAACCTGGTCCTGGACTACGCCTACCAACACGACGACATCGCAGGGCTGTTGCTGTTTTCTCCGGCGTTTCGCTCTGACAGCGCCTATGTGTGGGTGACGCCGTGGATCAGTTGGGTACGGCCGTGGCTGGCAGAACCCAACGACGGGGTACGACCGATGCAGACCCCGGTGCGTTACCTGAATGTGCCCACCAATGGCTTTGCCCAGTTCCATTACAGCAGCGTGCTGGCCCGCCAGCGTCTGGAGCAAAAGCCGTACGGCAAGCCGGTGTTCATGGTCATCACCGAACACGACTCAGTGCTCGACACCCGGTATGTGCTCGACAGTTTCAACCAGCGCTTCACCCATCCGGGCAGTCGCCTGGTGTGGTACGGGACAAGCCCGCAAGCCGCGCCGCAAAACCCGCGGGTACTGGCGCGCAACGACTATTTGCCGGAACTGCACATCAGCCAGTTTTCTCACATGGGCCTGCTGTTTTCCCCCGACAACCCGCTCTACGGCCCGCAGGGCAGCCAGCGCATCTGCTGGAATGGCCAGCCACTGCCGGACATGGCCCGCTGTATGGCGGGCGAGCCGGTGTGGTATTCGGACTGGGGCTATCAAGAGCCAGGCAAGGTCCACGCACGTTTGACGTTCAACCCGTACTACCAGTGGCAGTCGCAGGTGATGCTCGATGTGCTCGGCCAATAGGCTCGCTACTCCAGCGGCACCAGCCGCTCACGACTGTTGCTCAGGTGGGTCCACATCGCTGCACGGGCGGCATCCGGATCCTTGCGGCGAATCGCACTGAGCAACGCTTCGTGCTCCAGGTTGGCCAGATAACCGTGGGGCACCAGCTTGTTGCCGGCGCGCTCACTGCTGGCAATCCGGGTGCGCGGAATGATCGCACTGCCCAGATGCTGCATGATTTCGATGAAGTAAGGGTTGCCGGTGGCCTCGGCAATCAGCATATGAAAGCGCTTGTCGGCCTCGACGCAACTGTCGTCCTTGGCCAGCAGGTCCTGATAATCATCCAGCGCCTGGCGCATCGCCGCCAGTTGCTCATCGGTACGGCGCAATGCCGCCAGCGCCACGGCCTGGGTCTCAAGGCCAATGCGCAGCTCGATGATGTCACGCACCCGTGAGGCGGTTTCGACCTTCAGGCGCAGCCCGGTCTGGTCTTCACGCTCCAGCACAAAGGTGCCCTTGCCCTGATGGGTAACCACCAGGCCTGAGGCCTGCAGCTTGGAAATCGCCTCGCGGACCACGGTGCGACTGACCCCGTGTTCGCGGACGATTTCGTTCTCCGATGGCAGCTTGTGCCCCGGCGGGATCTTGCCGAGCAGGATGCGCTGGCTCAACTCGGTGACCAGATCGGTGGCCAGACTGTGTTGCCGGCGCTTGGGCGCGGTCGCGTGGTTTTCTTGCATTAAGCCATCCAGACACGGGTTGTACTTTTTCCGGCGTAAGCGACCGGGCGAACACGTCGATTACTTCAGTTTTGCACGCAGTAATCGGGCGGATGATACCACCGGGCCGTGGTCGCTGGTCGCCAACACGCCAAACTGAACTTGTTCAACTTGTTAGACAAGTTACCGGTAACGTATTTTTCCGGAATTCCACAGCCTGAATTTTTTGTTCTCCGACGAAATTTTTATCAGCACCTAAAAACCGTGAAAACATCTACATAAACCAATAAAACACCTGTAAAAACCAGAAAAATACCTACACCCCACTCATCACGATCAACAGATTCCGCTCACGACAGTGCTTGCGCGGCAAATTTCAGCTTGTATGATGACCGACAAAGCAGGCGACGACTTGCTCCAAACCCGCATAAAAATAACGAGTGGGAGAAAACTCAAGTGAGTACATCCAATCCCGGTGTGACCAGTGGCCTGGATCCGGTTCTGCAATCGGCCATATCCAAAGTCAAACGCCACGTGCTGCCGCTTTTCGTGATCATGTTCATCGTCAATTACATTGACCGGGTGAACATTGGCTTCGTGCGTTCGCACATGGAAACCGACCTGGGCATCGGCGCTGCCGCCTACGGTTTTGGTGCTGGCTTGTTCTTCATCGGCTACGCGCTGTTCGAAGTACCCTCTAACATGCTTCTGCAAAAAGTCGGCGCCCGTGTGTGGCTGACCCGCATCATGCTCACCTGGGGCATCATTGCAGCGTGCATGGCCTTCATCCAGAACGAAACCCACTTCTACATCCTGCGTTTCTTGCTGGGCGTGGCCGAGGCCGGCTTTTTCCCCGGCGTGATTTATTACTTCACCCGCTGGCTGCCGGGCGCCGAACGTGGCAAGGCGATTGCCATTTTCCTTAGCGGTTCGGCCATTGCATCACTGATTTCCGGCCCGCTGGCCGGCCTGCTGTTGCAGATCAACGGCCTTGGCATGAAAGGCTGGCAGTGGATGTATTTCATCGAGGGCATGTTCTCGGTGGTGCTGTGCTTCTTCGTCTGGTTCTGGCTGGACTCCAAACCACACGACGCCAAATGGCTGAGCCGTGAAGAACAGGATGCACTGGTGGGTGCCATTGACGCCGAGCAGAAAGCCCGCGAAGCCGCCACGCCCATCAAGCCGTCGCTGGGCCAGTTGCTCAAAGACAGCCAGATCGTGCTGTTCTGCCTGATCTACTTCCTGATCCAGCTGACCATCTACGCCGCGACCTTCTGGCTGCCGAGCATCATCAAGAAGATGGGCAGCCTCACCGACTTCGAGGTCGGGATGTTCAACTCGCTGCCATGGCTGCTGTCGATCGTCGGCATGTACGTCTTCGCCACCCTGGCCGGTAAATGGAAACGCCAGCAGGCCTGGGTGGCGGCCGCACTGCTGATCGCGGCAGCCGGCATGTTCATGTCCACCACCGGCGGGCCGATCTTCGCCTTCGTCGCCATCTGTTTTGCGGCACTGGGCTTCAAGTCCGCGTCGTCGCTGTTCTGGCCGATTCCGCAGGCGTATCTGGATGCCCGTATCGCCGCTGCGGTGATCGCGCTGATCAACTCGGTGGGCAACCTGGGCGGTTTCGTGGCACCGACCACCTTCGGCATTCTGGAACAGCAAACCGGCTCGATCCAGGGCGGGCTGTACGCCCTGACCTTCACCTCGATCCTGGCTGCCGTGATCGTATTCGCCGCCCGCAGCACACCCAAGCCCGGCGCCACGCCAGTGGCTGAAATCAAGACCTCGGCCAGTCACTGACTGGCCTGCGCCCCCCCGCACACCGACAAGAAACAGAGGACCCGACCATGACCCAGCAGACCTCCGGCAAAACCCCTGTCATCACCAGCCTGCAAGTGGTGCCCGTGGCCGGCCATGACGACATGCTGCTCAACCTGAGCGGTGCCCATGGCCCGTACTTCACCCGCAACATCCTGATTCTCAAGGACAGCGCCGGCAACACCGGCGTGGGTGAAGTGCCCGGTGGTGAAGCCATTCGCCAGACCCTGGAAGATGCCCGCAGCCTGCTGGTGGGCAATGGCATCGGCACCTATCAGAAGATGCTCAACGACGTGCGCAAGGCCTTCGCCGAACGCGACGCTGGCGGCCGCGGCCTGCAGACCTTCGACCTGCGCATCACCATCCATGCCGTGACGGCACTAGAAGCCGCGCTGCTCGACCTGCTCGGCCAGCACCTGGAAGTGCCGGTCGCCGCCCTGTTGGGTGAAGGCCAGCAACGCGATGCGGTGGAAATGCTCGGTTATCTGTTCTATGTCGGTGATCAGGATCAGACCAACCTGCCCTACCGCCGTGAGCAGGACGCCGACAACGAGTGGTTTCGCGTGCGTCACGAAAAGGCCCTGACCCCCGAAGCGGTGGTGCGCCTGGCCGAAGCCGCCCACGCCCGCTATGGCTTCAAGGACTTCAAGCTCAAGGGCGGCGTATTGCGCGGCGACGAGGAAATCGAAGCCGTCACCGCGCTGGCCGAACGCTTCCCTGATGCGCGCATCACTCTGGACCCGAACGGCGCCTGGTCACTCAAAGAAGCCATCCGCCTGTGCCGCGACCAGCACCATGTACTGGCCTACGCCGAAGACCCATGCGGCGCGGAAAACGGCTACTCCGGCCGCGAAGTGATGGCCGAGTTCCGCCGTGCCACGGGCCTGCGCACCGCCACCAACATGATCGCCACTGACTGGCGCCAGATGGGCCACACCATCCAGTTGCAATCGGTGGACATTCCGCTGGCCGACCCGCATTTCTGGACCATGCAAGGCTCGGTACGGGTCGCGCAGATGTGCCACGAATGGGGCCTGACCTGGGGCTCGCATTCCAACAACCACTTCGACATCTCGCTGGCCATGTTCACCCATGTCGGCGCGGCGGCCCCTGGCGAAATCACCGCGTTGGACACTCACTGGATCTGGCAGGACGGCCAGCGCCTGACCAAAGAGCCGTTCAAGATCGAAGGCGGCAAGGTCGCGGTACCGAACAAACCGGGCCTGGGCGTCGAGCTGGACATGGACCAACTGCAAAAAGCCCATGAGCTGTACAAAAACATGGGCCTGGGCGCCCGCGACGACGCGGCCGCCATGCAGTTCCTGATTCCGGGCTGGACGTTCAACAACAAACAGCCTTGCCTGGTGCGTTGATCGACATCGTTATCCTGTAAAACCCCTGGCCACACCGCTGGCAACCGGCGCACAACCCCCTTGTGCGCCGTTTTTTATTGCTCGGCAGGCCGGGCTGTTAATCCAATACTGTTCGGTTAGGCGCGATATACCTCTAGGGGAGCTACCTTGGTATGGGCGGCACTCCGACGAAGAGGCCTTTAAAGTCACAGTAACTGCTGCGAATGTACCGCCGTCTTCGCGAGCAAGCTCGCTCCCACCCTCGCTCCCACCGGGGGCATAAAACACCTGATTGAACCGCCGTCTCCTTAAATCCCATCATGAAGATGGCTAAAGATTTTGTGAAATCAATTCACTGTCTTCCCCCGGCCGACCGCCCTAGAATAATTATCGATTATTTATTCTTATATCGCCCCTGCAAAACGGCTAGTCCCTGAACATCAGGAACCGGATTCAGGTTTGCGTCAGGCATCAGGGCACCCGATCAAAATGAGTAACGCGCTGACATTTGCCATTAAAAGCACGTGTTTCGACGAGCATTATCAACCGTCGGACAACACCCGCATCACCACTAACTTTGCCAACCTGGCGAGAGGCAACAGCCGCCAGGAGAACTTGCGCAACACCCTGCAGATGATCGACAACCGTTTCAATGCGCTGGCGCAACGAGATAATCCTGGCGGCGATCGTTATGCTGTGGGGCTTGAGATCATTTCCGTTGAATTGAACCTCGGCATTGAAGTCAGCCCGCCTCTGCCGCTGATTGAAGTACTGAAAACAACCATCGTAGATCGGCATACTGGCGAGCGCATTGCAGGCATTACCGGCAATAACTTCTCCTCTTATGTTCGGGACTATGACTTCAGTGTCGTGCTACCGGAGCACAACAAACATCATCCCACCGCCAGCACACCCGATAACTTCGGCACGTTGCACGGGCAGTTATTCAAGTGTTTCATCAACTCGGACGCTTATAAGGAAAACTTCAACAAGCCACCGGTCATCTGCCTGAGTGTATCAAGCAGCAGAACCTATCACCGAACTGAACACCAGCACCCGGTACTGGGTATTGAATATCAACAAGATGCCTATTCGTTGACGGATGAATACTTCAACAAAATGGGCTTGCAGGTGCGCTATTTCATGCCACCGAACAGCGCCGCGCCGTTGGCGTTCTATTTCACCGGTGACTTGCTGGGCGACTACACCGATCTGGAACTGATCAGCACCATCAGCACCATGGATACCTTCCAGAAAATCTACCGGCCTGAAATCTACAACGCCAACTCGGCCGCCGGTCAACACTACCAGCCAAGCCTCAAGCATCAGGATTACTCGCTGACCCGCATCGTGTATGACCGCGAAGAACGCAGCCGGCTGGCGATCGAGCAAGGACGGTTTGCCGAGGAGCACTTCATCAGGCCCTACCAGGCCGTGCTTGAGAGGGTGTTTACAAAATAGGCGAACGAAAGCAAGACAAGGCGAAATCGGGCGAAAAAGCGCAGTGTACATAAGTACATGAGCATTTTGAGGTCGATTTCAACGCAGTATTGCCGAGTGCAGCCATTTTGTAGACACCCTCTGAGCAGTGGTGCTCCCAGTACACGCTTTGACTCGCCCCCCCTGCCGTTGAATAAAACAAGGTCATCCATCATGAAAAAGCTGCTCCCAACCTCAACCGCCGGCAGCCTGCCCAAACCCTCCTGGCTGGCCCAGCCCGAGACACTTTGGTCACCCTGGAAACTCCAGGGTGATGAACTGAGCGAGGCCAAGCAGGATGCGTTGCGCTTGTCGCTGCATGAGCAACAGCAGGCCGGTATCGATATCGTCAGCGATGGCGAGCAAACCCGCCAACACTTCGTCACCACTTTTATCGAGCACCTCAGCGGTGTTGATTTCGAGAAGCGCGAGACGGTCAGAATTCGTGACCGTTATGACGCCAGCGTCCCCACGGTGATCGGTGCAGTGGAGCGGCAAAAGCCGGTGTTTGTCGAAGACGCCAGGTTCCTGCGCCAGCAAACCCGCCAGCCGATCAAATGGGCGCTGCCAGGCCCGATGACCATGATCGATACGCTTTATGACAACCACTATAGAAGCCGGGAAAAGCTGGCCTGGGAATTCGCCAAAATTCTCAACAAGGAAGCCCGGGAACTGGAAGCGGCGGGGGTGGATATCATCCAGTTCGATGAACCTGCCTTTAATGTGTTCTTTGACGAAGTCAATGACTGGGGCGTGGCCACTCTGGAGCGGGCCATTGAGGGCCTCAAGTGTGAAACAGCGGTGCATATCTGCTATGGCTACGGCATCAAAGCCAATACCGACTGGAAAAAGACCCTGGGCTCGGAATGGCGCCAATACGAAGAGGCCTTCCCCAAGCTGCAAAAGTCCGCTATCGATATCGTCTCGCTTGAATGCCACAACTCCAGGGTTCCCATGGATCTGATTGAACTGATTCGTGGCAAGAAGGTGATGGTCGGTGCCATCGATGTGGCCAACCATGCGATCGAAACCCCCGAAGCAGTCGCCGACACCCTGCGCAAGGCCCTGCAGTTTGTGGACCCCGACAAACTCTACCCGTGCACCAACTGCGGCATGGCTCCGCTGCCCCGCCAGGTCGCCCGAGGCAAGCTGCAAGCGTTGAGTGCCGGCGCAGAGCTTGTTCGAAAAGAACTGTCCGGCCTGTACTGAACTGCATCCGGACACGATGTCGGGTTGCAGCCTTTATGAAAGACGAAGCAGCGATCACGGCTTAACTCACTGCTCCCATTGTAGTTCTGCTCATGATCGATTTGAGACACCTGCGTACCCTTGATGCGCTGCGCGAAACCAACAGCATGCACAAAGCCGCCGAGCGCCTGCATCTGACCCAGTCAGCCCTGTCGCATCAGTTCAGGGAGATGCAAGAGCGCATTGGCGTGCCGCTGTTCGTGCGCAAGTCCAGGCCGGTGCGCTTCACCAGCGCCGGCCTTAAGCTGCTGCAACTGGCGGACCAGGTTCTGCCGTTGATCCGCACCACCGAGCGCGACCTGGCACGGCTGGCCGGAGGCACGGCCGGGCGGCTGCACATCGCGATCGAGTGCCACAGTTGTTACCAATGGCTGATGCCCTGCGTGGATGAGTTCCGCAGTGTCTGGCCGGAGGTTGAACTGGACCTGGCCTCGGGGTTTTCGTTTGCGCCGTTGCCGGCGCTGGAACGCGGCGATCTCGACCTGGTGGTGACCTCCGACCCGATAACCCTGCCCGGAATTACTTACGTGCCGCTGTTCGGGTACGAAGCCCTGCTGGCCATCGACAAGCACCATACCCTGCGCGAAAAGACCCATCTGGAAGCTGGCGACATCGCCAGCCAGACCCTGATTACCTACCCGGTCGAACGCCACCGTCTGGATATCTTTACCCGCTTCCTTGATCCGGCCGACGTCGAGCCCGCCCAAGTACGAACCTCAGAGCTGACCGTGATGATGATGCAGCTGGTTGCCAGCGGACGCGGTGTTTGCTGCCTGCCGAACTGGGCGGTACACGAGTACACCTCACGCGGTTATGTGATCGCCAAACGGCTGGGCAAGAAGGGCTTGCAGGCCAGTCTGTTTGCGGCCGTGCGCAGCGACATGCTCGAAGTGCCTTACGTGCGCGATTTTTTGCTCACCGCCAAAGATATTTCGTTTGCGACGCTGGAGGGGGTCAATGCGCTACCGGAAGCTCGCAGTACCCCCTGATCGAAACCCGTCTGACCATTGTGTGGCAATGACCCAAGCACTGTATGACGAAAACCAGAGTGATCTGTATCTATCAGCAAAGCGACCTGATCGTTACTGTGCAGCTCCCCCTGCATGAATGAGGTTGTCATGGAACTGAGTGCTATCGATTTTGGCACCACCGACTGGTCACGCATCGAAGCTACCGCACACCCGGGAGAAACCGGCACGGCGTACTGGCGCACCTGCCAGTTCGGCAGCGTCCGGGTCCGGATGGTCGAATACACAGCCAATTACCTGGCCGACCACTGGTGCAGCAAAGGGCATATCCTGCTGTGCCTTGAAGGTCAGTTGGAAACCGAACTGGAGGATGGCCGCACCTTCACCCTGTTGCCGGGCATGAGCTATCAGGTCGGCGACAATGCAGAAGCACACCGCTCTTCCACCACTGCCGGTGCCCGACTCTTCATCGTCGACTGAGCCAACGGGGGTTGAGACGGGTATTTCTAGCGATCCCTGAACCCGCCTCGCTGGTTGCAGAAGCTCTGGGCATACATGATCAACATTGACGCCATGCACGACAGCGCCGCATTGGGCTTTGGCATCAAGATGCAGACGCCAGGCCTTTAACGGGCGGCATAACCATTCAACACAAAAAACTCACACCGACGTCAAACGCGCCAGTTGCTCGGCTGTCGGAAAGCCCAACGTGCGGTAGCGCTCGGGATAGCCCTGTTCCAGCGCCAGCCATCCACTCAACTGCGCTTCGACATCATGCCAGGCGACGACTTTGGCGTTGGGTTCACCGTCCGCGACCGGCTCGACCAGTGCAACCCGATCAGTCTTGGGCAACAGGCTGGGTACGCCTTGGGTCCAACTGCACAGGGAGATGGTCTGGCCATCATCGGGCAGTTCGAAGATCTGGCAAGAGGCGACGAACACATCGTTGTGGGTCTATTGGCAGCGCTCTGCAAGGGTTGCCGGTCCGTTGCAGGGCTGGCCGGTTCAGCGGGCATGTCGATTTCCTGGATCATCGTCTATCTATAAAAAGACGAGTGAAACGCGCGCTCGCCGCCTACCGCCTGTCGACTTTCAGTGTTTCAGTACCTCCAGCCCCATCTGCCAGAAGTCCGCTTCCAGCCGCGAGGCGGTGGCAAAGATGCCGGTCAATTGAGCAAAACGCTGCTCGGTCATGCTCCGCGCCGCCAATTGATCGAGGTGACGGCGGGCATCCGCTGCCACCTGTTGATAGCCCTGGCTGGCGTATTCACCGATCCAGTCGACATACGGATGCTCGCCCAACGCTTCGACACCCTGAGGCGCCAGGGCGCGGCCGATTTCTGCGTAGCCAATCACGCACGGCGCCAGGGCGACGTGCAGTTCCAGCAAGTCACCGGCAGCGCCGCAGTCGAGAACGTAACGGGTATAGGCCACGGTCGCCTGATGCTCGGGGGCGGCGTCCATAACCTGGCGGCTGATGCCCCAGCGATTGCACAGGCGCACGTGCAGTTCGGTCTCATTGAGAATCGCCGCCAGCCCGGCCTGGGCCGCGCGAATATCGTCGATACTGCGGCTTTTATAAGCGGCCAGCGCCCAGGCGCGGGCGAACTGGATCAGGAACAGGTAATCCTGAATCAGGTACTGGCGAAAGGCAGCCTGGGGCAAGGTGCCGGCGCCCAGTTGCTGGACGAAGGCGTGCTCCACGTAGCTGCGCCATTCGGTGGAAGCCGCGGTTTTCAGGCGTGCGAAGATATCCATGGTTCAAGCCTCGATGGCGTAAGCAGCGTCGAAGAATTCACGCTCCAGGCGCACCGCGCGCAGGAAGAAATCCCGGGTGACGGTTTGCTCGGCGGGACCGACGCGGTCCAGCTCGCTGCGCAGGAATGCGACGAAATCGCGGAAAAACGGGTTGTCGTGCAGGGTGATCCACTCAGCATGCACAAAGCGCGGCGGCAACGGTTGTGGTGCCCTGCTCGCCCAGTCCAGATAAGACCACTCGGCGACGTTGAGCACCGCCAGCGCCGCCGCATAAGAACGGGTCGCCGCCGCTTCGCGCATGATTGCCTTGAAGCCCGCTGTAGCCGGTACATCTGGTTCGTCCTGGCGCTGCTGTTCGGTGATGCCG
Source organism: Pseudomonas sp. 21LCFQ010 (assembly GCF_024129905.1). Lineage (NCBI taxonomy): Bacteria > Pseudomonadati > Pseudomonadota > Gammaproteobacteria > Pseudomonadales > Pseudomonadaceae > Pseudomonas > Pseudomonas sp. 21LCFQ010. Next base: position 112,135 of record NZ_JAMYDZ010000002.1, on the reverse strand, counting down.
AGGGCTTCGAAGCAGCGCAGGAAGTAGGTGTTTTCCTCACCCGAAATCATCCCGGCAAAACGCCCCAGGCGCAGGCGCGACTCGAAGCTGTCAGCCGTGGCAATGGCCGCACCGAGCAGGGTCAGGAAGCTGTCGAGAAAGCGATGGTCCTGGATCAGGTAACGACCCATGACCTGATCGTCGAGGGTGCCGCTGCACAGTTGCTGGACAAAGCGATGCTGCACAGTGGCAGACCAGTCAGGTTCGCTCTGCTGGCGCAGGGTTTCGGTAAAACGTTCGGTCATGGTGCTGGGCTCTCTGTGAAGATGGAAACACTGAGGCCGGCGTAAAGGCAGGAGTTGATGGGCGGCTGGCAGACTCGTGAAAAGCCCGCGCTCCGGCGCATCGGACCATCCCTTCGCCGGCATGATCCGGATCAGGTTCGAAGGGTCATCGCACTGCATCAACGATTTCTCAGCCCGTGCCCGGGCTCCCCTTGGTGGTGAGCATCTATACAGGAGATGAGACTGGTTGTCATCCAGCTGGGCAAATGGCGTGGTTCATCTGCACTTGCGCGTACCGCGACGTAGCAGTTGGTAACGTCGCACCGCTCTATGGAACCGATCTGCCTGCCAGCACTTGGTGAACCGGGGCTCTCTCGAAACATGGCATGGTTATCGCTTTTCGAATAAAGACATTATTGTTGAACAATCAAGCCGTCCGCCGAGGTCCAGCATGTACAAGGATTACCCCGCCGCCTATCAGGTCAGCAAAGGCTCCGCGTTGCAGGTCGACAAACCGTTTTATGAGCGCATTCGTGACCGCACAGGCAGCCGCACGCTGATCGAGCAGTTCGAGGTGCCGATCCGCACCGGTCGCGCCTGGAAGGTGCCGGCCGGCCATGTGTTTCGCGTCACCACCCCGGTCGGCCCGCAGGTCGGTGACTTCAACGTATGGAATGCCAACGACCCGCGCGAGCGGATGTGGGCGGCGCGTACCCGTCAGTTGCAGGGCGCCCATGTGAGCACCCATGACCGGCTGTGGTCGAACCTGCCGTTTTTGCGGCCGCTGGTGACCATCACCGACGACAGCCTGGCCGGTTACGGTATCGACGAACACGGCGGGCGTCTGCACGACCTGCTCGGCACCCGCTGTGACCCTTATGTAAACCGCATGCTGACCGGCGAAGACTTTCATCACCACTGCCACTCCAATCTGACCCGCGCTGTATTGCCCCACGGGCTGACCGAGTTCGATGTGCATGACGTACTGAATATCTTCCAGTGCACCGGGCTGAACCATGACGACATGTACTTCATGAAAGCCTGCCCGGCGCAAAAAGGCGATTATCTGGAGTTGTTTGCCGAGATCGACCTGTTGTGCGCCTTGTCGACCTGTCCGGGTGGTGACCTGTCGCTACCGATGTGGGGCCCGGATGCCCAGGACCCGCTGAGCGTGTGCCGACCGCTGGGGGTGGAGATCTATCGCCTGGACGCGGATTTGCTGGCAGGCTGGGAATCGCCGAAGCGCGCTGCTTATAACGGCAACCACGGCTTGCTGATTCCCAAGGCCGAGTGGGAGAAATAGGCTGTGCTCTATCGTTACCCCGTAGGATTAATGCCGATCAGTTAAGCGATTATCCGGCTCAACTCGGTCCCGGTGGGAGGGGGCTAGCCCCCGAAAGGGCCAGTAAAACCGGCACATTTTCTGTGAATGTACCGCAGCATTCGTCGGCTGAGCCGACTCCCACCGGGCCGTGTTGCCCTTGACTGATCGGCATTACCCCGTAGGAGCGGCTTTAGCCGCGAAAAGCTTCTGAGCTGCTCGGGATAATGCCTATCAGTTAAGGCGGTTTACACAAGGTTCCTGCTTTGCGCTGATCCTGTGGGAGCCGACCTTGGTCTGGGCGGCACTCCAGCGAAAGGGCCGGTAAAGCCGGCACATCTGCTGTGGATCTAACGCCGCCTTCACGAGCAAGCTCGTTCCCACAGAGACCGCGCAACCCTTAACTGATCGGCATTACCTTGTAGCTGCTCAAGCTGCGAACAGCACTACAATGTCCGCTTTCCCGACTGAAGCGGATCATCTCCCTGCCGGTCTACAGCAATGCCAGCACCCCATGCCTTCACCCAGGAACCCGCACCATGAACACTCCACTTTTAAACTGCGACATCGGCGAAAGCTTCGGCGCCTGGACCATGGGCCGTGACGCCGAGGTCATGCCGTGGATCGATTGCGCGAATATCGCTTGCGGTTTTCATGCCTCTGATCCTTCGACCATGCGCAAGACCGTGGCCCTGGCGCTGAGCCATGGGGTGACCATCGGCGCGCACCCGGCCTACCCTGACCTGGTCGGTTTCGGCCGCCGCTCGATGAGCTGCTCACCGCAGGAAATCGAAGACCTGCTGCTGTACCAGATCGGTGCGCTGGAAGGCATTTGCCGCGCTCAGGGTGGCCGGGTGCAGTACGTCAAACCCCACGGCGCGCTGTACAACGACATGATGCGTTCCGAGCCGCAATTGCGCGCGGTGTTCAAGGCGTTGGCCGGTTACGGTGGGGATCTGCGGCTGATGCTGATGGCCTCGCGCAACAACGACACGGCGTTGAACCTGAGCGCTGAGTACGGCGTGCCGCTGTGGTTTGAGGCGTTTGCCGACCGTGCCTATGATGCCGACGGGCACTTGGTGTCACGCAATCTGCCCGGTGCCGTCCATCACGAAGCGGAGCAAGTCATCGCTCAGGCCCTGACCCTGGCCCGTGGCGAGGCGCTGACCGCCAGTGACGGTAGCGCCTTGCAATTGCGGGTCGATACTCTGTGTGTGCATGGCGACAACGACAGCTCGATCAATGCCGTGCGGCGGATTCGCGAGGCCTTGCAGGCGCTGTCCTGACGCAACGGCTTACCAGAGCGCGATGTCGTAGGTCAGGTAGAGCCGATTGCTGTCGCGGCCGCGAGAAAAGTCGGCGCGGTACACATAGTTGCGCAGCTTTATGCCCAGGCCTTTGAAGCTGCCGTCGGGCACGGTGTAGGCCAGCTCGATATCGCGCTCCCACTCGGCCTGCCCCGCGCTGCCGGACTTGCCGTTATCGCCGCTCAGGTAGCGGGTCATGAAGTTCAAGCCTTTGATGCCGGCAGCGCTGAAGTCGTAGGCATAGCTGAGCATCCAGGTCTTTTCATCTTCCTGAATGAACTTGCCGATGCCGACGTTACTGAACGAGTAGACGGTCGCACCATTGACGAACGGCAGGCCGGCATCGCCGCTCAGCTTCTGATAGCCGGCCCCCACGGTGTGCCCGGAATGGCTGTAAGCCAGCTGCCCGCTGTACATGCGGTTATCAATCCGGCCCTTCCAGGCATGCCCGCTGTCACGGCTGTCGAACACCCGCAGATCAGTGTTCAGTGAGCCACCGGCCAGCGGCAACTGGTGCTGTACGCCGAAGAAGTGCTGCTGGTAGAAGTTTTCCAGCTCACCATGGAAGTAGCTCAGCCGCCAGGCCTTGTCAGGGCTGTACTCGGCGCCCATGTAGCGAAACGCATCGGACTCAGCGCCGCTGTAGCCATCGGGTGTCAGCCCGTCACTGTTGGAGGAGTCGCGCAGTTTCTGGCGGTCGAGGTAACCGGCGGTCAGCGTCAGGTTATCGATATCGCTGCTGACCACCTGTGCGCCTTGGTAGGTCTGTGGCAACAGCCGCGCATCGTTGTAGACCAGCACCGGGTTCTTGGGCAGCAAGGTGCCGTACTTGAGGGTGGTTTTCGCCAGCCGCGCCTTGGCCGTGGCGCCGAAGCTGGAAAACTCGTCGGCCGCCCGGCCATCGTCATGCACCGGCAGCAGGCCGGTGCCGCTGCGCCCGCGTCCGGAATCGAGCTTCATGCCCAGCAGGCCGATGGCATCCAGGCCGAAACCGACAGGGCCCTGGGTGAAACCGGATTGGTAATCGAGCAAAAAACCCTGCGCCCATTCGGTTCGTTCGCTTTTGGCGGTGGCCGCAGCGCGGGCACTGAGGCCCTGTTCATCCCGAAAGTTTTCGTTGAAGTAGACGTTGCGCAGTTGCAACTTGAGTTTGCTGTCATCGACAAAGCCGGCGGCACCGGCCTGTGGCAAACCGGCAAACAGCAGGCCGCAAGCGGCCGCACGACTGATGAATCGGGTCATGATCAAAGTTCTCTTTTGTTGTTTTGGATGATCGAAAGCAAGCAGCCGGGCGCAGCGCAGTGCGCCCGGTTGGCCGGCTGGCTAGCCGGCGCTCAGACGAATAACGAGATCGCGCCGGTGAGCAACGCCAGCACGGTAATCACCAGCGAGGTGAGCACTGCCCACTTGACCGTGGCTTTCTGAAAGTCGCCGATATCGCGGTCGACCATGCCCACCAGCAGCAGGGTCGAAGCCACCAGCGGGCTCATCAGATGCACCGGCTGGCCCAGCACCGAAGCGCGGGCGATTTCCAGCGGCGAGATGCCATAGGCGGCTGCAGCGTTGGCCAGGATCGGCACCACGCCGAAGTAGTAGGCATCGTTGGACAGCACGAAGGTCAGCGGCATGCTGGTCAGCGCCACCACCAGCGGGAACCAGTGGCCCCAGGACGGCGGGATCCAGCTCACCAGGGTCTGGGCCATGGCATCGACCATCTTGGTGCCGGAGAAGATGCCGGCGAAGATACCGGCGGCGAACACCAGCAGCACCACGGTCATGGCATTGCCGGAGTGGGCCAGGATGCGCTCTTTTTGCTGGTCCAGTTTCGGGTAGTTGATCATCAATGCCGCGACAAAACCGACCATGAACAGGATCGCGGCATGCACCACGCCCATCACCAGGGCTACCATGACTGCAATCACCAGCACCAGATTGACGTAGGCCAGGCGCGGACGCTTGTGCGGGGTGTGTTCCAGGATGGCTTCGATGTAGCAGTTACCACCGCCGGACTCCAGGCGGATATTACCGATGCGCTTGCGTTCGGCGCGGCCCAGCAGGAATGCGGTGAACACCACCCACATGGCACCGCCGATCATGGTCGGCAACATCGGGATGAAGTACTCGGTGGCATCCAGACCCAGCGCCGCAATGGCACGGGTCGCCGGCCCGCCCCAAGGGCTCATGCCGCTCATGATGCTCAGCGACAGCATCGAGATGGTGGCAAGAATCATCGGGTTCATGCCGATGCGCTTGTACAACGGCAGCATGGCTGCGCAGGTAATCATGTAGGTGGTGGTGCCATCGCCGTCCAGCGCGACCAGCAGCGACAGCAAGGCGGTGCCGATGGCGATTTTCTGCGGGTCACCATTGACGCGCTTGAGAATCTTGCGGATCAGCGGGTCGAACAATCCGGCATCAATCATCAGGCCGAAGAACAGAATGGCGAACAACAGCAAGGCGGCCGAAGGGGCAACCATTTTCAGGCCGTCGAGCATCATCTTGCCGGTGGTCGGGGCAAAGCCACCGATGACGGCAAAGACAATGGGTACCAGGGTCAGGGCGACGATGGGCGAAAGCCGTTTACTCATGATCAGGTAGGTAAAAACCACGACCATGGCCAAGCCAAGTAATGCGAGCATGTTGTGTTCTCTTGTTGTTATATCGGCGCGGCCAATACGCAGACGCACGGCCTCCCTGCCCGCCTGGCGCTATCATGCGCCAGGCGGGGTGCTACGTTAAAGTCACTGGAAAACTGACGATCAGTTACGGTGTGGCGGGGTGTCTTTGGCCCATTGCACGGCAGGCTCTGGAGCCGGCGCCGGTGTGCCATTCAAGGCTCGCTGCAGGGTCTGCCGGTCACAGGCACCTTCAGACAGGGAAATCACCACCGTGGCCACCGCGTTACTGGCCAGGCTGGTCAAGGCCCGCGCCTCGGACATGAAACGGTCGATGCCGATCAGCAGTGCCAGGCCCGCCAGCGGAATGTCATGGATGACGGTCAGGGTAGAGGCCAGCGCGACAAAGCCGCTACCCGTCACACCGGCCGCGCCTTTGGACGACAGCAGCATGATCGCCAGCATGGTCAGGGTCTGGCCGACGGTCAGGTCGATGTTGCAGGCCTGGGCAATGAACACCGCCGCCAGTGACAGGTAGATGGCCGTGCCGTCGAGGTTGAACGAGTAACCGGTGGGCAGCACCAGCCCTACCACGCCCTTCTTGCAGCCCAGCGCCTGGAGTTTTTCCAGCATGCGCGGCAGCACCGGCTCCGTGGACGAGGTGCCCAATACCACCAGAAACTCTTCGCGGAAGTAGCGCAGCAGTTTCCACAGGCTGAAACCATGCAGGCGGCACAGGCTGCCGAGCACCACCAGCACAAAGAAGGCGCAGGCGATGTACAGGGTCATGATCAGTTTGGCCAGTGACCCCAGCGAGGTGATGCCGTACTGGCCAACCGTAAAGGCCAGCGCGCCGAAGGCACCGACCGGGGCGAAGCGCATCAGGTAACCGAAGATCTTGAACACCATCTGCGACGCTGACTCCAGCACATCCAGCACCGGACGGCCTTTATCACCCAGTGCCGACAGGGCAAAGCCACTGAGCACGGCGATGAACAGCACCGGCAGTACCTCTCCCTTGCTGAACGCGCCAATGAACGTGTCCGGGATGATGTGCATGAAAAAGTCGACAACGCTGAGCTTGGCCGCCGAAGCCGTGTACTGGCTGAGGCCTTCAGTGCTCAAGGTCGAAGGGTCGATGTTCATGCCGACACCCGGCTTGAACAGGTAAACCGCTACCAGACCGATGACCAGGCTGATCACGGTCAGGACCAGAAACAGTAGCAGGGTCTTGCTCATCAGCCGGCCGAGCGAGCGCTTGTCGGTCATCCCGGCGATGCCGGTGACGATGGTGCAGAACACCACCGGCGCGATCATCATCTTGATCAGCTTGATGAAGGCATCACCCAGCGGCTTGAGGGCCACGGCCTGTTGCGCCCAGAGGTGACCGACCAGTACGCCGAGGATGACGGCGCAGATGATCTGGAAGTACAGCGATTTGATGAGTCTCATGAGGCATCACCCATTGTTGAAATTGTGCGGATGCGCTTGGGCTAAACAGGCTGGCAGGATCAACCGGCCAGTCGTTGGGCGTTTGCAACGTAAACGAAACCGGAAAACAGTCGGCGTGCGGTGCGCACCACCGAAGCCTGCAAGGTACCGTCAGGACCACTGCGGCTCAGTGCCACGTCGATAGCCCCGCTTGGGTGTTCCAGACGAACCTCGGTCAGTTGCAGCACCGATTCACCCAGCAACCTGGCCGCTACGCTGTCAGGGCTGACGCAGGCAGTCGCCAGGCCGATGGAACCGGTGATGGCCAGCGCACGATGGCAGTTGTGCGGCATGAAGTAGCGCACCTGCAGGGTGCCGCCGTGTTGCGGGCGGGAGATCAGCACCGGTTTGGGAATCACCTTGTCGCTGACATCGCCCAGCCCCATCGCCAGCCCGGCCTGGCGACGCAGGCTTTCCAGGCGTTGCAGCAGCTCACTGTCGGCGTCCAGTTGTGCAGGGGTCTCGGCACCGGTCTTGCCCAGGCTGGCCGCCTCGACCAGCATCATTGGCATGGCCATGTCGATGCAGGTCACCTCAATGCCGTCAAACACATCGCGCACCTGGCCGGTGGGGAACAACTGGCCGGTCTTGCTGCCTACGGCATCGAGAAAGGTCACGTGGATGGGCGCGGCACTGCCGGGCACGCCGTCGATGGTCGCATCGCCCTCGTAGTTGACGACGCCGTCGGGCGTATCCACCAGCGAAGTGACCAGGGTGTCGGTGTTGAGGTTGCGAATACGCACCAGGGTTTTGCCCTGCTGCGCCTTGACCAGCCCCTGCTCGATGGCGAACGGGCCGACGGCGCAGAGCATGTTGCCGCAGTTGGGCGCGGTGTCGACCCGGCGCTGGGCGACCATCACCTGGACAAACAGGTAGTCGACGTCGGCGTCAGGGTGCAGCGACGGGCTGACGATCGCCACCTTGCTGGTCTGCGGGCTGCCGCCGCCGATGCCGTCGATTTCCAGCTCATGGCCGGAGCCCATCAGGTTGATCAACATTTCGTCGCGCTCTTCGACCTTCGCGGGCAGGTCCCAGGCATGAAAAACCGGTCCTTTGGAAGTACCGCCGCGCATGAGCACACAGGGAATTCGTTGCATGACTACTGACTCTTGTGGATCAATCGGTGTTATTGATGTTCTGGAAACAAGAGTGACAGGCCGGGAAAAATCAATCCAATGCAAAGATCGTAGCTATTACTGCGTCAGCGTTATCAATAAAAATAACTCGCCCAGCGGAGCATCGCCGTGGAATATGAGCTTCAAGACATTAGATCTTTCGTGAAAATCGCCGAACTTGGCAGTTTCCATGAGGCTGCCGACGCCTTGCACGTTTCGCAGCCGGCCTTGACCCGGCGCATCAAGAAACTTGAGGAAGGCCTGGGCACGCCGTTGCTGGAGCGCACCACCCGACGTGTGAGCCTGACCACGGTGGGGCGTGATTTCCTGCCCAAGGCGCGGCGCTTGCTTGATGATCTGGAGGACTCGATCCTGAGCATCCGCGAGCTGGCTGAACGGCAGACCGGCCAGGTGACGCTGGCCTGCATTCCGACAGCGGCGTTTTACTTTTTGCCTTCGGTCATCCGCCTGTACAACGAGCAATACCCGAAGATTCGCATCCGCCTGCTCGACCTGAGCGCCAACGACGGCCTGGAAGCGGTGCTGCGTGGCGAGGCGGATTTCGGCATCAACATGATGAGCGGCCAGCACCCGGATATCGACTTCACCGCGCTGGTCAACGAGCCATTCGTGTTGGCCTGCCGCCGCGACCACGAACTGGCCCAGCGCCGCTCAGTGAGGTGGTCGGAGCTGAGCGATTACCGGCTGATTGGTGTTGGACGACTCAGCGGCAACCGGATGATTCTCGACCATGCCCTGGCCGGGTTGAGCTGGCGGCCCAAGTGGTTCTACGAAGTGCAGCATTTATCGACGTCGCTGGGGCTTGTAGAAGCAGGCCTGGGCGTCTCGGTGATGCCCAGCCTGGCGATGCCGGCGGCCGATCACCCGACCCTGGTCAGCGTGCCGCTCGAAGAGCCGGTGGTGAACCGCTCGCTGGGGCTGGTCTACCGGCGTGGTGCGTCACTGTCGCCAGCGGCCGAGAAGTTCGTCGCCATGCTGCTGGAGAAATGGCCGCAGTAAGGTATCAATCCGGCGGCGCAAAACAATCGGTGATGGCTTGCCGGACCCGCTGCACCGCCAGGTCTGGCTGGGTCACGCTGCGCCAACCCAGTTCGATCGGGTAACGCGGCAGCGCCAGCGGGCATGGCAACGCCAGCAGCCCGGTCATGTCGGCAATGCTTTGCGCGGCATGGGCGGGAATGGTCGCCACTGCCTGCGTGCCGCGCAGCAGCCACGCCAGCGCCGCAAAATGAGTGGTCGAAACCCGCACCCGGCGCTGCAGGTTGTCAGCCGCCAGCGCTTCGTCGACGATGCCGATAAAGCCGCCCGACGACACCAGAATGTGCTCGCGCCGGACGAACTCATCCAGGCTCAGCCCATGGTTTTTCAGGCTGGTCCCGTCCACCAGGCAGCTATAGCCGCCCTCGCCGAGAATCTGCCGGCCCAGCAACCGGGCATTGAAACCGCCCGCGGTGATCGCCAGATCGATGCGCCGCTCAAGCAGGTCACTGGCGACGATCTGGCTATGGGTCTGACGAAAAATCAGCCGCAGTCCCGCTGCACGCTGCGCCACGGCGGCGATCAGGCGCTGGCCGTAAGCGATCTCGAAATCATCCGACAAACCCAGGGTCACGCTGCGGCCCTGCAAGTCACTGGCCTTCGGATCAAGCAGGGTCAGGCTTTGCCGACACTTGGCAAGTGCTTCGCCAATCAGCGCACGCAACTGATTGGCGCGCAAGGTCGGCGCCAGACCGCGCCCGGTGCGCACGAACAGCGGATCGCCGTACACGTCACGCAGACGCCGCAAGGCCGCGCTCACCGCCGATTGAGTCACGCCCAGGCGTAGCGCGGCGCGACTGGCGCTGCTTTCCTCGAACAGCGCTTCGAAGACTTTCAGCAGGTTCAGGTCAATCTGCTCGATATTCATCTGGTTCATATCACATAGAAATGAACCGCTATTTATTCATAGTTCGGCTTGCAATGAAAATGGCCGCATGCCCTGGCAGGACCGGCTTGAGCCGGCAAAACCAACCACCAACGGAACCCACAGCCATGTCCAGATCCATCATCGCGGCGCTGCAAATCGGCTCGTTGCCTGACGGCAAAGCCGCCACCCTGGAACAGATCCTGTCCTATGAAACCGCCATCAGCGAATCCGGCGCCAACCTGGTGGTGATGCCCGAAGCGCTGCTGGGTGGTTATCCCAAAGGCGAACGGTTCGGCACCCAGCTCGGCTACCGTCTGCCGGAGGGCCGTGAAGCTTTTGCCCGTTACCATGCCAACGCCATCGACGTGCCCGGCACCGAAACCGATGCCCTGGCGGCCCTGTCAGCACGCACCGGTGCCGATCTGGTGATTGGTGTGATCGAGCGCAGCGGCCACAGCCTGTACTGCACTGCCCTGTTCTTCACCCCGCAGGCCGGGCTGGCCGGCAAGCACCGCAAGCTGATGCCCACCGGCAGCGAGCGGCTGATCTGGGCACAAGGCGACGGCTCGACGCTGCCGGTCATCGAGGGCCGTGCCGGGCGGCTGGGCACTGCAATTTGCTGGGAGAACTACATGCCGTTGCTGCGCACCGCGATGTACGCCAAGGGCGTGGACATCTGGTGTGCGCCAACCGTGGACGAGCGAGATATGTGGCAAGCAACCATGCGCCATGTGGCCTGTGAAGGCCGCTGCTTTGTGGTCAGCGCCTGCCAGGTCCAAGACTCACCGGCACAACTGGGCACCCAGGTGGAAAACTGGCCGCAAGACCGGCCGTTGATCAATGGCGGCAGCGTGATCGTCAGCCCGCTGGGCGAAGTGCTGGCCGGACCGTTACTGGGCGAGCGCGGCCTGCTGAGCGCCGAAATCGACACCGCCGAACTGGCCCGGGCGCGTTATGACTTTGACGTGACCGGGCATTACTCGCGCCCGGACGTGTTTGAACTGACGGTCGATGAACGTGAAAAGGCCGGGGTGCGGTTTGTCTGAAGTCCGGTGACGCCAGGCTTGGCTGAGGGCGGGCCACTGGTCAGGAAGTGTGAACAGACGCACGTTTCGGGTTTCAAGTCCTTCACAGGCACCGGCAATGTGAAGGAGATATGCCATGGCCACTCCCGGCCCAACCCGTAGCGCCAACACGATCCGGTTCTTCGAGTTGCTGCTCGGTCAGTTTCGTGGGGTCGAGGGCGAGTTGCCTTCAGCCATTCTCTACTTGCTCAACGCCACCGGCGAACCCGAACCAGACCGCAAGGCAATCCTCAGACGGATTGCCAACGACAAGGTCGAGAACGCCGGGGTGCTGGCGGCGATGCTGGTGCATATCGCCAAAGGGCGTAAGGGACGCTTTTCAAGAAACCCGCCATTTGATGAATTGAATGCGCTGCTGACCCGCCAGCCCATCAAGACCAACAGCGGCAGCCTGGCCAGCGCCTACACCGACAAGGTGCGCGCGATAGAAGCCGACCAGCACTATCAGGAGCCCTACTGCGAAGCTCCCGTCGCGTATCTGCGCCAATATGTCGGGCTCGAAGACCGCCAGATTGCCATGTACACGCAGTTGCTCGCACTGACCTCGACCCGATCATTCACTGATGCGCTGGTGTTAGCCCAGCGCAGGCAACTGGAACACCGCGACACCCTGGCTGGCCTGTTGCAAAAGGCTCTGGATGCGCAGGGGGTCCCGTAGGCGCGGTCGGCCGGCGCTCCGATTGCTGTGGTCTGGCATCCCGGCGAAGGCTGCGGCACATTCGCAGCAGATGCTGTGACTTTACCGGCCTCTTCACGAGCAAGCTCGTTGCCACAGAGATTTGCGGCGCCCATATGAGCAGTATTGGCTTTAGCCGGGAAGGCGAATCTTCGCCGCTAAAGCGGCTCCTACGAGGTGCCGTGTTTGTCAGGACAGCGCGGCGCCCAGCCATGCTCACAGAGCTGCTATCGTTGTGCCAACCCTGCCCTTGCTGAGCACCGCCATGCCCCATGTCGTTCATACCCACCCGCGTCTGGCCGTGAGCGCTGCGCTGGGTTTGCTGGCCGGTATCGGCTCGGTGTTTATCGCCCCGCAACTAAGCATCATCCAGCACGGGCTGGTGGGCTGGAATCTTGCCGTATGGGTGTTCCTGGCACTGATCCTTAGCCACACGCTGCGCAGCAGCGCTGATGATGTGAAGAAGGTCGCGATGATGGAGGACGAAAATGCTGGGGTGGTATTACTGGTGGTGTGCATCGGCGCGCTGGCCAGCCTCGCGGCGCTCATTGTCGAACTGGCCAACGGCAAAGCGGCGCCGGGCAACGGCGAGGTGCTGCGGCACAGTTTTACCGCCCTGACGATTGTCGGCTCCTGGTTGTTGACCGGGGTGATCTTCAGCCTGCACTACGCCAGGCTGTTCTACACCACTGGCGGCAAGCAACCGGCATTGAATTTTCCTGACGGTGAAAGGCATCCCGACTATTGGGACTTCCTGTACTTCTCCTTCACCCTGAACGTGGCGGTGCAAACTTCAGACGTGGGCGTGATGACCCGTGCAATGCGCAAGGTCGTGCTTGCTCACTGCTTGCTGGGGTTCGTGTTTAATACGGCGATTCTGGGCTTGACTATCAATCTGGCGGCGGGGCTGTTTGGCTGACAAATCTTTGTCGGCTCGTCAGTACCGGTTTAAAATCTGCGTCTCTCGGCCTACGTCACGGACGCACATGAAATACCTGATCTTGCTGCTGCTCGCCGCCGGCGGCTACTACGCCTATTCGAGCTACACAAAAAGTGCCCGGCAGGACATTCCGGTAGCCAGCTATCAGGCGCTATTGAGGAAGGCCGAGAAGACACCGGTGACCCAGCAAGAGGTTCGCTGGGGCGCCAAGTGGATGGCTGCCTATGTGTGCAAAGACCCGGACTTCCAGGCTTCCGGCGGGTCGAGTATCAGTAACTGCCACAGAAAACTGGAGATCTACCGGGACATCTGTGAGTCACGCATCTTCGACGATGCGCCCGCCATCTTCGAACACATATCGCAAGTAAAGACCATCACCAAACGTTACCTGGCCTGCACCGGCAGCATGTAGGCCGCTCGCAGGCTGTCCGACCGGACCATTACGGCGTAAGGTGCGGACACATCCACAGACATGGAGACCCCCGACGATGGCGCTGCTCAACATTGCCGTACTGGACGACTGGCAGAACGTGGCCAGCGATGTAGTGGACTGGTCGGTGCTCGGCAGCATTGCCAGGGTCAGCTTCCTGCACGACTACCCCGCCGACACCGCGACCCTGGCCGAGCGCTTGCAGGGCTTCGAGGTGATCTGCGTGATGCGCGAGCGCACCCTGTTCGATCAGGCGCTGCTAAGCCGCTTGCCAAACCTCAAGCTGTTGGTCACCGGCGGTATGCGCAACGCCGCATTGGACGTCAAAGCCGCCCGTGAGCTGGGCATCGAGGTGTGTGGCACCGACAGCTACAAGCATGCCGCCCCGGAACTGACCTGGGCGCTGGTCATGGGCCTTACCCGCAATCTGGTGCAAGAGGCAAATTCGTTGCGTGGCGGGGGCTGGCAGGTGGGGATTGGCGGCGACCTGTACGGCAAGACCCTGGGCCTGTTGGGTCTGGGTAGCATCGGCCAGAAAGTGGCCCGCTATGGGCAGGCGTTCGGCATGCGGGTGATTGCCTGGAGCCAGAACCTGACACCCGAGGCCGCGGCCGAGGTCGGCGTCAGCTGGGTCAGCAAGCAGGCGCTGTTCGAGCAGGCTGACGTGCTGTCGGTGCATCTGGTGCTCAGTGAGCGCAGTCGGGGGCTGGTGGATGCCCAGGCACTGGGCTGGATGAAACGCCAGGCGTATCTGATCAACACTGCGCGCGGGCCGATCATCGATGAGCCAGCGCTGATCGAGGCACTGCGCCAGCGGCGCATTGCCGGGGCGGCGCTGGATGTCTTCGATCAGGAACCACTGGCCCAGGAGCACCCGTTTCGCAATCTGGACAACGTCCTGGCCACGCCGCACATTGGCTACGTGACCGGCAACAACTACCAGACTTTCTACGGCCAAATGATCGAAGACATTCAGGCCTGGCATGCCGGCCAGCCGATCAGGGTATTTGCCTGATAGAGAGGCGATATCCCGGTCGGCTTAAGTCATGCACATGTGGGAGCTCGCTCGCGAAGAAGCTGGCAAGCCCCCCCTGGCGAAAGGTTACAACTTGTACGAGAAGCCCACCTGCACGGTGCGCGGTGCGCCCGGATAGGCGTAGATGTTGCCGAACGCGCCCTCTTCATATTCCTTGTCGAACAGGTTCTTCACGTCCAGGTTCAGGCGCAGGTTGTCGTTGACCTTGTAGTAGCTCAGCAGGTCGTAGACGGTGTAGCTGGCCATGCTGAAGTTCGGCACGTTGGCGGTCTGGCCGGCACGCTCGTCAACATAACGGGCGCCGCCACCCAGGCCCAGACCGCGCAATGCGCCGTCCTGGAACTCATACATGCTCAGCAGGCTGGCGCTCTGCTTGGGGATGTTGAGCAGGCGAGTGCCGTTACGCAGGGTGTTGTCCTTGGTCACTTCGGCGTCGGTGTAGGCGTAGCTGCCCATCACTTTCCAGGCCGGGGTGATGTTGCCCACCACGTTGAGGTCGAAACCACGGCTGCGCACTTCGCCGGCCGCGATGCTGAAGGTCGAGTCGACCGGGTCAGTGGTCAGCACGTTCTTCTTGTCGATCTGGTAGATCGCCGCTTCCACACTCAGCTGCTTGTCCAGCGCCTGCCATTTGGCGCCCAGCTCGTAAGCCTTGCCTTCTTCAGGATCGAACCCGCCGCCCAGCCGCGCAGCACCGGAGTTGGGCTTGAATGAACGCGAGGCGCTGGCGTACAGGGCCAGGTCTTCGGTCAGGTCGAAAGTCAGCCCCAGCCGCGGCGTCACCGCATTGTCGCTGTTGGTCCAGCTCCGGGTGCCGGCCAGGTAGGTGTCGTAGTCATGCTCGAAGCGTTCGAAGCGCGCGCCCACCAGCAACTTCAGGCGCTCGGTGAGGGTTACCTGATCCTGCAGGAACGCCGCCCAGGTCTTGAGGTTTTCCTTGTCATGGGTGGTGGTGCGGGTCAGCGCCGGACGGGCCTGGCCATACACCGGGTTGTAGATGTCGATGGCGTAGCTGCCGGCAGCACCGCTGGAGCGCATGATGATCGACTTGTAGTCGTAATCTTCATACTCGACGCCGGCCAGCAGCAGGTGCTCAAGGCTGCCGGTGTTGAAGCGGCCGGTGACGTTCAGTTGCACGTCGATATCGGTCCAGTCCAGTTTGCGCCAGTTGAAGTTACGGCTCAGGGTGCGAGCATCGGCACCCAGGCTGTTGGCTTCGACACCGTTGCCCTTCATGGTGCCGTCCAGCGACTGCACGCCGCCGCCCAGGGTCCAGTTGTCGTTCAAATCATGCTCGAACCGCAACTGGGCCATGTTGGTGTCAGTGTGCAGCTTGCCGATGTCCTTCTCGCCCCAGAAGGTGTCTGGCGAGGCGGTGCGGGTTTGCGCCGGGTAACGGGTCAGGCCGCGATCCAGCGGTGCATTGTTGCGCATGAACTCACCTTCGAAGGTGATGCGCGTGGCATCGTTGAGCTGCCAGCTGAGCACCGGCGCCACCGAATAGCGCTCGGTCTCGACGTGGTCGCGGAAGGTTTCGCCGCCCTCGCCCAGAACATTCAGGCGATAGGCCAGACGGCCCTCTTCGTCGAGTGGGCCGGTGGCATCGAGGGTGCCACGGTACATGCCCTGGTCGTTGATCTGGCTGCCCAGTGTCACCGAGCGGTCGCTGGACGGCTGTTTGGTCACCACGTTGAAGGTGCCGCCCGGGTCGCCGCGGCCGTACAGGGTGGTCGACGGGCCGCGCAGCACTTCAAGACGCTCGATGGTGTTGGCATCGGGCATGCTCGGGTAGCCGCGGTTGATCGGGAAACCGTTGCGGTAGAACTCACCGGTGGTGAAGCCGCGCACGGTAAAGGTGGTCAGGCCCTGGCCGCCGAAGTTGTTGGCCCGGCCAACGCCGCCCGCGTAGTCGAGTGCCTCTTGCAAGCGGGTAGCGCCCAGATCTTCTACCGCTTCGCGGGACACCACACTGACCGACTGCGGGGTTTCGTGGATCGAGGTATCGGTGCGGGTGGCGCTGGCAGACCGGGTGGCTTTATAGCCTTGTACGGGACCGGTGGCCTGCTCGCTGTCAGCAGCGGCGTTGATGTCGGTCACTTGCAGCTCGATGGAGGGCTTGCCGGCCGGGGCCTGCTCAGCCCAGGCCAGTGGGCTCAGCGCGGCTTGCACAGCGCAAAACGAAATCAGAGTGCGACGCATGTGTGAATCCTGTTCTCTTTGATGATCCACGAGCTCATGACGGCCCGTTTTGAGATGTGAATTGTATAGATTTGTAACTACAAGTGAAACTTATTCCCAAATGTAACTTTGGGATCATGTCGGCGTGGATGGGTCATTGCTGGCAGCAATCCGCCTCGACGGTGAATATTCGCGGCTCACGCCGCGCCTACCGGGCCAGGCAGGCATACTGTGGCGGTGTTTCCCTGATCAGATCGGAGAGCTGATGAACCTGACCCATTCCCCCGGCGATCGCCGCAGTGCCCTGCTGGTGATCGACATGCAATACGACTTCATGCCCGGCGGTGCGCTGGCGGTGGCCGACGGCGATGCGCTGGTGCCGTTGATCAATCGCCTCGGCAGCCAGTTCGCCAGGGTCATCGTGACTCAGGACTGGCACCCGGCCGGGCATATCTCGTTCGCTGACAGTCATCCGGGCCATGTGCCCTTCCAGACCATCACCCTGCCCTACGGCCCGCAGACCCTGTGGCCGGTGCATTGCGTGCAAGGCAGCGATGGCGCGCAGTTGCATGAGGCGCTGGAGCTGCCCCACGCGCAGTTGATTCTGCGCAAGGGCTGCAATCCGGCGATCGACAGTTATTCCGCGTTTCTGGAAGCCGACCGCACCACCCGCACCGGCCTGAGCGGTTATTTGCGCGAGCACGGCATCGAGACGCTGTACGTGGTCGGCCTGGCGCTGGACTTCTGCGTGGCCTGGTCGGCCCAGGACGCGGCACGCGAAGGGTTCAACACCTACGTGATCGAGGATGCCTGCCGGGCGATTGACCTGAACGGCTCGTTGCAGGCCGCCTGGCACGCGATGGGCGAGTTGGGTGTACAGCGCATCCAGAGCCAACAGCTACAGCACGCATAACGCCTTCATCACGGCAGAACGACGCCGGGCCGCGCAGGTCTGAATCTTCAGACAGACGGGCCTCCGTCGTTCCCCATGAAGGTAACTGGTATGCAAGAACAAGCAGACGGCAAGACTCCCGGCCTGTCAGCCGAAGAACAGCGCGAGATCGACGAGAAGCTGCCACCGCGGGCAGCGGTGTTGCATGAAACCATCCGCATCCAGGGCGACCATGAGCTGGAGCGCAGTGTCGCAGCGTTGTGGTGGTCGGCGCTGGCCGCCGGGCTGACCATGGGCCTGTCGCTGATGGCCATGGGGCTGTTTCGCTCGCGGCTGGGGCCCGGCGATGAAAGCCACGTAATCGCCAGCCTGGGCTATTCGGCAGGCTTTCTGGCGGTGATCCTGGCCCGCCAGCAGTTGTTCACCGAGAACACCCTGACGGCCGTGCTGCCAGTGATGAGCAAGCTGACCCTGGGCAATTTCGGCCGATTGCTGCGCCTGTGGGGTGTGGTGCTCGCCGGTAACCTGGCCGGCACCCTGCTGGTGGCCTGGGTGATGCTGCGCCTGCCGATCTTCGATACCCAGACCGACCTGGCGTTTCTGGAAATCGGCCGCAAAGTGATGGAAAACGACGCGACCAAGATGCTCGCCAAAGGCATCGTCTCGGGCTGGATGATCGCCACCATGGTGTGGATGATCGCCGGCATGGAAAACGCCAGGATCGCCATTATCGTGGTGATCACCTACCTGATGGCGCTGGGTGACTTCACCCACATCGTGGTCGGCTCGCTGGAGGTGTCGTACCTGGTGTTTGCCGGCGAGGTGAGCTGGGGCGATTTCTGGTTGGCGTTTGCAGCCCCCACCCTGGCCGGCAATATCATCGGTGGCAGCTTTATCTTCGGCCTGCTCAGCCATGCGCAGATTCGCAGCGAGAACGACATGACCGCCAAGCACGAGCGCGACAAACGCAAGCTGCTGGAGGAGTTGCGCAAAAGCCGAAAGCCGGAGCAACTTTAGCCACAAGCCTCCACGAACCGGTGGGAGGCAAGCTCTGCTGGCGACTAAGGCCACGAGATCACTGCAGATGGAGTGGTTTACGGGCCCTTTTGCCAGCCGACCTCGACGACAGCGCATAAGCGCTGGCGGTGACTTGCAGCGAATATATCGGCTTGCCCCTGGTATCCGAGTGCCCTCGCTCACACGCCCTGGATTTAGAGGCTATTTAGCGGCCATAAAATTCACCCTCCCAAAAAACCAAATAAATCTTAAAAGTTAACTCACCACTTCCTACAACACTCAGACTTTAGGACTACATATCAATCAACCAAACCCCGAAAACCAGCAATACTCATTCCGACAGCTCAGCCCCGTTTTTCAGGCGACAAACACAAAACGTTACACCAGGAAACATCCATTACCAACTCACACCAATACAACATCAATATCCCGAAGTATCTTGGCCACCCCAAGCAAATTGAGCAAGCCAATGGCCTCCCGACTACCAGGCACCCTACCCCCCCATAACGATAACTTCTCAGCCGACATATAGTTTTCACTCTCTCCACATTCCACCTACAACATTTCTGTAGCTTGCTGCTATGACTGGATCGTAAGCGCTGCTGAAATGGCGAAGATCCAGAAGTCGCTCGAAAAGCTCGCTCACTACGACGCTATTTGATTGAGCAGCGGGCGATGGGTGAGCGATACGTCATTAACGACTGGAACGCATGATCATGAGCCCCGCGATGACTGCACTGGAAAAGTATTCACCGTTACTGTTCCTGCTAATGTGGAGCAGCGGGGCTATTTTCGTGAAGCTTGGGCTTGAGGACGCTTCAGTGTCCGTATTCCTGACCCTTCGCTCTATTGGTGCCGCGTTCGTACTCTTTATTATCTGTACGTTACTATCTGGTAAAACCGGCCTGCTAAAAAAAATAGACTTGCCAAGGCATCTGCTACTACGGGTTTTTATTATCGGCATGACATTGCAAGTTGGTTATCAAAGCGCGTTCTTTCTAGCACTCCATCATGAGCTGACACCCGGAGCGCTTTCGATTCTGCTGGGCATCCAGCCGATCCTGACACCCCTGTTTGCCCGTGAAAAGATCGGCGTTTCAGGATATCTGTATTTACTGCTTGGCTTATCAGGCCTCACCATCGCCATACTCGGAGCACGTGAAACCGGAGCGATGACGCCGCTCGGCCTGATATTCGGAACCCTCTCGCTACTGGCGATAAGCACCGGTTCAGTGATGCAACAAAAACTGCCCGTTGACCCGCTGGTGTCCGCTTTTTATCAAAGCTTGAGCGCCGCCCTGGTGTTTCTCATCCTCCTTCCCGCCACCCCTCTTCACCTGAACCTTACACCCGCTTTCATCCTGTCTGCCGGCTGGATGATCCTCGTGGTATCCAGCGGCGCAGTGCTGCTCTTGTTCCATATGCTGAGCAAACACTCGGCAAGCACGGTTGGCATCCTTTTCTATCTGGTCCCCGTCATCACGCTGATGCTGGACTATGCAGTCTTTGGACATAGCCTCTCCTGGATAACAGCTGCCGGAGCGCTGCTTGTCATCATTGCCATAAGAGGGTTCAGCTCAAAACGAGCTGCATGACGCCAAGGCTCACTGTCTGTGCCTGGCATACAACACCGCCGTGCCTCCCGGACTGTTACGGGTCTGTAACTCGAAGGTCTTGGGATGCCCTTTGATCAGGTCGCTGAGCTTTTTGTAGCCATGGGTACGCGAGTCGAACTCCGGCCTGAGTTTGCTGATATTGGTGCCCAGTGCACTCAAGTGCGCCCAGCCATCTTCATCGGCGATGTCGTCCATGATCTTGGCGATGAACGCCAGAGGCACTTTGGGCTTGCGGGCGGCTTTGCCGTCATCTGCCACTTTTGCTGTTTCGCTGGCCGGACGATCCTCCACGCCGGTTGCGCCCGGCGGGTCACTTCTGAGCAGTTCGATATAAATGAACTTGTCACAGGCGGCGACGAAGGGCCGCGGTGTCTTCTGTTCGCCAAAACCGTAGACCAGCAATCCCTCTTCACGAATACGCGACGCCAGCCGGGTGAAATCGCTGTCGCTGGAAACCAGGCAAAAGCCCTCGAAGCGCCGGGTGTAGAGCAGGTCCATGGCGTCAATGATCAACGAGCTGTCAGTGGCATTCTTGCCCTTGGTGTAGGCAAATTGCTGGATAGGCACGATCGAGTGGTCGAGCAGAACGTTCTTCCAGCTCCCCAGTTGCGGGCCGGTCCAGTCACCGTAGATGCGTTTGACGCTGGCGACACCGTACCTTGCGATTTCTTCGAAAAGACCTTCAACAATCGCTGCGGGCGCATTGTCGGCATCGATGAGCACGGCAAGATGTTTTTGCGTGCGCGACGTGTTATTGGCAGCCATTGATTGTCCTTGCTGCAGTTTGGAGCCTTCATGGTGCCAGAACGTGACGGTTCGACATGAATCTTTCTTTCAGGAAATTTTCAGGTTCCAACAGGCAAGATACGATTTTGTCCCACACCGCAGGCAGGCAAGATGACCCGAATCCTGGCAATCGAAGATGACGCCGTCACCGCAAGGGAGATCGTCGCGGAACTCAGCAGTCACGGGCTGGATGTGGACTGGGTAGACAACGGGCGTGACGGTCTGGACAAGGCCGTCAGTGGCGATTACGACCTGATTACCCTGGACCGCATGTTGCCGCAGGTCGACGGGCTGACCATCGTCACCCGCCTGCGCGCCCAGGGCATCAGCACGCCGATCCTGATGATCAGCGCGCTGTCAGACGTCGATGAGCGGGTTCGTGGCCTGCGCGCCGGGGGCGACGACTATCTGTCCAAGCCCTTTGCCTCCGACGAGATGGCCGCCCGGGTCGAGGTGCTGCTGCGCCGTAACAGCCCGGCCAGCGAGCAGAAAAGCCAGTTGCTGGTCGGTGACCTGGAACTGGACCTGATGACCCGCGAGGCGCGCCGTGGCGAGCGGACCCTGACCCTGCTGCCCACCGAGTACAAGCTGCTGGAATTTCTGATGCGCAACCATGGCCAGGTCATCACCCGGATGATGATCTTCCAGGAGGTCTGGGGCTATCACTTCGACCCTGGCACCAACCTGATCGACGTCCATATTGGCCGCCTGCGCAAGAAAATCGACCCACCGGGCAGTGCGCCGCTGATCCGTACCGTAAGGGGCACGGGGTATGTCATTAGCGAACCTGCCTAAGGGCTGGCGCTCCTCCAGCAGCCGTCTGCTGGCGCTCTACAGCACCCTGTTCGTGGCCTGGGGCAGCATCTTGCTGGGGGTCCTGTATTGGGAGGTCAAAGGTTATCTGGACCAGATGGCCCGCCACTCACTGATGCAGCGCCAGCAGCTGTTCGCCCGCTTCGAAGGCCAGGACCTGGTCGAAGCGCTGGTGGCGAGCATGGCCTTCGACAAACCCGCCGTGGATGCCTTCGGCCTGTTCGACGCCCGTCTGCGCCCGCTGTTCGGGCCGATCCGGCAGATCCCCGGCAACCTGCCGCTGGACGGCCAGATTCATGAACTGGGCAGTTGCATCGTCTCCACCGACCCGAACCTGCCGCGCAGCAGTTGCGCCGCGGTAGCGACTCGCACCCGCGCTGGCAACTGGCTGATCATCGTGCGCGACAATGGCTCGCTGTTCGCCGTCTCCAACCTGATTCTGCATGCGCTGCTATGGGGCATGTCGCTGACCATCATTCCCGGCGTGGCCGGCTGGTACTTGTTGCGCCGCCGGCCTCTGCGGCGCATCCATGCCTTGCGTGCCAGTGCCGAGGCGATTGTCAGTGGCGACATGAGCAAGCGCCTGCCGGTTTCGGTGCGCCGTGACGAGCTGGACATGCTGGCGTTGATCGTCAATGACATGCTCGGCCAGATCGAGCGGCTGATGAACGAGGTCAAGGGCGTATGCGACAACATTGCCCATGACTTGCGCACCCCGTTGACCCGCCTGCGCGCCCGCCTGTACCGCATCCAGCAGCAAGCCCCGGACTCGCCGCACAGCCCGGAAATTGCCCAGGTGATCGCCGAAGCCGATGGCCTGATGGCGCGCTTTCGCGGGCTGTTGCGCATTTCCGAACTGCAGGACCAGCGCCGCCGCTCGGGCTTTCTGGAACTCGACCCGCACGCCTTGCTGCAGGAGTTGCACGACTTTTATCTGCCGCTGGCCGAGGAAGGCGACATCACCTTGCTGCTGGACGTCGACAGCCCGGTGCCGAGCATCACTGGCGACCGCGCCCTGCTGTTCGAGGCGCTGGCCAACCTGCTCGACAACGCGATCAAGTTCACCCCCGCCGGCGGTACGGTGCTGCTGCAGGCCAGCGCCTGGCAAGGCCAGTTGCGTATTGAGGTGCAAGACTCCGGCCCCGGCATTCCCGAAGCCGAGCGTCAGGCGGTGTTCCAGCGCTTTCATCGCAGCGAACACGACAACCCGCAAGGCTTCGGCCTGGGACTGTCGCTGGTGGCCGCGATTGTCGAGCTGCATGGCTTTACCTTGCGGATCAATACCAGCCGCTATGGCGGCGCACGGCTGATTCTCGATTGTGCCGCCGACACTTCAGGGCACCTCTCAAAACTACCTGCGTTGCCATCGCTGCGTTAAAAACAGGCTCAAAATGCTCATTTACAACCCGTAAACTCCGCTTTCTCGCCTGTTTTTGCCTTGCGCTGGCTGCCTCGCCTACGTTTTTAGAGGCCCCCTTAAGCAGCCTGAGCAGCGCATCATCATCGGCAGAAATATTCAGTATCAATTCAGTGTGGGTTCTGGCTGTCGGTGAATGCCTTTAACCTGCTGGCTATCTTCCTCAAGCCTGCCTGCGAGCCTTTATGAGCCTTCCCGCCACGCCTGTTGCCATGACCCGCGCTCTGGTGCTGCTGTTCGCTTTCTGCTGTGGCGCCATCGTCGCCAATATCTACTATGCCCAGCCGATCATCGGCCTGATTGCCCCGGACCTCGGGCTTTCAGAAACCCTGGCCAGCCTGATCGTATCGCTGACCCAGATCGGCTATGCCCTGGGCCTGTTGTTTCTGGTGCCACTGGGTGACCTGCTGGAAAACCGCCGACTCATGATCGCCACCGCCGTACTGGCGGTGCTGAGCCTGATCGGCGCGGCCGTGGTGGAGCAGCCCAACCTGTTCCTGCTGCTGTCGCTGTTGATCGGTTTCAGCTCAGTGTCGGTGCAAATCCTGATTCCGCTGGCGGCGCACCTGGCCCCGGAAGAATCCCGTGGCCGGGTGGTCGGCGGGATCATGGGCGGTTTGCTGCTGGGTATTCTGCTGGCCCGGCCGTTGTCGAGCCTGATCGCTGACCACTTCGGCTGGCGCGCGGTGTTTGCCATGGCGGCGCTGATCATGCTGCTGATCTGTGTGGTGCTGGCGACCACCATGCCCAAGCGGGTCCCGGCACATCGCGCCTCTTACGGACAACTGCTGGGCTCGTTGTGGAGCCTGTTGCGTGAACAACCGGTACTGCGCCAGCGGGCGTTTTATCAAGCCTGTATGTTTGCCACCTTCAGCCTGTTCTGGACCGCCGTACCGCTGGAACTGGCGCGCAACCACGGGCTGTCGCAAAGCCAGATCGCCCTGTTTGCCCTGGCCGGGGCGATCGGTGCCATTGCGGCGCCGATCAGCGGACGCCTGGCCGATGCCGGATACACCCGCCCGGCAAGTCTGTTTGCCTTGCTGCTGGCGGCAATCTGTTTCCTGCCGGGGCTGAGCGATGCCGGTGCCGGGGTCATTGGCCTGGCGCTGACCGGGGTGGTACTGGACTTCTGCGTCCAGGTGAACATGGTGCTTGGCCAGCGCGCCGTGTACGCACTGGATGCCGCCAGCCGTGGGCGCCTGAATGCGCTGTACATGACCAGCATCTTCATCGGCGGCGCAGTCGGCTCGGCGGTGGCCAGCCTGTTGTTCGATCGGGGCGGCTGGCACGCGATCATCCTGGTCGGCACCGCCTTGCCGCTGCTGGCCTTGCTGGTGTTTCTCAAGGACGCCCACGCCGCACGCCGGGCGTCTGGCCAGACGGCCTGATGATCAGCCGCCGGTTCAGAACCCGGCGGCTGCGCCGTTACCGCGCGGGTCATAGGCCCCTTCGAACGTGCCGTTGGGCAACTGCACCGCAGCCCCGGCATGGCCCATGGTTTCACTGAACGCCTCCAGCACTTCGACGTCATGGCCCAGGGCAGCCAGTTGCCCAACCCGTTGCGGGTCGAAGCGTGATTCCAGCTTGAGCGACACGCTGCTGTCGCCCCAGGTGCGCCCCAGCAGCCAGCGCGGGGCGCTGACGGCCTGCTGCAACGGCTGATTGAACACGGCATAACGCGTGAAGACGGCAGCCTGGGTCTGCGGCTGACCATCGCCGCCCATGGTGCCGTACACCATGCTGCGACCATCATGCAGCCGGGCGGCGGCCGGGTTGAGGGTGTGGAACGGCTGCTTGCCCGGTTGCAGCGCCAGCAAATGCTCAGGGTCAAGACTGAACGAGGCGCCGCGGTTCTGCCAGACCAGCCCGCTGTCGCTGAGCACCACGCCGCTGCCGAACTCGTGGTAGATGCTCTGGATAAACGACACCGCCAGACCATCGCTGTCGATCACGCCCATCCACACCGTATCACCCGGCCCCTTGTCTTCGCCCCAACGCTGCGCCTGCCGGGGGTCAATCAGCGCGGCTTGCTCACCGAGAAAGTCGGGGGCCAGAAATGCCTGGGGATCGACCTTCATGTGCGCCGGGTCAGTGATATAGGCATCGCGCACCTTGAAGGCCAGTTTGGTGGCCTCGACCAACGTGTGCACGTAAGCCGCCGAGTCGACGGCGGCGTCTGCCAGGCCGGCCTGCTCGGCAATCCCCAGAATCAGCTGCGACACCACGCCCTGGGTCGGTGGCGGCAGGTTGTACACCGTGCCGCTGCCATGCTCCAGGGCCAGCGGCTTGACCCGTTTGGCCCGATAGGCCGCCAGATCAGCACGGGTGACCGGCGCACCGAGCTGTTGCAGGTCGGCGGCGATGCTGTCGCCCAGGCTGCCACGATAAAAATCATCCAGGCCGCAATCACTCAAGCGTTGCAGGGTTTGCGCCAGGCGTGGCTGGCGAAACAGACTGCCCGCCTCCGGGACCCGGTAGCGGCCTTCGCTGTGGCACAGGTAGGTGTCGGCGAACCCCGGAATATCCTGCAGTTGCGCAAGCTTGGCGGCGGTGGCGGCATGCTGCGAACGGGTCACCGGGATACCGGCACTGGCGTAATGGATGGCATCGGCCAGCAGCGCCGGCAGCGGCGTGCTGCCGCCCAGCCCGGCACTGACCGCCAACGCCTCCTGCCAGCCGCCGACCGTCCCGGCGACGGTCAACGCGGCAGCAGCGCCACGCAGCGGGATACTCGCCTGGCCACGGTAGCGCTCCAGGGTCGCCAGGCTGCCGGCCGGGCCGCTGGCATCGATGGCCAGCGGTTCGCCGTGTTTCGGCACGATGAGCCAGAAGCCATCGCCGCCAAGGCCGTTCATGTGCGGGTACACCACCGCGATGGTGGCGGCAGCGGCCACCATCGCTTCGATGGCGTTGCCGCCGTTACGCAGAATGGCCAGCGCCGATTGCGCGGCCAGGCTATGAGGTGCCACGGCAATGCCCCGGGCGGCCAGTGTGGTGTTGAGCATGATTTTCTACCAAGGAAGCTTTCTAGCAAAGAAGCTTGCGACCGAAGAAACGTACGACCAAACAGGTTTACGACATCAGGCTGACGTGCGCGGCGACGATGCGCCACTGCCCGTCCAGACGAACCCAGCTCTGTTGCTGGCGACCGATGCGCTCGCTGCCGTCGCGGGTGAACTCGGTACTGCACACAGCAAAATCCTCGCCATAGCAGCTGATCACCGTATTGCGCAGGGTGCGTTGCAGCCCGGCCGACGGGCGCGCCGCACGAAAGGCGCGGATCGCTTCGATGCCATACAGGTTCTCCCCGGCGCCAAGCCGTACGGTGCGCGGGTCATGCCAGAACAGCTCATCGAGCACCTGAGTGTCATTGCTGACCAGCGCCTGCTCGTAGCGCTCAAACGCAGCGCGTACCTCGGTCAGCACCTCAGGGCGATCAATCGATTGCGGGTTCATTGCACGGCTCCCGGCACAGCGGCCTCAGTGATGCCCAACTGCTCCAGCCGACGCGCAGCACGCAGGCAGGCCTGTTCGTTGAACG
This sequence comes from Pseudomonas sp. 21LCFQ010, assembly GCF_024129905.1. Lineage (NCBI taxonomy): Bacteria > Pseudomonadati > Pseudomonadota > Gammaproteobacteria > Pseudomonadales > Pseudomonadaceae > Pseudomonas > Pseudomonas sp. 21LCFQ010. The sequence continues at coordinate 85,669 of NZ_JAMYDZ010000002.1, read as the reverse complement.
GCGCGGCGATCAGCTGAACGCCGATCGGCAACCCATTGGCGGCGCGCAGCGGCACGCTGACCACCGGCAGGCCAAGGAAAGAGATCGGCTGGGCGAGCATGCCCATGCTGGCGCGAATCGGCAGATCAGTGCCATTGATACGCATGGTCTGCTGGCCAATGGTCGTGGCGCTGGTCGGCGTGGCCGGTGCAATCAGCACATCGACGCCGGCGAACAGCGGCAACACCTGCTGCTGGAAATGCCGACGAAAGCGCTGCGCCTGCACATACCAGGCAGCCGGAATCATCGCCCCGGCCAGCAGCCGTTCACGAGACAGCGGCTCGAAGGCGTCAGGCGCACGGCGCAGGGTTGGCAGGTAACTGTTGCCGCCCTCTGAGGCGCTGATGATGAAGGAAGCGGTGCGCGCCAGTTCGGCTTCAGCCAGCGTGATTTGCTGTTGCGCGTTCAACCCCTTGGCGACGCGCGCCACGGCATCACGTGCCGAATCATCGCACCATTGCTGGAAATAACCGCCCAGTACGGCGCAACGCAAACCGTCGCTGTCCTGCTCCAATCGGGGCATGACCGGTTGCAGATCCTGCGCCGCCTGAAAGCCGTCCGCCGGGTCATGACCCAGCAAGGCGTCATAGACTTCGGTCAGGTCGCTGACCCGCCGCGCCAGCGGGCCAATGTGATCGAGGCTGCCGACAAACGGGTGAGTACCGCTGCGTGACAGCCGGCCAAAGGTCGGCTTCATGCCAAACACGCCGCACAGCGAAGCCGGTACACGGATCGAGCCATTGGTATCGCTACCCAACGAAAAATGCACCAGCCCGGCCGCAACCGCTGCCGCCGAGCCGCCCGATGAGCCGCCAGCAATACGGGTCAGGTCATGGGGGTTGCAGGTGGCACCAAAATGGCTGTTTTCGGTCGTAAAGCCATAGGCATAGGCGTCCATGTTGAGCATGCCCGACAACAGCGCGCCACTGCCGGCCAGTTGCCGCACCGCCCAGGCATCCTGGGCCGCAGGCGCGCGGTCCTTGAAAATCTGTGCGCCGGCCAGGGTCGGGAAACCCGCCACATCGAACAGGTTCTTCACCGCATAGGGCACAGCCGCCAACGCGGGCAAGGCCTCACCCTGCTGGCGACGCCGATCGAGGGCCTGGGCCTCTTCGCGCATGCGCTGGTGAGTGATCCGGGTCCAGGCGTTGATTGCCCGATTGCGCTGTTCGATTGCGCCCAGGCTGTGCTCGGCGATTTCAGCGGCGCTGAACTCTCCGGCGGCCAGTGCCGACTTCAATTGGCTGATGCTCAGCGTGTCGAGATTCATGCCTTGTAGACTCCCGCCACTTCCAGCCGGTCATCCAGCGGGTAATCCATCAGTGGCGCGGCCATGGCTGCGATGCGGCTGAACTGCAACAGCAGTTCCTGACGTCGGGCGTCGTCCAGTTCCAGGCCCAGGACCTGTTCCATCTGCGCAATGTAGGCTGCCCAGTCGGGCGGGACCTGTGTCATGGTGAACTCCTCTGAACATCAAGGCCGGAACATTCCGGTGCCTGCGTGATTGCTATATCATTGGCTCAATGAAACGAAAGTTACAAGGGATTCCCGTGAATCAGTTAGACGAACGCCTGCGCAGCCAGTACTCGCACCTCACCCCTCAAGAGCAACGTCTCGCTGATTTCATGCTCGACCATTACGACGACCTGGTCAGCTACAACAGCGCCGAGCTGGCGCGGCTGACCGGGGTGTCGAAGGCCACCGTCAGCCGTCTGTTCAAGCGCCTGGGCTACGACAAGTACAAGGACATGCGCGACGAACAGCGCACCTTGCGGCAGACCGGCATGCCGGTGACCGACAACCGCGACGTGGTGCAGGGCAATACCTTGCTGGCGCGGCACTACAAGCAGGAAATGGCCAACCTGACCCAGTGGGTCAATGCGATTGACGGGCCAACCTTCACCGAGGTGGTGCACGCGCTGGGCAGTTGCCGACGGGTATTGATCGTCGGTCTGCGCAATGCTTATCCGGCCGCCCTGCACCTGCGCCAGCAACTGTTGCAGATTCGTCCCGGGGTGCAGATCCTGCCGCAGACCGGCCAGACCCTGGCCGAGGAACTGGTCGATGTTGCGGCCGACGATCTGGTGGTGGTGCTGGCTTTCCGTCGGCGGCCACGGATCATTCGTCCGCTGTTGCTGGCATTGCAGACGCAGCAGGTGCCGACCCTGGTGATTTGCGAGCCCCAGGCTCAAGCAGTGATTGAACTGGGGCGCTGGCATCTGTGCACGCCACTGGACAGCGTTTCAGCGTTCGATAGCTACGCCGGGGCCAACAGCCTGATCAACCTGCTGGTCAATGCCGTGCTGCACGAACAGCTGAGCGAAGGCCGCCAGCGCATTCACCAGATCGCCGCGCTGTACGGCGAGCTGGATGAGCTGGAACAACGCTGATGCACCCTAAAAGGGCAAAAAAGATCTGCAAGGCGCTCTTTTAGCGCCTTTTTTTATACCATCGACTCGGCTGCCCGCCTATCGTCACCCCCGAAACTCAAGCTAATGCCTTACATGTCCAGCGACAGGGAAAAAGTTTCGGTCATGAAACAAACTGGCACACACGTTGCAAAAACAAAAATAACGAATCTTTTGTTTCACAACCGAAGCGGATGGGGTGCCGAGTATGAAAAAGACGTTGATCGCGATTCTGGCGGGTGCGGCGCTGCTGTCTCAGGCGGCGGGTGTGCTGGCGGATCAGTTGCAGGACATCGAGAAGCGCGGCGTGATTCGCATCGCCGTACCGCAGGATTTTCCGCCATTCGGTTCGGTCGGCACCGATTTGCAGCCGCAGGGTTATGACATTGACATGGCCAAGTACGTGGCCAAGCAGATGAAACTAAAGTTGCAGCTCGTCCCGGTCACCAGCGCCAACCGCGTTCCTTACCTGCAAACCGACAAGGTCGACCTGGTGATCTCCAGCCTGGGCAAGAATGCCGAGCGTGAACAGGTGATTGATTTCAGCAAGGCCTATGCGCCGTTTTTCCTCGGTGTATTCGGTGCCAAGGACAGCACGCTGCAGGGTGCGGCCGAGTTGTCCGGGCAGTCGATCGGGGTGACCCGTGGTGCGGTGGAGGACATGGTGCTGACCGAAGTGGCACCGGCCGGCGCGCAGGTCAAGCGTTATGAAGACAACAACACCACGCTGTCGGCTTACCTGTCTGGCCAGGTGCAGTACGTGGCCACCGGCAACCTGGTGGTCGCGGCAATTACCCGGCAGAACGCCGACAAAGCACCGGTGGCCAAGTTCATGCTCAAGGATTCGCCGTGCTTCATCGGCCTGCGCAAGAACGAAACCGCGCTCAAGGACAAGGTCAACGCCCTGATCGAACAGGCCCACGCCGACGGCACGCTGAACAAGCTGTCCGAAGAGTGGCTCAAGGCACCACTGCCTGCCAATCTGGGCGCGTAAGGGCCTGGTGATGATTGCACAGCTTAATTTCTCTGCCCTGCTGCCCTACTGGCCGGAACTGCTGGCCGGCTTGTGGGTGACCATCCAGCTCACGGTGCTGGCCACCGTGGGCGGGGTCAGCCTGGGGATTCTCGGTGCGGCGCTGCGCAGTGGCCGGCCGGGGCTGGCCAGCCGCCTGTGGGGCTGCTACGTCGAACTGATTCGCAACACGCCGTTTGTGGTGCAGTTGTTCTTCATTGTCTTCGGCCTGCCGGCGCTGGGCCTGAAGCTGACTGCCGGCGAAGCCGCGCTGCTGGCGATGCTGATCAACCTGGGCGCCTACAGCACCGAGATCATCCGCGCCGGCATCCAGGTCACCCCGCGTGGCCAGTGGGAAGCCGGCCGGGTGCTGGGCCTGAGCCGTTCGCAAACGTTCTTGCGGGTGGTGCTGCCACCGTCGCTCAAGCGCATTTATCCGGCGCTGGTCAGCCAGTGCATCATCGTCATGCTCGGCTCATCGGTGGTTTCACAGGTGTCCCATGAAGAGCTGACCTTCGCCGCCAGCCTGATTCAGTCACGCACCTTCCTGAGTTTTGAGGTGTATCTGGTGACCGCGCTGATGTACCTGGCGCTGTCGATCGCCATGCGTCAGCTGTTGCTGGCAATCGGCCGCAAATGCTTTGGAGACCAGCCATGATGGGCACCTTTACCGACTGGGATATCCTGCGCAACCTGCTGTTGGCAGCGCGCTGGACGGTCCTGCTGTCGCTCACCGCGTTCATCGGCGGCACCCTGGTAGCCAGTGTGCTGGTGATGATGCGCCTGTCCGGGCAGCGCTGGCTGCATTGGCTGATTCGCGGCTATACCGAGCTGTTTCAGGGCACGCCGCTGCTGATGCAGTTGTTTCTGGCATTTTTCGGTGTCGCGTTGCTGGGCATCGATGTTTCACCCTGGACCGCCGCCTCGCTGGCCCTGACTTTCTACACCAGTGCCTTTCTGGTCGACATCTGGCACGGCAGCATTCGTGCCCTGCCCCGCGGCCAGTGGGAAGCCTGCCGCTGCCTGGGCCTGGACTTCGGCCAGACCCTGTACCGGGTGGTGCTGCCCCAGGCGCTGCGCATCGGCATCGCGCCCACCGTCGGCTTCGCCGTGCAGGTGGTCAAGGGCACCGCGCTGGCCTCGATCATCGGTTTTATCGAGCTGACCAAAGCCGGCACCATCCTCAACAACGTCACCTACCAACCGTTCAAGGTGTTCGGCCTGGTGGCGCTCGGTTATTTCCTGATGTGCTACCCGCTGTCGCGCTACAGCCAGTTCCTGGAGAAGAAATTCAATGCCGCTCATCACCATTGATCAGGTACAGAAGTACTACGGCGATAACCACGTGCTCAAGGGCGTGGACCTGGACATCGAGATCGGCGAAGTGGTGTCGATCATCGGCCGCAGCGGCTCGGGCAAAAGCACCCTGCTGCGCTGCATTAACGGCCTGGAGGGTTATCAGCAAGGCAGCATCAAACTGGCCGGCATGACCGTCACCGACCGTGACTCCCAGGCGCGGGAAATTGCCCGTTCGGTGGGCATGGTGTTTCAGAGCTTCAACCTGTTCCCGCACATGACGGCGCTGGAGAACGTGATGCTAGCGCCGCGCCGGGTGCTGAAAAAAAGCGAAGCCGAGTGCCGCGAACTGGCCGCGCAGATGCTGGAAAAGGTCGGTCTGGGTGAGCGTCTGGACTACTACCCCTCAAGCCTTTCCGGTGGTCAGCAACAGCGGGTGGCGATTGCCCGCGCCCTGGCCATGTCGCCCAAGGTACTGCTGTGCGACGAAATCACCTCGGCCCTCGACCCGGAACTGGTCGGTGAGGTACTGAAGGTTCTGGAGCAACTGGCCAAAGAAGGCATGACCCTGATTCTGGTCACCCACGAAATGAACTTCGCCCGCGAGGTCGGCGACCGGGTGGTGTTCATGCACCAGGGCAAAGTCTGGGAACAGGGCGACAGCCGCGAGCTGTTCGCCAACCCGCAGACCGCTGAATTCAAACAGTTTATTTCCTCGGTACGTGGTCTGAACTGAACCCCTCTTATAAATGTGTAGAAGATCGTCCCCATGAATACTGCCCTCTATTCACCGGTCAACCCGCCCCAACGCCTGCTCATGGGCCCCGGCCCGATCAACGCCGACCCGCGCGTGCTGCGCGCCATGTCCAGCCAGTTGGTCGGCCAGTACGACCCGGCCATGACCGGCTACATGAACGAGGTGATGGCGCTGTACCGCAGCGTGTTCGCCACCGCGAACCACTGGACGCTGCTGGTCGACGGCACCTCGCGGGCTGGCATCGAAGCGATTCTGGTGTCGGCGATCCGTCCCGGCGACAAGGTGCTGGTGCCGGTGTTTGGCCGCTTCGGCCACCTGCTGGTCGAGATCGCCCGCCGCTGCCGGGCCGAGGTGCATACCATCGAGGCACCATGGGGTGAAGTGTTCGAGCCGCAGCAGATCGAAGACGCGATCAAGCGGGTCAAGCCACGGCTGTTGTTGACGGTCCAGGGCGACACCTCGACCACCATGCTCCAGCCGCTGGAACAACTGGGCGAAATCTGCCGCCGCCACGATGTGCTGTTCTACACCGATGCCACCGCCTCACTGGGCGGCAATGTGCTGCAAAGCGACCTGTGGGGCCTGGATGCAGTCTCCGCCGGCTTGCAGAAATGCCTGGGCGGGCCGTCGGGCACCGCGCCAATCACCTTGAGCGAACGCATGGAAGCGGTCATTCGCCGGCGCAAATGTGTCGAGGCTGGCATCCGCACGGCGGCGCATCAGGACGGCGACGACGAGATGATCTACTCCAATTATTTCGATCTGGGCATGATCCTCGATTACTGGGGGCCAGAGCGCCTCAACCACCACACCGAGGCCACCTCGGCGCTGTTCGCCGCCCGTGAATGCGCCCGGTTGATCGTCGAAGAGGGCCTGGAGGCCGGTATCGCCCGCCACAAACTGCACGGCGATGCCTTGCTCAAGGGCATTGAGGGCATGGGCCTTGCAACCTTCGGCAACCTTGAGCACAAGATGAACAACGTGCTCGGCGTGGTGATTCCCGAGGCCGTGCATGGCGAGCAGGTGCGCAAGCTGCTGCTGGAAGACTTCGGCATCGAGATCGGCACCTCGTTCGGGCCGCTGGCCGGCAAGATCTGGCGCATCGGCACCATGGGCTACAACGCCCGCAAAGACTGCGTCATGCAGACCTTGAGCGCCCTGGAAGCAGTGCTCAATCATCTGGGCGTACGCACCACCCAAGGCGCGGCCATGCAGGCCGCCTGGGATCATTACAGCGGCCAGCCAGCATGAGCCCGTTGCAGATCAACAACGATGCCGCTGCGCGGGTCATGGCGCGCTGCGACCAATTGGCGCTGATCAGCGAGTCGGCGCCGTCGCTGACCCGGGTGTACCTGTCGACCGAGCACTTGCAAGCCAACGCGCTGGTCGGCCAGTGGATGCGCGAGGCCGGCATGCGCGTCTGGCAGGACAGCGTCGGCAATATCTGTGGCCGCTATGAAGGCCAGACGCCTGACGCCAAAGCGGTGCTGCTCGGCTCGCATCTGGACACCGTACGCGATGCCGGGCGCTACGACGGCATGCTTGGGGTCATCACGGCCATTGAGGTGGTTCAGCACTTGCACCAGCACGCTGTACACCTGCCGAACGCCATCGAGATCGTCGGCTTTGCCGATGAAGAAGGCACCCGCTTTGGCATTACCCTGCTCGGCAGCCGCGCCTTGACCGGCAGCTGGCCCGCCGAATGGGTCGACAAGCCCGATGCCAACGGCATCAGCGTCGCCCAGGCCATGACCGAGGCTGGCCTGGACGCCAGCGCCATCGGCCAGGCGGCGCGCCACCAGTCAGAGATTGCCGCTTATCTTGAGCTGCATATCGAACAGGGACCGTGCCTGGAAGGTGAGCAACTGGCGCTCGGCGTGGTGACCGCAATCAATGGCGCAAGACGTCTGAACTGCGCCTTTACCGGCCACGCCGGGCATGCCGGCACGGTGCCGATGGCGCATCGCAAAGACGCTCTGGCGGCGGCGGCGCAATGGATGGTGTGGATCGAGGAGCATACCCGGCAAACCGGTCCGCAACTGGTGGCCACGGTCGGCACCCTGCAATGCCACCCCGGTGCGGTCAACGTCATCCCTGGCGAGGTGACCCTGACCCTGGATGTGCGCGGGCCGCAGGACGCGGCACTGGACGGCCTGCTGGAGCGGATTCTGCAACAGGGCCAGGCGATTGCCAGACAACGCGGCATTGCCTTCAGCGCCGAGACCTATTACTCGATTCCGGCCACCGACTGCGATGCGCAGCTGCAGGCTGCGCTGCAAGAAGTGCTGGTCAACGTCCAGGGCCGCAGCCTGGCACTGCCCAGCGGCGCCGGCCACGATGCCATCGCCATGGCAGAAAAATGGCCGGTGGGCATGCTGTTCGTGCGCTGCGCCGGTGGCATCAGCCACCACCCGGCCGAGTCAGTGACCCAGGCGGATGTCGGCCTGGCATTGCAAGCGCTCAGTCAGTGGGTGGCAGCGGTTGCCAGGGCGTAAAGGCGAATGGGCTTGCAGGATTCGCTCGTAGGAGCGGCTTTAGCCGCGAAGGCTTCCCGGCTAAAGCTGCTCGCCGCCCGGCCGGTCCTACGGGGTAATGCCGATCAGTTAAGGCGCATTTTTTCCTGCTTTAAAGGGTCATTAGTGGAGAACTGCCTGCACCGCTCTTTCGAGCAATGGAAAATCCCTAACCAAGTCGTCTGGACTGCAGGTTTCGCCCTGCTGGGCGACCCGATTTTGTCTTGGCTGCGCGCCCCGGGCAAACCAGGGAAAACCGCTTGCTCCTGGTTTGGGTCCGCCCTTCGGGCAGACTTCCCTCCGTCCGGCATCGATTCGGGGGCCGGCGCGATGGGCGTCCTGCCCAGCGCACCTGAAACCGACATCCAAGTCGGTTTCTCCCCCAAATCGACGCCTACCCTCGGCCTGCACCCAAGTCGCGTTCGGCAGCGTTTGTGCTATCTCGGATCGAAGATCAAAATCAACAGCAACGATGAGCCAATGTCTTTGTAGGAGCGACCTTGGTCGCGAAAGCTGTCTGTCAGACCTTAAAAATACTGCGTCTGGCCTGGCCCTTTCGCGAGCGAGCTCGCGCCTACCCAAGGTCCGTCGTGCCTGATTGAGCAGCCTTACTGCAACGATCAGTCCCCCCCGCCTCCGCCGCAGCCTCCACCGCCACAACCGCTGCTGTCACCGCTGCTGCTGTCGGTGCTGTCAGAACCATGGCTGCCGCCACCGCAGCCCGAACCGCTATCGGAGGAGCCATGGCCCAGGTCGCTGCCGCAATGCACCACGGTCGCGTTGGTATCGTTGCCGGCGCGGCGCATCCCGCTACAGTCCAGGGCATAGACAAAACCACCGGCAATTGCCAGTTTGGCGTCAAGCGCAAACAGCAGCGGCAGGCGCAAGGCTGAGCGTGGGTTGATGTTTTCTTCGTGGCAGGCGTACCACCAGGTACGGCGCAGACCGGCGTCACTCTGCGCAGCAGCCTTTGCCCCCAACGCCGCTGCCGGGGTGTGATGAAAGAAACGGCCAAAGGCCTTGTGGCAGAACTCTTCGTAGGCACGGGTGTGGAGGATGAACTCATGCCACAGGTCATCGACCACCTGAGACGGCATCGACACGTAGCGGTAGCCACTCTTGTGATACGCGAGGAAAAACTGCCGCAAGCCTTGGGCAACCAGTTGGCAATCCTTGATCTGCAAATGCGGATGCTGCTGGCGCAAGGCATCGAATAAACCACCCGGCAACACATAATCGCGAATCACCCGCTCACGGCGCAGGCTGCGCATCCCCCGCAGGTGACCGCGTCCGCGCCACAGCGCCACCACGCACATAACCGCGCCCACCACCAGCCACACATAGTCCATGGCAACACTCCTGGTCAGAAAACGCCGACAGGTTACCACCGCCGATGGTTGCGTAGCCCACACGGTAGTTGTACGATGACTGCTGACCTACAGTGATACCGGTGCAGGCATGTGTGCAGACTGCCAGCTCCACCCCACTCCATCAGCCATTCGGCAACCCTCAGGGTCAAAACAACAGGAGATACCGATGTCCACCCTTCTCGGCCATAACTTCATCGGCGGCGCCCGCAGCGCCTTGGGTCAGAGCCAGCACCAGAGCCTGGACGCGACCACCGGTGAAGCCCTGCCTTACAGCTTTGTCCAGGCCACCGATGGCGAAATCGATGCCGCCGCCCAGGCAGCCAAGGCCGCCTTTCCCGAGTTCCGTCAACTGAGTCCGGCCCGCCGCGCCGAATTCCTCGACGCCATCGCTGATGAGCTGGACCAGTTGGGCGACGACTTCGTGGCCATCGTTTGCCAGGAAACCGCTCTGCCGCAAGCCCGTATCCAGGGTGAGCGCGGTCGTACCAGCGGCCAGATGCGTTTGTTCGCCCAGATCCTGCGCCGTGGCGACTACCTGGGTGCGCGCATCGACCTGCCGCTGCCAGACCGCAAGCCGCTGCCACGCGTGGACCTGCGTCAATACCGCATCGGCGTCGGCCCGGTGGCAGTATTCGGCGCCAGCAACTTCCCGCTGGCCTTCTCCACCGCCGGCGGTGACACCGCTGCGGCACTGGCTGCCGGTTGCCCGGTGGTGTTCAAAGCGCACAGCGGCCACATGGCCACTGCCGACCTGGTTGGCCAGGCGATCATCCGCGCCGCCGAGCGTACCGGCATGCCTAAAGGCGTGTTCAACATGATCTTCGGTAACGGCGTAGGCGAAGGTCTGGTCAAGCACCCGGCCATTCAGGCGGTAGGCTTCACCGGTTCCCTGGGCGGCGGTAATGCGCTGTGCAAAATGGCCGCCGAGCGCCCGCAGCCGATCCCGGTGTTCGCCGAAATGTCGAGCATCAACCCGGTGATCATCCTGCCGCAGGCGCTGGACGCCCGCAGCGAAACCATCGCCAAGGACCTGGCTGCTTCGGTCGCGATGGGTGGCGGTCAGTTCTGCACCAACCCGGGCCTGGTCATCGGCCTGCGCTCGCCGGCCTTCACCGCCTTCCTGGAGCAACTGGCCGGTCAGATCGACGGCCAGGGTCCACAGACCCTGCTCAACGCTGGCGGTCTGCGCAGCTACAGCAAGGGCGTCGAGCACCTGCTGGCGCATTCGGGCGTCACGCACCTGGCGGGCAAGGTTCAGGACGGCAAGCAGGCTCAGTCGCAACTGTTCAAGGCTGACGTCAGCCTGCTGCTGAACGGCGATGAGTTGCTGCAGGAAGAAGTGTTCGGTCCAACCACCATCGCCATCGAAGTGGCCGATGATGCCGAACTGCAAAACGCGCTGCTGGCCCTGCGTGGTCAGTTGACCGCAACACTGATCGGTGAGCCGGCTGACCTGTCGGGCTACCAGTGGCTGCTGCCGTTGCTGGAAGACAAGGTTGGCCGGATTCTGGTCAATGGCTACCCGACCGGTGTTGAAGTCTGCGACGCCATGGTTCACGGTGGTCCGTACCCGGCGACGTCCGATTCGCGCGGCACCTCGGTGGGTACGCTGGCGATCGACCGCTTCCTGCGTCCGGTCTGCTACCAGAACCACGCTGACGCCCTGCTGCCGCCTGCGCTGCAGAACGCCAACCCGCTGGGCCTGCGTCGCCTGGTCAATGGCGAGTGGAGCGACCAGCCTATCGCTTGATAAGGCCGGGTGACAAAACAAAGGCGTGATCCGTGAGGGTCACGCCTTTTTTGTTGAGTGGCGTTTCAGGGAGCGATTGCAGGAGCGGCTTTAGCCATTCAATAACGATCTGATTTGTGCATGGCTTTTTTTCTTACGCCACCGCCCCTGCGCCGAGCAACAAGGCGAAACTTGCCGTCCGGACAACACGATGAAAGAGTTGAGTTCTTCGCGGCTAAAGCCGCTCCTACGGCATCGCTCCGGGGTGAGTTGCAGGCGCTCGGCCACCGGCCGGGGGCGTATTCGACGTCGAGAATTCTGGCGCGCAGCAGTTCGCGCAGTTGTGAGTGCAGCGGCACACTGGAAAGCGGCAGGAGGACCTTGTTGTCTTGCATCGCGAGATCACTTGTCGTAACGAGTCCCACAGCGACGGAAATACCGTTTGAGCATATGGTTAGAAGCCATCTCTGAGGACGCCGGAACAGAGACCTTCAAGGTCGCTGCTCCATGCGTCTGGCTCAGTGCAGCAGCCTCCGGTCAGTCAGGTGCGGTGGCGCTGAGCGGCACACTCAACGGCAACCCGAACAGCAGCACGTCGGCCCGCTGCTCCCCGAAACGGGCAATGTTGGGCAGCCGTGCCCACAGGGTGGCACCGATGGCAGTGACGATGCGCTGGCTCGGCACGTTGGCCGCCATGATCCAGGCCACCAGATTTTCAAGCCCCGCCTGGCGGCCGAGGGCCACCGCACCGCGCCCCAGTGCCACGCCGATGCCACTGCCGTAGTGGTCGCGCCTGACGTAGATCGCCGCTTCACCGGTCTGGTAGCAGGCCTGGGTGCCCCAGCTGAAGCGGTTGATCGACAGCCAGCCCAGCACTTCGCCGCGCCGCTCAAAGACATACACCGGCAAACCGTCACGCTTGTAGAGGTTGATGTAGAACGTGACCTCTTCAAGGGTCATGGGCCGCACCACCGGCGAGTTGGCGCCGCTGGCGGCGGTTTCGTTGAAGATCTGCATCATCGCCGGCAGGTCGCTGTCACGTGATTCACGCAAACCTTTGGCCAGACGTGGCATGGCCGCTGCGTCGACAAAACTGTTCATCAGTGCATCCTCCGCGCATAAACCGAATGTTTGAGTTGCCCGCGCGCCCGTGCCAGGCGTGAGCGCACCGTGCCGATCGGCACCGCCAGGTGGCGGGCGGCGTCCTGATAGCTGATGTCCGAGTCGACCACCAGCTGGATCACCGTGCGCATGTCGGTGGACAGCTCATCAATGGCTTGCAGGGTGCGACCGAGGATGCGCTGATGGTCACTGACCTGGCTGGGGTCGTGGCCCTGCTCCAGGTGTTCCAGGTCCAGATCCGTCAGTTCCGTGGGCTGCGGCTGGTTGTAGAGGGTTTTGAAGTGGTTCCTGACCAGGTTTGCGGCAATGCCGAACAGCCATGTCTCGGGCCGGGAATGGCCCTGGTATTTGTGCTGATTGCGCCAGGCTTCCAGGTAGGTCATCTGCATCAGGTCATCGACATCGGCCTGGTTGAACACCCGCTTGCTGATGAACCCGCGCAGTTTCTTGGCGCTGTTTCTGGCCAGCCCTGCCACATCCACCGCGATGACCCCGATGACCTTTGCTTCACACATCTCGTTGTTGGCTTGCACGCTTGTATCCCTCATCCGTTAGACGGTTGCCGTTAGTGGCCCCAGAGGGAGAGCAGCGAACGTACCAGCTTTTATAAATTTTCAACTTGTTGATTTTTAAGGAAATAAACCTCGATAAAACAGCGTTTTGTGCCATTTGTGGCATTGCTGATACAAAACCGCGTGCCAGTTGTTGCACGACTTTCCTGGCCGCCGACCGGGGAACCCTTTGCTGTGTTGTGCCACTCAAGGCACATCCCTTTCTGGCGATAGCGCAGCCCATGAAAATCAACTCCTTTAGCGACCCCCGGCCCGACCTGGACCTGATTGCGCGGCCCGCGCCCGCAGAAGTGCGCACCCCGACGCTGCGCAATCCGCTGTTCGACTCCATGGAAGAAGTGGCGCTGAAATTCACCGAAAGCGTCGAGCGCCACAGCAAGTCGCTGGACGAGCGTCAGGTGCGCGAAAGCAGCACCGCCCAGCGTGTCGAACGGGTCGAAAAACTCACCCAGCTGTACCGCCTGCTCGACAACGCCGAACAGCCGGCCCTGGAACAACTGGCGCGGCGCATGCAGATCCAGATGCAGCAGCAGGCCGCGCTGGGCGGCATCCTGAATCTGGCCGATAACGACCCGACCCGGGCCGACCTGGCCCTGCAGCAGGCGGTGCGCATGGCCGCCGCCGAGGGCCGCCAGTCGCTGGCCGACCAGGCCCATGGGCTGCTCGACGAGTTGCGTCAAACCCACGGCGACAAGATTCGCGCCGGGCTCAACACCGCCAGTGCCATCGCCCTGTTCAGCAGCGATCCGGAACAACGCAGCGCCATGCGCCAGCTCTACTACGCCGCCATCGTCGCCCAGCAGCCGCTGGCCGCGCTGCTCGAAGCGCTGCTGGAGCGCTTCAACGAGGAACAGTTCAGCCGTGGCCTGCGCACCTTGCAGCGCGCCCTGGCCGATGACATCGCCGCCCTGGCTCCATCAATACCCGGCCCGGTGTTGCGCTCGATGCTGCGCGGGCTGGGTGCCGGCGGGCAGATCAACAACCTGCTCAAGAGCTGCCTGGCGCTGCTCGAACGCCTGGCGCACAAGAACCCCGGCAGCAGCATGACGGCGCTGGGCATGAGCAAGCGGGTGCTGCGCTTTTGTGCCAACGGCTTCTTCGCCCGTGACCTGACCCTGCTGGCCGAAGACACCCTGGGTCGTCAGCCTGAGCTGCAACCGGTGTTTTTCAACAGCCTGTACCCCTTGCTCCAGACCCTGCCGCTGGCAATCTGGAAAGACCTCAAGACCCGCCAGAACGGCCTGCGCCTGCTGATGGGCCTGATGGAGGAACTGGCCCGTCATGAACGCAAGGCGCTGGGCCTGGACGAAACCGCGAGGGTCGTGCAATGAGCTGGCTGATCCAGGCACTCAATCGGCTGGCCCTGGCGTTGACCGGGCGCAGCGAAATCATTGGTGCGGTGATGGTCATGGCCATCGTGTTCATGATGATCCTGCCCTTGCCCACCGCGCTGGTGGACGTGCTGATCGCCCTGAACATCTGCGTTTCGTCACTGTTGATCGTGCTGGCCATGTACCTGCCCAGGCCGCTGGCGTTCTCGACCTTTCCGGCGGTACTGCTGCTGACCACCATGTTCCGGTTGTCGCTGTCGATCGCTACCACCCGGCTGATCCTGTTGCAACAGGACGCCGGGCATATCGTCGAGGCGTTCGGCAGCTTCGTGGTCGGCGGCAACCTGGCAGTCGGCCTGGTGATTTTCCTGATCCTGACCATCGTCAACTTCCTGGTCATCACCAAGGGTTCAGAACGGGTCGCGGAAGTGGCAGCGCGCTTTACCCTCGATGCCATGCCGGGCAAGCAGATGTCGATCGACAGCGATTTGCGCGCCAACCTGATCACCGTGCGCGAGGCGCGTCAGCGCCGCGAAGAGCTGTCCAAGGAAAGCCAGCTGTTCGGCGCCATGGACGGCGCGATGAAGTTCGTCAAGGGCGACGCCATTGCCGGCCTGGTGATCGTGTTCATCAACCTGATTGGCGGTTTTTCCATTGGCGTGCTGCAAAACGGCATGGAAGCCGGTGCGGCCATGCACCTGTATTCGGTCCTGACCATCGGTGACGGCCTGATCGCACAGATTCCCGCGCTGCTGATCTCGCTGACCGCCGGCATGATCATCACTCGGGTCGCGCCCGACAACCAGAGCGCCGATATCAACATCGGCCATGAAATTGCCGACCAGTTGACCAGCCAGCCCAAAGCCTGGGTGATTTCCTCGCTGGGCATGCTCGGCTTTGCCGCCATCCCCGGCATGCCCACCGGGGTCTTTGTGTGCATCAGCCTGGTGTGCCTGTCCAGCGGCCTGTACCAGCTTTGGCGGGCCCGCCAGCGGCAGACGCAACAGGACAACCTCAACGCCGCCGGGCAGAGCGCGCCGGAACTCAATGGCCGCGATGACATTCGCCGCTTCAACCCCTCGCGGGCCTACCTGCTGCAGTTCAACCCGGCCCGCCAGGACAGTGCCGAGACCGACGCGCTGTTGCAGGCGATCCGCCAGCGGCGCAACTCGCTGGTCCATAACTACGGCCTGACCCTGCCGTCGTTCGATATCGAGTTCACCGACCGCTGCGCAGACGACGAGTTTCGCTTCTGCGTGTATGAAGTACCGGTGATCCGTGCCACCTGCTTCAGTCCCCGCCTGGCGGTGGAGCAGCATTACCAGCACCAGGCCCGCGACGCCGAACCGGGCCAGCCCGAGCGCGACGAGCAACAGTGGATCTGGCTGGCGGCCGATGACCCGCTGCTGAGCGACAGCGAGATCAGCCGCTTCAGCGCCCAAGAGTTAATCGTCGAGCGCATGCAGCGCGCCTTTCAGGCCACCGGGCCGCAGTTCATCGGCCTGCAGGAAAGCAAGGCGATCCTTGGCTGGCTGGAAAGCGAACAGCCCGAGCTTGCCCAGGAGCTGCAACGCACCCTGCCACTGGCGCGCTTCGCCGCCATCTTGCAGCGCCTGTCGGCCGAACTGGTGTCGCTGCGCTCGGTACGACCGATTGCCGAAACGCTGATCGAGCAAGGCCAGCATGAGCGTGACCTCAATGCCCTGACCGACCATGTGCGCATCGCCCTCAAGGCGCAGATCTGCCATCAGCACAGCGAAAACAACACCCTGCACACCTGGCTGATGACCCCGGAAACCGAGGTACTGCTGCGCGATGCGCTGCGCCAGACCCAGAACGAATCGTACTTTGCCCTGGACCCGGAGCTGGGCGGTGCGCTGCTCGAACAACTGCGCCAGGCCTTTACCCTGCAAGCCCGGCCAAGGCCGGTGCTGCTGGTCGCCCAGGACCTGCGCAGCCCGCTGCGCAGCCTGCTCAACGAAGAATTCAACCATGTCCCGGTACTGTCTTTCGCCGAACTGCTGTCAACGGTGCAAGTGCAGGTGCTGGGGCGTCTCGATCTGGAAGAAGCACAGGTCCTGATGGCCTGATGGAGCGTGCCCGATGCAACAGCGAAACCTCTATGAACTGCGGGTCCTGACCGGCCTGCACCGCGGCGCCGCGCTGCCGCTGAGCGGCGACCAATGGTCGATCGGCTCGTCCAGCGGCTCGGACCTGGCGCTCTACGATCCAGGTATCAAAGACCGCCATTGCCTGCTGCGCCTGGTCGACGACACCTGGTCGCTGGCACGTGATGACGGCCCGGTGACCGACAGCGAAGGCCATAAGGTCGATGCCATCGAGCGCCTGGAACCCGGCACCCCGTTTGCGCTCAACGGGGTCTGGTTGTCGGTGACCAGCGCCAACACCGACTGGCCCACCGAAGACGAAGAACAGGACGCCGCACTGTTCGCCGACAGCCTGCTGGCCGCCGAACCCGAAACCCGGCCGCTGCCTGCCAGCGCGTTGCCCGCACGGCGTCCCCTGCTCGGGCCATTGCTGCTGATCGGCGCACTGCTGGTGTTCCTGGGTGTGGTGCTGTGGCTGTTCAACCAGCAGCCGCCGTTGCCGCCACCGGTCCAGACGCCGCACAAAACCGTGCTCAAGGACGCCGCAGCGGTTGAGAGCGTGCTGCACGGCATGCTCCGCGAACGCGAATTGCAAGACCGCATCAGCCTCAGTCAGGAGCAAGGCAAGATTCTGCTTAACGGCCGGTTCGACGAAGACGACCTGCTGCAGAGTGCATCGCGCCTGCTGGTCAACTTCGAACGTCAGTACAAGAGCCCGCTGCCGGTGCTCACCGCCCTGCCCTCGGCCACCGACAAGCTGCCGTTCAGCATCGTGCAGATCAGCAACAACCGCCTGCCCAACGTGCTGACCAATACCGGCCGGCGGATGTTCCTCGGGGATGAGGTCGATGGCGTGCGGCTGGTGGACATCAGCGAGAGCAAGCTGGTGTTCGAAGGTGAGCGGCGGGTCGAGGTGAGCTGGTGAACCCGGCGCTTCAGGCGCGTCTGGACGACTGGCGCAACAGCCGGCTGGCACGCATCGCCAGCCCTCCACCGGTGGAAATTCTCGGTCGCATCGCCGGGGTCAGCGGCATCCTGCTGCACAGCAGCATGCCCCGCGCGCGGATCGGCGACCTGTGCCAGATCCGCCGCGCCGACGGCAGCGAAGTGATGGCCGAAATCGTCGGTTTCGACCGCCAGTACACCCTGCTCGCCGCACTGGGCGCGCTGGACGGGATCGCCATCGGCGCGCCGGTCAGGCCGTTGTTCCAGCCGCACAGCCTGATCGTCGGCGAGCACCTGCTCGGCGCGGTGCTCGATGGCTTTGGCCGCTCGCTTGACGGTGACGGCCCGTCGGCCTTCGCGCTGGCCGGCGCACAGGGCGCATTGCCGGTGATCCGCGACGCCCCGGCCGCCACCGAACGGCCACGCATCGAGGCACCGCTGAGCACCGGCCTGCGCTCGATCGACGGCCTGCTGACCCTGGGCGAAGGCCAGCGGGTCGGGGTGTTCGCCGGGGCCGGCTGCGGCAAGACCACCCTGCTCGCGGAGCTGGCGCGCAATACCCCGTGCCAGGCCATCGTGTTCGGCCTGATCGGCGAACGGGGCCGGGAGCTGCGCGAGTTTCTTGACCATGAGCTGGACGATGAACTGCGCGCCCGCACGGTGCTGGTGTGTTCCACCTCCGACCGCAGCAGCATGGAGCGCGCCCGTGCAGCGTTCACCGCCACCACCATTGCCGAGGGCTTTCGCCAACAGGGCCAGTCGACCCTGCTGATCATCGACTCGCTGACCCGCTTTGCCAGGGCCCAGCGCGAGATCGGCCTGGCCAGCGGCGAGCCGGCCGGGCGCGGCGGTTTGCCGCCTTCGGTGTACAGCCTGTTGCCACGCCTGGTCGAGCGGGCCGGGCGCACCCGTGGCGCGGCGATCACCGCACTGTATTCGGTGCTGATCGAGCAGGACTCGATGAACGACCCGGTGGCCGATGAAGTGCGCTCGCTGCTCGACGGCCATATCGTGCTGTCGCGCCGGCTGGCCGAGGCCGGGCACTACCCGGCGGTGGACGTGCTGGCCAGCCTGAGCCGGACCATGAGCAATGTCTCGGGAACCGAACAGCTGCACGGTGCCACACAGTTGCGCAGGCTACTGGCCGCTTATCAGCAAGTGGAGATGCTGATCAAGCTGGGCGAGTACCAGCCGGGCAACGATCCGCTGACCGACTTCGCCGTGCAGTCCCGTGACCGGGTCATGGCGTTTCTCCAGCAATCGCTGCGTGACCCGGTGTCGCTGGACGACACCCTGGACCACTTGATGCAGGTAATTGCCGATGTCCCACTCTGAATCCGATAGCCACGACCCGGCCAGCGATCCGCAACTGCAAAGCCTTGGCCAGACCCTCGACGTACTGGCGCCGATCCGCCGCCACCGGCTGACCCTCGCCGAGCAGGCCTGGCGTCGGCACCGGCAGGTGCTCGAAGCCCTGCGCCAGCGCCTGGACAGCCTGCACGCCAGCCTGCAACGCCTGCAGCACGAGTTTCGCCAGTCGCGCCAAGAGCAGCGCGAGCAGCATGCCAACCGGCCGCTGCCGCTCAGTGAGATGAACGACTGGCTGGCCGCCGAGCGCCAGGCCATGCGCCAGATCGAAGAACACCAGCGGCGGGTGAATAACCTACAAGACGAACACCGCCAGCAACAGCAGTGGACCGAGGACAGCCACCAGGAACTGCGGCGCCGCCAGCGCGACGTGGAGAAGCTCGATTACCTGCTCGATATGACCCGGAAGGCCTCATGAACAGCCGCCCGGCCCTGCACAAGCCACAACCGCCGCGCACGCCCGAGCCGCGTGCCCGGCAGCCCGACAACAGCGCCGCCAGTGCACCGGCGCAATCGCGCAGCGAACGCAACACGGCGGCGCACAGCGATACCCGCCGGGACAGCGAACTGTTCGAAAGCCTGCTCGACGCCTCGCCGGCCACCGCGACCTGGCTGGGCAGCGAAACAGCGCAAGGGTTCAACGAGCCCTGGCAAGACCACGAAAGACAAGGTGGCGGCGCCCCCGGTGCCGAACCTGCCCTGGCGTACTGGTGGGAGAGCCTGCTGGAAACCATCGAAACCCAACTGACTGCGCAGCAGCAGATCCCGGTCGAGGCGGTGCTGGAACTGCCGGTGCTCGGCCAGGTGCGCGTCCAGGTGGCTGACGATCGTGACGGTCTGGCGATCACCTTGCGCTTCGACGACCCCGCCGCCTGGCAACACTGCCGCGAGACCGCCGAACACAGCCGCACCTGCCTCAGCGAGCGATTGTCACGCCCGGTGCGGCTCACCCTTGAACAGGCGGGCCAATGACATGAATGCCCATGTTCTGCACCTGCCGACCATGAGCCAGGCCGAAGCCTGCGTGCGCCAGCGGATCGGCGCCGGCCTGAGCTTGGCGTTCAACCTTGAAAGCCAGCCGGGCAGGCTTGACCTGCATCTGCTGCACGGGCCGGTTCAGGACCGTGACTACGCAGGCTTCGAGTGCGCCAGCGGCGCCCTGCGCCTGAGCGAGGCGCAAGCCCTGCTCGGGCTGCTGTCCAGTTGTCCGGCCCTGCTGCCGCCCAGTGACAGCGACGCCCAAGAGCATCACTGGTACTGGCAACTCTACAACCACTACCTCAGCGCCGAACTGCAAGCGCTGTTCGGCGCCCTGCAACCGCAGCCTGTGACGAGCCAGACCGGACAGCTGTGCGCGGTGTTGCAGGTGCGCTGCAACGGCTTGCAGGTCTGCGCCCGGCTGCAGGCCTCGGCGCCGACCCTGCTGGGCCTGCTTGAGCGCGGCCAGTGGCAACCGGCAAGCCCGGAGGCGGACTTCAACCTGCCGCTGGTCACCGCGCTGACCCTTGGCCAGTTACGCCTGACCCGCGCCGAGCTGGCCGGCCTGCGCCGCGGTGATGTGCTGCTCCCCGAGCAAGCGCTGTTCAGCCCCGAAGGCCGCGGCACGCTGCAACTTGGCAACTGGCGTCTGGGCCTGGCCCAGACTCCCGACCACCCGCTGTGTTTCACCCTGACCCAGATGGAGAGCCACCCCATGAACGCCCCGATCGACCACTTCTCTGCCGGCGACGCCGACCATCCGCTGCATTTTGAGCAACTCGACGAAATGCTCCACGACCACGAGGCGGCGCCCCAGCACGACATGGCGCTGTTCGACGACCTGGCCCTCAACCTGAGCCTGCGCGCCGGGCACCTGTCGTTGAGTCTGGGCCAGATGCGCAGCCTAGCGGTGGGTTCGGTGCTGACCTTCAGCGGCTGCGCACCCGGCCAGGCGATGCTGTACTACGGCGAGCGGGTGCTGGGGCACGGCGAGCTGGTTAATGTCGAAGGCCGCCTGGGTCTGCAAATTACCCGGCTGGAAGCGCTGCGGTGAATCTGCAGAATCTTGATCCGTTGACGATGGCGCTGTTTCTCGGCGCCTTGTCACTGGTGCCGTTGCTGATGATCATCTGCACGGCATTCCTGAAAATCGCCATGGTGCTGCTGATTACCCGCAACGCCATCGGCGTGCAGCAGGCGCCGCCGAACATGGCGCTGTACGGCATTGCCCTGGCGGCGACACTGTTCATCATGGCCCCGGTGTTCAACGAGATGGGCCAACGGATCAAGAAACTGCCCGAGCGCCTGGACAGCCTCAGCGCCATGGAGCATTCGGCGCGCCACGTGATCGAGCCGCTGCGCCAATTCATGCAGCGCAACATCGACCCCGATATCCAGACTCACCTGCTGGACAACACCCAACGCCTGTGGCCCAGCGAGATGGCCAGCCAGGTCAAGCGCGACGACCTGCTGCTGATCATTCCGGCGTTCGTGCTCTCGGAGCTACAGGCCGGGTTTCAGATCGGTTTTCTGATCTACGTGCCGTTTATCGTCATCGACCTGATCGTGTCGAACATCCTGCTGGCCCTGGGCATGCAGATGGTCGCGCCGATGACCATTTCGCTGCCGCTGAAAATTCTGTTGTTCGTTCTGGTGGACGGCTGGACCCGCCTGCTCGACGGGCTTTTCTACAGTTACCTGTGACAGCGAGGTCGCATGGATACCCTGACACTGTTCAAACAGGCCATGCTGCTGGTGGTAGTGCTGTCTGCCCCGCCGCTGATCGTGGCGGTGATCGTCGGCATCATCACCTCGCTGCTGCAAGCGGTGATGCAACTGCAGGACCAGACCCTGCCGTTCGCCATCAAGCTGGTGGCGGTGGGCGTCGCGCTGGCCCTGACCGGGCGCTGGATCGGTGTGGAGCTTATCCAGTTGACGCAACTGGCGTTCAGCATGATCCCCATGACGAGGCACTGAGATGTTCGAGCCCGCCTTCAAGGAGCTGAGCGAGTCGGTGCTGGCCCTGACCATCGGCATGGCCCGTTTGTACCCATGCCTGTTCCTGATCCCGGCCTTCGCCTTCACTGAACTCAAGGGCATGTTGCGCCATGCCATCGTGCTGGCGCTATCGCTGATGGCCATGCCCGGTATCCGCCATGTGCTGCAAGGCCAGCAACTGGACTGGCTGGACCTGACCGCGCTGATGATCAAGGAAAGCGCGATCGGCCTGCTGCTGGGGGTGCTGCTGGCCATGCCGTTCTGGCTGTTCGAGGCAATCGGCTGCCTGTTCGACAACCAGCGCGGGGCGCTGATCGGCGGGCAGATCAACCCGGCACTGGGCGACAACACCTCGGAACTGGGGCACATGCTCAAGCAGGTGATGATCCTGCTGATGGTCATGGGCGGCGGCTACGCCAGCCTGACCCAGATCATCTGGGACAGCTACCTGGTCTGGCCGGCCACCCAGTGGGCGCCGCTGACCGGCGCTGAAGGCTTCGAAGTGTTCCTTACGCTGGTGGCCAGCACCTTGCGCTACATGGTGCTGTACGCCGCCCCCTTGGTGGGGCTGTTGCTGCTGATCGAATTCGGCATGGCGATCCTCAGCCTCTACAGCCCGCAACTGCAGGTCTCGACCCTGGCGATGCCGGCCAAAAGCCTGATCGGCCTGCTGTTTCTGGTGATTTACCTGCCGATGCTGATGTCGCTGGGCGAAGGCCGCCTGGCTGAGCTGAGCGACTTGCGCCACCTGCTGCCGGTGCTGCTCAAAGCCCCCTGACCCCGGAACACGCCCGCCATGAGCGAAAAAACCGAACAGCCCACCCAGAAAAAACTCCAGGACGCGCGCAAGAAAGGTCAGGTCGGACAAAGCCAGGACGTACCCAAATTGCTGATTTTCGCCGCCTTGATAGAGCTGATCCTGGCCTTGGTCGACAGCGGCATGCAGCGCCTGAAGGGCCTGATGCTGCTGCCGCTGAGCCAACTGGACCGGCCCTTCGCGGCCGCCAATGCCGAGGTGTGGAGCAAGGCGGCGCTGGAGCTGTTGCTGTTCATGCTGCCGGTGCTGGGTCTTGCGGTGGTGATGCGGCTGGTCGGCGGCTGGATTCAGTTCGGCCCGCTGTTCGCCCCCGAAGCGCTGAAACTGGATTTCGAGCGCATCAACCCGATTGGCCAGTTCAAGCAGATGTTTTCCGGCCGCAACCTGTTCAACCTGCTCAACAGCCTGTGCAAGGCGATCTTCATCGGCCTGGTGCTGTACTGGGTGCTGCCGCCGGCGCTGGGTGACCTGATCGGCCTGGCGCGTACCGATCTGGACAGTTACTGGCGCGCGCTGGTCGAGCTGTTCACCCGCCTGTCGCGGATCTGTCTCGGCCTGCTGCTGGTGCTGGCGGTGGTGGATTTTGCCTTGCAGAAGTACTTCTTCATCAAGGGCCAGCGCATGAGCCACGAAGACATCCGCAAGGAACACAAAGAGGTCGAAGGCGACCCGCACATGAAGTTCCACCGCAAATCGCTGGCCCGCGAGCTGGTCCAGCAGCCCGCGACTGCGGCACCGGCCAGAGCGCCGGTCGAAGAAGCCGACATGCTGCTGGTCAACCCCACCCACTTTGCCGTGGCGCTGTACTACCGCCCCGAAAAAACCCCCTTGCCGCGCATCCTGTGCAAGGGCCAGGACGCCGACGCCCGCGAACTGATCGAACGCGCCCGCAAGGCCGGCGTGCCGGTGGTGCGCTTCGTCTGGCTGGCCCGTACCCTGTACCGCGAACAAGTCGGCCAGTTCATCCCGCGCCCGACCCTGCAGGCGGTGGCCCAGGTGTACCGGCTGCTGCGCGAGCTGGACGAACAGGCCAAGGGTGAATTGATTGATATGGCGCAGCATCCGCAACCGTAATGCCGATCAGTCCAGGCCAACGCGGTCCGGTGAGAGGCCCCCTTACTGAGGCCCCATCAGGCACAAATCCTGTAGTTGGCCGATACCTCGATGGGAGATTTTATGGTCTTGGGCAAGCGCTGCACATTGTCTATGGCTGTTGCACAACAGCAGATTCAGTGGTCTTACCGGCCCCTTCGCCAGCAAGCTGGCTCGCACCGGATCAGAGTCATGCCGGCTACTTGAGCCCGACCCGTACCCGGTGGGCTCAGCCGACGAAAGCGTCAGTGCCTTCTCAAGCGGATTTGAGTCGCGCTCAATAACCGCTTGAATGATCGACAGCAGGGCTTGGCAACCTGCGGGAACCAGCCAGCCGGGGGCGCCACTCAGGCTCAGGAAAATTCCTTGTTTTTCCTCTGAACCGGAGAGCCCCATGCCCCCATCAATCCAGAACACCCCGACGGCTGCCCAGCTCCATGGCCCGCAGACGGTCGGCCATAACCCGCAAGGTCTGCAACAGCAGGCCAACCAGCCAGCGACCCAGCGCGCGTCCACCTCGCTGGCTCAGCTCATGCGCCAGTCATCAGGGCCGCTGCCGTCCTTGACTCAGGATGTGCAGGCGACGCCACGCCAAGGTCCGGCGGCCAGCCCCGGAGCCCTGCTCACGACAGCGCTCGACCCGGAAGATGCGGCGGTGCGCGCCGCCGTGCAGGCAACCCGTGGTCCAGGAGCCAAGCTGCGTGGCGCCGATGGCTTTGGCCGCTCGCTACCGGGCAGCGAACGCAAATCCTCGGCCTCGCCTCGCGATGCCGGCGCCAGCACATCGCGCAGCGAAGCCAGCGCCGCACTCCCCGCCAATGCGGTACTCGATCGCAGCCAGGCCGGGCGTTTTGTCGGCCTCGATGGCCAGATCGAGCGTATCAAGCTGCCGCCGTTGCCGGTCAGTGATGTAAGCCTGGATGCCAAGGGCCATGCCAGCTTCGAGCACTTTGACCCGCCGGCACTCAAGGACCTGTTGCAAAACACGCTGGGGCAGGAAGGCAAGACGTATCTGGCCCACAACCGCACCGAACAAGGCAACAAGCAGGTACTGCTGGAAGCCGATGGTCACCTGTTGCACCTGGAGCAGTCAGATACCGCTTTGGTGGTGATGCGCAGCAGTGACGGCCTGGCTCTGCCGGCTGGCAGCAAGCCCGGCAGCGTCGAGTTGTTCGGCAAGGACCAGAGCATGGGCCTGAAGGGCGATGAAGGCCCGGGCAAGACGCTGCCGGACAAAGCCCTGCTGGCGCAGGTCAGCGGTGTCTATCAGGACCGCGACGGTCAGCAACTGCGCCTGCACGATGACAAACTGCAACAGCTGCACCCCGCCACCCGCAGTTGGAGCCCGGTGCCGCAAAGCGCCGGGCAGAAATTCAGCGAGCTGACCCACGGCGGCAATGGCCAGGTCTACGGGCGTAACAGCGACACCTTGATCGAGCTGTCCGGCGACAAGGGCCGGCATATGCATCTGCCGGGGCTGACCGCGCACTCGGTGGCCGCCGACGGCAGCGTGGCCATGCTGGCTGGTAAGGACACCCAGACCGTGCAAATTGGCAAGATGGGCGATGCCCAGCCGCTGCAAGTGACACTGCAACTGGACGGTGGCAAAGCCGAAGCCGCCCATGTTGGCCTGAGCCGCGATCGGCTGTTCGTCACTGACACCGAAGGCCGGCTGTACAGCGCCTCTCGCGAAGCGCTCAAGAACACCGACGGCGCTTTGCAGCTGCAACCGGAAACCGGCTACCAGCCGGCCGGCGGCAAGCTGGGCGCCCAGCATCAGGTGACCGGGTTCATGAGCGGCGCTGACGGCCAGTTGCATGTGCAGGTCAAAAACAATGCCGGGCAAACCCACTCGCACACGCTGGATGAGCAGAGCGCCAGCCTCAAGAGCGGCTGGAACCTCAGTGACGTGATTGTCATCGAGAACAAGCGCGGCCTGCCGGTCGCCAAGACGCCGCCCAACGAGAGCATTCACAACCTTGAACGCGGCGGCAGTATCGGTCTGGTCGATGGGCGCATTCAGAAATGGGACACCGCTACCCAGGACTGGAAAGACACCGGCCTCAAGGACATCGACCGTCTGCAGCGCGGCACCAACGGCAGTGCCTTCGTGCTCAAGGAGGGCAAGCTCTCGCACCTGAAGGTCGAGCCGGACTACGCGAAAAACCCGTTCAATTCCCACCACCAGCTGACCCAGGCACCGCGCTCGACCAAGGTCGAAGTCGGTGATGAACTCAAGGGTCTCGATGACCGGGTGATCAAGGCGTTTGCCGCCGTCACCGACAAGCAGTTTGTCGCCATGGATGACAGCGGGCGCATGACCGCTCACCAGGACAAACAGGACCCCAATGAGCTGACCCGTCAGGGGCTCAATGGCGAGGTCGCCCACCTGGCGCTGGATGCCGACGGCACGCTGCATGCCCAGACCAGTAACGGCGAGCTGTACTTCATGGCCAAGGACGATTGGCAGGCCAAACCGCAGGAACGTCCCGACGCCAAGTGGACGCGGATGCCGGTACCGGGCAAGGTCGAGACCCTGCGCACCGAGGACGACAACAGCATCAGCGTCAAGCTCAAGGAGAGCCCGCTCAGCAACGGCCAGGACACCTTCAATCTCAAAGGCAAAACCTGGTCGCCGATGGAGCCGCGCCCGGTCGATCCCAATGCCCTGCGCGAACTGTTCGACCGTCTCGACAATGGCACCGCGCGCTGGAAAATTCCGTTTACCGGCGGGACCGCCACCGCATCAGTCAATCTGCTGGGGCGCAATGGCATGGAGCAGTCGCACAAGTCCGGCACCATGGACTTCATCCGCGCCCATGTGTTCAAGCCGAGCCTGGAAATACCGCGCCCGCTGCAGAACATGGGTGACTATGCCCAGCACCTGTGGCAGGGCCGCGAGGGGCTGGGCGATGTGTATAAGGCTCAGGCACCGCTGTTCAAGCAATTGAGCGAAATCGACACATCGACCACCGCGCCCGCCGCCGGCCACAACCTTAAAGACCGCATCGCCAGTCTGGAGCTGGGCAGCGAAGGCAAAACCCTGGTTGACGAGCTGCAGACCTTCCGTGAAGACCTGGAAAAGAGCGCCCACGGTACAGTCATGCATATGGGCCGGGAGAAGAAGCTGCTCAACCTGCACGGCGAGTTCAAGGAGGGCCTCAAGGACAAGCCGCCATCCGCACCGCGTGACAACGATTTGATCACTCTGGCGAGTACCACCCTCGACAAGCTCGCGCCATCGCAGGACAACCCGACCGGCAAGCTGCTGCAAGACTTGAAGGGCAAGGGTATGACCCTGTCGCACATGGCCGTCGATACCCCGGCCGATCAGCGCCGCGACGGCGGTAACCATCTGCAATTGAGCAAGGCCCGCCTGGCGCTGGACATCGTGACGCTCAAGGGGCTCGATGAGCTGGTCGACAAGGCGCAGAACCCGCCGCCCGGCACCGACCCGGCCGCGCATGCCAAGACCCTCAAGGCCGGGCTGGAGCAGTTGCGCGACAAGACCTACGGCGAGAACCCGATCAAGCAGGTCACCGACATGGGCTTTTCCGGCCACCGCGAGCTGGAAAAAACCTATAACGGGATCAAGGCATTCCTCAATGGTTTCAACGACCCGCAGCACGCCATCAGCGTCAATATGCGCGC
This sequence comes from Pseudomonas sp. 21LCFQ010, assembly GCF_024129905.1. Classification (NCBI taxonomy): domain Bacteria; kingdom Pseudomonadati; phylum Pseudomonadota; class Gammaproteobacteria; order Pseudomonadales; family Pseudomonadaceae; genus Pseudomonas; species Pseudomonas sp. 21LCFQ010. The sequence continues at coordinate 58,563 of NZ_JAMYDZ010000002.1, read as the reverse complement.
CGCCACCGGCAGCGCCGACCAGGCCCAGTTGGCCGCCACCCTCAAGGATTCGCTCAAGCGCCTAGAGCACCCTGACGATGAGCTGGCGATTTCGCGCAATTACGGGATGACCGTCAGTACGCCGTTCTTCAACCTGGCGAAACTGGCCCCTGGTCCCTGGCCCGCAGGCTCGGTGGACGGCACCCGCAATTACGCGCTGATGGCCGAACGCGGCGAGAAAGGCGTCGAGGTGTACATGTTTCACGAGGGCGCTGGCACGCTCAATGCCGGGGTCGGGGGCGGGGAAAACTTCCTGCCCAATATCACCAGCGCCGACCAGCTCGCCAAAATGACTGCAATAGACACTGGCAATGACCGGCGTGGCGCGTTTGCCTTTCGGTTCGGCGGCGATGTGACGCTGTCCGACAGCAAGACCCAGCGCACCGGGGTGGCCTTCACGGTGCCTGACGAGAAGATTGATCGGTTTGTCGACGATCTGTTCGGCGGCAAGCTCAAGCCCATGGATATCCTCAAAGAGGCCAGCAACCACAAGTCGCACCACATGAGCCGCAACAACTTCGAGGTCAACGCCAGCGCCACCCTGGAGGCCCGTCTGCAACTGGGCATTACCGACAAGGACAGCAAACCGCTGACCGCCGCGGCGCGCTTTGGTGCCGGGGTCACGGTCAACGTCAACCTGGCGACCCATACCAAACAGACCGTCAGCCAGGAAAACCCCAAGGAACGCCTGGACGAAGAGTCAAAAAACCGCATGCGGTTTTTCAACAGCCTCAAGGGCAACGTCTTCGGCCGCGCCCAGCTGGCCGGCAGCAACACCCAGACCGCCCCGGCCCCCGGCGCGGCCCCGTCATCCCAGGCAATCAACAACAGCATGGGCCTGACCGCCACGCTGGCGGCAGACTCCAAGACCACCAAACGGGTCAAGTTCAAGTACGAAGAGGCCACGCCACTGAGCACCGAGGACGTGACCAAGCTCTCGACCAGTCTGGAAAAGGCGTTCAAGGACAAGGCTTCGCAAACTGAACTGACCCGTCTGGCCGACGGCAAGCAGCCGATGTACTCAGGCGCTGACGACAAGGACAAGGCCCGCTTGCAACTCAAGGGGCTCAATGATTTCTTCGCAAGCAAACCGGCGCACAACGACGATCAATACGCGGCCCTGCGTGACCTCAAGCGCGCCGTGGCGCGCCAGGATGCCTCGCTGGAGCGCCATAGCGTGCTGGCCAACGCACGCTTCGAGAGCAGCTACACCAACCTTTCGCGGCTCGACGAACAGAGCGTGGCGTCGAAGATCCTCAGCGTGGTCAATCCCCATCACGCACCGAGCAACGCCGAGAACGTTGCCAAACTGCTCGATCAGGACCCGACCCTCAAGTCGATCCTCAAGGACCTGCAGAACAGCAAAGGCACCCTGGCCCGCGTGCGCCTGGAGCCCAAGGACTCGGTGATCGACCGGATCGACCAGGGCAGCCGCGACGGCAGCCTGACCCAGAAAGAACTGAGCAAGCTGCTCGAAGACCGCGACAACATGCGGATCAAGGCCATCACGGTGTTCAAGTCCGCCGCGCAAACAGATGGCTTCACCACGCCGCTGCCGATCTTGAGCGGCACCAGCAGCACCTCGGTGGGGGTGACCAAGGTGGTCGGCAAGATCAACTTCAACTACGGCGAAGATCAGGACAAACCGAAAAACTACTTCGTCGACGGTGACCTGGCCCGGCCCTCGAAAACCCAAAGCGACCTGGCCCAGGCGCTGAAGAAGGAGGGGCTTGAACTCAAGAGCTGACCCGGCTGTGCATCCCTTGTTCGCGGCACCTGCCGCGAACAAGGCTTTACCCCCCGACATCCTCTGGAGCTTTCGCAATGAACGCTGCTTTTTACCCCCTCGACGACTTCCCTCCCCTGGCCAGGCTGGCCGATCACTGCGCGCTGATCCAGCGCGAAGTGGCGGCGCTGCAGGCCCCGCTGCTGGACATCGACCGCACCGACAAACCTCACCAGCAAGTGCACGCCGAACTGGACGAACATCTGCGCCAGGGCGGCAGCTACGGCTGGCTCAAGGGCTGGGGCGCGGCCGGCGGCAATCGGGACTGGACCCAGTACCCGCTGCTGTTTCAGGACACCCCGCTGGCGCCGGCGCTGGCCGCCCTGCCGCAGACCCTGGCCTTGCTGCAGACCCTGGACGGCATCAAGGTGGCGTCGCTGGCCCGGCTCGCGCCGCACAGTTTTCTCAGCACCCATCGCCACCCGGAGATTCGCGCCGAGGGGCTGCTGCAGATGCACCTGACCCTCAGCGCCGCCAGCGAGGCCAACTATGCCTACCTCAACGTCGCCGGCCAGTTTCATCAGCACCAGGCAGGCAGTGCGGTGATCTTCGACGGCTCGCAGGATCACTTCGTGGTCAATGCCAGCCAGGCGCCACGGACCATTTTGTACCTGGAGTTCAACAAGGCCCGCGCCGGCCGCTGAAGGAAGTCGCCGGTTAGCGCTGGCGACAGATCCACAACAAAAAAAACGGGCTCATCCGAGCCCGTTTTGCTGGTGCCTGGCTGCCTGGCCGCTAGCCTTGGCGCTTTGCCGACGCTTCCAGCAAGCGGTCAGTCAGCAAGCGGACGATCCAGAACGCGGTCAGCGAAGCATCGCCGCGCAAGGGGTCGGTTCCGGCACTGCGTTTGAAGTCCGGCTCCAGGCTGTCGATGTAGTGGTCCAGATCGAAGCGCTCGCTGGCCCGTTGACCCGGCCGGTCAAGCGCTGCCTGCAGGCGTTGGCTGACCAGCCCGATGGCGTTTTCCAGAGCCTGGCGCTGGTGCGCGGTGACGTAACCGCCACCGCGTACCAGTGCAGCCCAGGAGTTCGGGGTCGACAACTCGCGTGGCTGCGCTGGGGTCATCTTAAAGCTCCTTGTGGTTGGTCGATCCTGGCAGTTTGCTGAAGGCATTCTGCACGTTGTTCAGATCGATGTTCTTGGTAGTCAGGTTCAGGCCTTCGCTGTCGCTCTTGACGAAGGAGAACTTGCCGTTCTCGGCGCTGATGTTGCTCAGGTCCAGGTTCCAGTTGCCCTGCTGGCCACCGTTGGTGCGCATGAAGGTGCCGAAGTCATTGACCTTGAAGTTGTCGACCTTCACGTTGGCGTCGGCATTGAGCTGGAAGACCTTGTCGTTGGCGCCCTGGGCACTGCTGTTGGTGATGTTCAGGTTAGTCACCTTGGCACCGCCCTCACCCTTGACGGTCAGGGCATCCTCACCGACGTTGGTCCAGTGCACGTTGTCGACGTTCACGGCTTTCTCGTTGCCGGCCCGTACATGCACGCCGTCGGCGGCATTGTCACCGAACACGACGTTCTTCAGGGTGGCGCCCTCGGCCAGCTCGAAGATCGGCTTCTGGCCTTCGCCTTGTCCGCCATCACCCAGGCTTGGCCCGGCGGTGAAGGTCTTGCCCTGGCCATCGAAGACTTCGCCCGGACCAACCTTGATAGTCTGGTTGACCACGGTCGGGCTGCCCGAAGCGGTCGGGAAGCTGACCGGACCGGCCGCGCTGCTGCCGCCGGCGGCAGGTGCGCCCGGTGTAGCGGTGGCGCCCGGCGTGGCCGTTGCACCTGGGGTTACGCTGGCGCCTGGAGCAGCGGGCGCGGCTGGAGCGGCTGGAGCGGCGACACTGCCACCGCCGCCGCCCCCTTCACCACCGCCACCACCAGCGCCCGCAGGAGCCGCCGGCATCGATGGCGTGCTGACCGGCGCAGCACCACCGCCACCGCCCGCGCCGACCGGCGAAGCCGAACCACCACCACCGCCGCCCGCGCCGCTGGCTGGCTGGCCGAAGGTTTCCGGATGGCTATCCATGAACTGGCCAATCATCTCCAGCAGTTCCTTGAGGCGGTCATCCTTGGAGATCTGCCCGCCGCCATCAGCGGTCGGCGAAATCGAACCGTTCAGCGAACCGCCACCGAGGCTTTGCATCAGGGTATTGACCAGGTCCTCGATACTGCCCGAACCTGAACCGCCACCTTGCGCACCGCCCAGACCCTGGCCACCGCCAAGTCCCTGCCCGCCACCAATACCACCGGCCCCCTGACCACCGCCCAGCCCCTGGCCGCCACCGATGCCCCCCGCGCCCTGGCCACCACCGCCCTGGCCAGAACCACCCAGGCCGCCTTCGCCGCCCTTGGCCGAATCACCGGAGCCGCCGAGGATTTTTTCGAACAGCGCCATCAGGATCTGGGTCAGCAGTTCCTTGGCCGAGTCACCGCCTTCGGCAGCCGGGCCTTTACTGTCGCTGCCACCACCGGCACCGCCTGCGCCCTTGCCGCCTTGCAGCGACTCCAGCAACGAGCTGATGTCGCTCTGATTCGACTGGCTGGCCGAACCGCCGCCCTTGCTGCCGCTGAGCAACGCCTCGGCCAGAAAACCGGCCAGGTCTTCCAGCGACGACTGGCCGCCCTTGCCCGCCCCGGCAATACCGGTAGAGGCCAGTGACTGCGAAGCGCCGATGCCGCTCAGCCCACCCAGTGCTCCTAGCCCGCCGCCTTGGGAGAATCCTGCAATGCTTGATAAATCTGCCATGTGCTGCCTCGCTCCATCGTTGAATGTGACCGGGGGCGTCAACCTGCCGCCTTGCCGGTAGCCCCGCCCCGAATCCTGCTGCGGGTTCTGCTGTAGAGGGGCTTGCGGCTATGTGGCAAACCGCCCCTGAGCAGTTCCCGCAAAATTTCGGGCACCTCTAAAAACCTGGGCGAGGCCGTCAGCGCGAGCCGGCTTGCTACGCAGCGAAGACGCGCGTAGCGCCATAGGCGCCCAGCCAGCAGCCAGTTTTTAGAGGTGCCCTTTCACGCCAGCAAGGACGCGTACTGGCTGCGGGTCTGGCGCAACTGTTCGGTAAAGCCGGTGACCAGGTCACAGAACTGTTTTTCGTCGAGCGTGGAGAGTTCACGTTGGGTGCACAGGCAGACGTTCTGCTGGTCCAGAGACAGCCAGCAGCCGCGCAATTTCGACACATCGAAGTTGATGTTCAAAAGATGTTGCAAGTTTTGCGGACTATTACGCAACAGGCCCAGGCGGGCATGAATGATCACATTATCCGAGTGGTCAGGAACTTCAATGATCGCCGCCTGGCGGCGATCATTGTCGTACAACGCGCAAACCCCGTTGTTGAGGGTCAGCGCGATACCGAGCATTTCACTTAAACGCGCCAGATACAATTGCACGTTACGTTGAGCGTGGGTCATTGGAGTGTCCTTCTGTCAGACGCAGCGCATAAAGGCGCCACAGCAAACAGTGCGTGGACAATTAGCGGTTAAAGTTCCAGCGCAACAGAACGCGGTCAGTGCCTGAAACCCGCCAATACCAATAATCGGTCGATCAGCCGTTGCAAATCATTGTCACTGCGATAATCGCCCGCCAGTTCGTGCCAGACCACAAAGCGCTGCTGGCTGTCGAGGCACACGTAATAGCCTTCGTACGCCTCAATGCTCTCGAAACGGCGCCTGAGCGTGTCGGAAAACAGATTGGGACGCTGCGCCCGGCGCTCGATCGATAGCGCCAGCCCCCAGCCAACACTGGCGTCGTCATGGATGAAATCAACACCTGGCGACCATTGCCAAGTACTTGAGCGACCTTCCCGAATGGTCACGAAGAAGTCCCGTTGATCGGCGCTACGCAAAATCGTTTCAGTCATTCACAGGCACCGTGCTATAGGCAGCCGCGCCGTTGCGCAGTGCAGGCGACCACCAGACTTTCAGTTCAGAACTATTGGCGTCAACCCGCTGACAAGCCTCCGTTAAACAGGACTTTTCGGTTGACGCACACGCACTAATAAACACCGTGATAATAAACAAGGCAAGTCGTCGCACGTTGTTCATTGTCATTCCTCCCTTTTTTCCGACAGTGAGCCTATGCAGGTTAACGATAGGGTGACTCTAAAAATCAGGCGAGGCCGTCAGTACCAGGCAAACAACGGTCGGCGTCGCGCTCGACTTTACCGGTTGTAAATGAGCATCACGCACGTGCCTGTTTTAACCCGGCGCTGACAACGCCGGTAGTTTTAGAGCTGCCCGCTAGTTCCGAGCCATCCTTGATAAAAACCTTGCAACAAGTAACGTCATTACCGCACGCGGCTTCAGCCCCCCTCAGGGCGGGAGTATTGAAACTCTCACCGGTTTTTCAGGTACTGCAATCGTGGCCGCCGGCCGCGTGGCGACAAAGACTTCAACCGACTCACCGGGCTGCAGCCTGGAAGCAGGCCATGCGCTGGCAGCGAGTGCCTGACTCGCTGAACATGAAGCCAGAGAAAACACCTGGGGTCTTGTACCGATGTTGCGTACCACGCCGACGCTGATCTCGAAACCGTTACCGGTAAACCACTGGCCGCGGGCGGTGTCGATCGCAAACGAAGCGTCCACTGTACACAGGTCGCGCAAGGCGGCACCAGATGATGACGATTTGACACCATCAGGAATGCGTCCTTTCACCAGCTCTGCGAACGTCGTCGAGAGCGTCGCACGCATCTGTTCCCGACTGTCTGGGCGCTGGCGCCCGAGCGCCTTGTCCAGCGTGGGGCGATCCTGGCTGGCCACATAGCGGCCCGGGTCGACCTGGTCGCCGACCAGTCGCGGGGTGAGGATAAACAACCGCTCGCGGCGCGAGACCGACTGCCGGGTCGATGAGAACAACTTGCCCAGCACCGGCAGATCACCGAGCACCGGCACCTTGTCGTGCTGCTCGCCGTTTTCATCGACATGAAAGCCGCCGATCACCAACGAACGGTTTTCGGCCACCACAGCCTGGGTGCTGACCGTGCCGCGTTTGACATCCGGCGTCCGATCATCGCGCACCCGCTCCAGTTGCCCGTCTTCGATATCGACAATCAACTGAAAGCGCTGGCCGGTGCCGCCGGAGATGGTCCGCGGCACCACTTGCAGGCTGGTGCCGGCCGTCACCGGCTGGACATTGGCAACCCGCTCCCCGGTGGTGGTGATGTAGGCGGTGCGGCTGAAATCGATCACCGCCGGCTGGTTCTCCAGGGTCAGCACCGATGGCCGGGCGATCACCGAAGCGGCGCCCTGGCCTTCGAGCGCACGAATATCGGCAAAGAAGCGCTGGAAATCATTGATGAACAGGGTCGAGGAACCGCTGGTCAACAACGAACTGCCGAAGTTTACGGCACCCGCCTGAGCCGACCAGTTCGACTCCAGAGCTGACAGCTGGGTACGGTCGATGTCGAGAATGATCGCATCGATCTCGACCAGGTTACTGGGCCGGTCAAGCTGCTCGATCAGTTGCTGATACATCTCCCGCTTGTCCGGGTCGTCGTAGATCAGCACCGCGTTGTTGCGCACATCGGCCACCACCCGACGATTGCCGCCCGCTTTGGCCGGACGGCTGCGTGAGGGCTCGGCGGTGCGCTCGCTGGCCAGGTTGACGATCTTGCTGCGGGCCAGATCGGCCATGCCCTGCATGGACTGAATATTGGTCATCGGGTCGGCCGACACCGGCCCACTCGCTGGCATGCGCTGGGTATCGAGCATCTGTTCAAGCAGGGCCGCGACACCGGGAATGCTCACCGACTCGTCGCGGTAGCGGATCTGCCGGTCAGCCACTGCGGCGTAGCGCAAGGGAAACATCATGACCTGGTGTTTTTCTTCGGTCTTGCGCTTTTCCTTGCTGAAGCTGCGGATCAATTCGATGTAGCGCGGCGGGCCGCTGACCAGCACCACCCCTTCATCGGGCATCTCGCCCCAGCCGAAGCGTTTGTCGAGCAGGCCGATATCGGTCAGCGCCTGCTTGAGGTCTGGCGCGGCATCGGCCGACACTTCCAGGCGTTCGGACAACTGCGCAGATTGGGCACTGACATACAGCTTGCCGTTATAGAAAAACCACTGGAACTGGTGCTCAAGCGCCAGTCGGTCGAGAAATTCCTGGGCATTGGCCGAACGTATCCGCGCATCCACCACGCCACTGACGCCACGGATATCCAGGCCCACACCGAACGAGCCGGCGAAGTCATTGAGCACCTTCGACAGCGGCGTCTGGCTCGCCTCATAAGCATACGAGGCCTCGCGCCACTCCTCCGGTACCGCAGCGAGCGCTGCCGGTGCCTGACCGAACCACAGCGTCGTACACAACAACGGTTTTATCCAATGCCTGAACACAGGTTGGCTCCCAGTGAGAATGGATGGACAACACGTCGTGGCGCAGCCGCAGTGCGCGGCAGCGCAGCCTCAAGCATCGAGGCCCAGACGTCGCGCTGATTGGCCAGCGCTTCGATGACCGCCAGCAGCGCCGGCGAGTCAAGCTGGCGCTGATGCTGGACCAGGCACAGGCCACGGGTTTCAGGGTCCAGCGCCAGCGCCGCGCGAAAACGCGTGCGGCTGGCGGCCGACAGCTTCAAGGCACTGACCAGCCCGGCCTCGTCACCGCGCCACGCCGTAGCCAGAGGCGCAATGAACGCCAGTCCGCTGCCACAGCGGCGCACCCGCATCAGTTGCTCATCGACCTGCAAGGCGAGCTCAGCATCACCAACGTCCAGCCAGCGCTCGACAGTGGCAATCAGCTCAGCGGATTTCATTCAGGATCGCCTTGGCCAGGTTGTGCTTGACCACGATCTCCTGGTTGGCCGCCCAACTGGCGGTGGACGCCTGACGCATGGCCGAGTTGAAGGCGTGCCAGTCATCCGGCGAGAAGGCATCCAGATTCAGCGCGGCTGTATCCAGATCTTTCTGGGTATGTTCAAAGTTGGCATCCAGGCGACGCCGCAGTGCATCGGAAGACAGCATGGCAATACTCCTTGATCCGGGTAACTGGGCAGTGAGTGGCGCAAGGCCGGGTTTGGTTCCATGCCCGGCCGATGACCGGTCAGCACAGCGCCCTGCTGGCGGGTCAAGGCAGGACGTGTTGCACCAGGCTGTGCCAGTCCAGATTGAATTCGCCGCGCTCGGTGCGCAGGCTCAACGCCTCGGCGGCCAGACGCGGATCGCCCTGCAGGCTCCAGCCCTCGCGGCCGCCGTGCTGCAGGCAGGTCGCCAGTTCCTCAAGCCGCTCGGGGTGACAATGCAGACGCGCCAACGGCTCATCCGGCTGGGCGCTGATCAGTTGCCCCAGCACCGCCTCGATCCGTTGCAGCGGCGGCTGCTCGTTCAATACCTGCTGCACAGCGGCGCTGACCAGTTCGCGAGCGACCTCCAGTACCGCGGCTTCGCGACGCTGATGCTGGTCGCGCAAGTCTTCAAGCAGTGCCAGGGATTGCTCGAGCACTTCGGCCCGCGCCTGCTCCTCGGCCTGGCGGCGCAGCACTAACGCTTCGCTGCGCGCCTGGCCGAGGATTTGCCGGGCCTGGGCCTGGGCCTGCTGCACCAGTTGTTCGGCCAGCCGACAGTCATCAAACAGTTCACGCGGCAGCAGTGACCCGGTCACCGTATGCCGGTCGCCGGGAAAAGTCAGGGTACGGCGGGTCAGCATGACCATCTCCTCAATCAGTCAGTTGCCCTGGATACCTGCCAGCTCAGCGCATGCCACAAGGCCCGCAGGCGTGCATGCGGAATCTGCTCGACCGCCAGTTGTTCGGCTGCCTGCACGACGTCACGGGCAAATTGCAGGCGCAGACGCGACCACAGGGTTTCTCCGGCCCAGGCACGCAGCAGGCAAAGGCCGGCGGCTTCGGGCCCTGCGCCATACCACTGGGCCGGCAGCCATTGCCCCGGCTGCAACGCCTGGCCCAGCCGCTGACACCAGCGTTGCGTGCGCTCATCCAGTCGATGACGTCGACCACCGCTGGCACCGGCACACACCGCCACGCACAGTTCGAACACCCGCTGCCACTGCTCGGCATCGAACGGTAACAAAGGCAGCAGCAGTTCATCCGGTGGCGGAGGAACACTGGCGGTCATGCCCATGCAACGGTCAGCCAGCGCCGCATCGCGTTGCAGCATCAGTGTCAGGGTTGGCTGGTCGAAATCAGCCGTGGCGGGCAGTTGCCAGGTTTCATGGGCTTGTCGCCAGCCCTGGGCCCACCAGCGAACCCAGCTCAGCGCCTGTGGCGCATCCGGGGTCATCGCTCAGCCCCTTGAGTGGCGCCAGCCGCTTCGGGACGTCGCGACAGCCGCTGCAACCAGCGCGGGTTGAGAGCAAACAGGCCGCCAAGCAGCAACGCGATACCGAACGCTGACAGACCAAGAATCCATTGCCAGAACTCCAGGCGCTCACGGGTCAGCTCAAACGGCCCGAGGCTGACCCGTTCGACGGTCTGCCGGTACTCCTGAGAAGGCACGAAGACCACCGCAAGTTTCTTGTCATCAGCGCCGGCCATGCCCGGAATACTGCTGGCGACCATGCGCCGGATACGCGGCAAGACGCTGTCGGGTTCCATGCCGTCGCGGTGCTTGATAAACACCGCGGCCGAGGCTGGCTGTACAGGTTCGCCAGGGGCGATGCGTTCGGGCAACACCACATGCACCCGGGCCACCACCACGCCGTCGATCTGCGAGAGTGTCTGTTCCAGCTCCTGGGACAACGCATAGATGTAGCGGGCACGCTCTTCGAGCGGCGAAGAGATTACCCCCTCCTTGCGAAACACCTCACCCAGGCTCGAACGCGAGCGGCGCGGCAGACCGACCGCCTCCAGCGCGCGTACCGCCCGGGAAATGTCCTGCGCCGCCACCAGTACCGACACCGAGCTTTTGTCCAGGCGCTTGTAGGCACTGATGTTCTTGTCGGCCAACTCGGCCATGATCTCGTTGGCATCCTGCTCGGTCAGGTCGCGATGCAGTTCCATACGGTCACCACAGCCGGCCAGCGCCAGCACTACCGATAACAGGGCGAGCAGCCTGATTACCTTGGGATACATAGCCCCGCCCTATTGCAGACTGGTCAGTTTTTCCACGCTTTGCGCCGCCTTGCTGACCAGTTTGGCGCTGAGCATGCTTTCAAGGTAGAACGACGACAGCGAACGGTTGGCCTGCATCATCTGCTGCGGGTCGACCGAGCCGGAGACACGCTGCAACTGCCGGTTGATCCGTTCGGCGTCTTTCTGAAATGCGGAGGTGGCCTGCAATACCGGCGACACCTCACTGGTCGGTGACGCCGCCGAACGTGGCGCGGCGGGCTGCATGGCCGCACTGAACCAGGCGATATCCGCCGAGGCAGGCGCAACATTCGATGTCAGCTCGGTATCCACAAGACTTGCGGAATGGGTTGATACACGGTTAACAGCCATGTTTTGCTCTCCTGCCTGGACGAAAAGGCACCTGAAAAGTCGTGCGGATCAGCCGCGTGATTCGGTCACGCTCTGCTGCACCAACACAGACAGAATGTTGCCGGCCGCGATACTGGCGTCGGTTTTCAGGGTGTTGCCAGCCCCGCCATTCTGAAAGTTCTGTTGCGCATCAGGAAACAGGCCACCCAGCGAGTTGCCCTCGGCACTGCCTTTGATTTCGCCCTTGATCATGTCAATGGCCTTCATGTACTGCTGGCTCTCGGCCTTGGACATCACGAAGTCGCCCTCGGACAGCTCACCCATCCAGTCCTTGGATTTGCCATCCGGCTTGCCGAACTCCTCAGGGTGCATGTCCATGAAGCGCGAGATTTCCTTGAGGACATCTTTATCTTCAGGGTTGAAGCTCATCATGCCGTTAGTGTTGCCCTTGACCAAGGCACCGATCGAGGCAGGCTGCGAGGCGACCGGCTTGAGCAGGTTGTCGAGTTTTTCCTCGCCAAGACTGCCCAGCAACGAGCTCAGCAGACTCTGCAGGCCACCGCCGGCACCAGCACCGCCAGCCCCCGCCAGGGAATTGCCGCCCCAGCCCTGGTTGCAACCCGCCGAAGGGCTCGCGGCGCCGCGCGAACCGCCCAGGCCACCCTGGCCCAACGAGCCTTGTCCAAAGGCGCCCTGGCCGCTGGTGCCTTGACCGATGGAGCTTTGGCCCGAAGAGCCGCCACTGAGGAATTCACTGATCAGCCCTTCCAGGCCTTTGGTGAAGGCGGCCTTTTCCCGGCCGTCGAGGTAATTGTCTTCGCTGAGCTCATCGCGCCAGCCGTCGACCCGGCCATTGGCATCGTGCGGTTTGCCGTACTTTTCAGGGTTGCGGTCCATGTGATCGGCAACCATGCCGATCAACGGGTTGTCAGCGTTGCGGATATTGGCACCGCTGCCGCTCTTTTCCAGCAGCGCGTCGCTGAGCAGCGAGGCGATCTGACCCGCCGCCTCACTGGAGCTCGATTGCAGGGCGCTGGTCTGGGTGCTGGCGAAGGTGCTCTGAAATGCACCGGCCTGTGGCCCGCCTATTGAAGAAGAAAACATAGTCCACTCCTTGAATGCACTGGGGTAACCCCTCCCGACGCGGGCCGGGAGGGGAACACGACGATCAGTAGTTGATCGCCTTACCGGTTTGCTGAGCGGCGTTCTGCGCCTTGGTGGCCGAGTCCTGGTAGGCGCTGGCGATACCGTTGACGGTATCGGTCATCATCTTGTTGGATTGGGCTTCGGCGTTCATGGTGGTGGTTGCCGCAGCGGTGGCATCCATTTTGGTCATTGCAGCCATCGAAGCGCCGAGGGAAGCGGTACCAGCCATAGTGATTACTCCTGATCATCGAAAGTGTTGAACACCGGATGTGATGTTCGAACAGTGAGTGGCCGATTTTCAGAAGCGGTTCCACATGACCCCGCATTCAGGATTCAGAAGCGTTGATGCTCAGGCTCTTCATGCGGTGATAGAGGGTGCGTTTGGGAATACCCAGTTCAGTGATTACCGACTCGATATTGTTGGGATGACGTGCCAGGCATTCCTGGATTACCGCCTTTTCCAGCGCCCGCAGGTAATCACGCAGGCGTGCCGAGGACTCATCGAGCAAGCCGCCAGCCAGCCCCTGCAGCGCCGGCATGCCCAACACGAAGCGCTCGGCGGCGCATTTGAGTTCGCGGATATTGCCCGGCCAACGATGGCCGAGCAGGCTTTTGAGCAGGTGCGGATCGCGCTCCGGAACCGGCAGGCGATGCCGGCTCGCCGCTTCACCGACAAATTGCTCGAACAACCGATGCAAGTGCTCAAGCCGCGAACGCAGTGTCGGTAACTGGATCTTGATGACGTTAAGACGAAAGAACAGATCGCGCCGGAACTTGCCTTCCTCGACCAGTTTCTCAAGGGGGGTCTGAGTGGCGACAATCACTCGTAAGTCAAGCTCGACAAAACGCGTCGACCCCAAACGCTCTATTCCACGCATCTCCAGAACACGCAGCAACTTGGCCTGGAGTAACAGCGGCATGCTGTCGATCTCGTCAAGATACAACGTGCCATGATTAGACGCTTCGATATAACCGGCACGCGATTTAGAGGCGCCGGTGTAAGCGCCCGCCATCACCCCGAACAATTCGCTCTCGGCCAGTTGCTCGGGAACCGCTGCGCAGTTGAGTGCCACCAACGGACCGGGACGCCCTGATAGTTGATGAATGCGCCGCGCCAGCGTGTCTTTGCCAGTGCCCGTCTCGCCTTCAAGCACCATGTCGACATTAAGCGGCGCGGCCTTGCGGATGAACGACTGCAGGGTACCAAATATGTCGAGGACCTCGTGCTCCATCTTCGAAGCGTCATTGCTCATAGAGTCCCCGTTTCATCCAAGCCCCTTACTGATGATCAGCAATTCCATTGAACAACAGGACAGCGTCAGCCGTACTTTTGCATGCAAAAGCAGACCGTCACCTAACCTCTGTTTACGATCACCCGCCCGGAACAGCACGGCTTCGCGAAAGGATTCAAGGGTGCAGACTGCCCCGGTTCCAGAGACACAGAGGGCCACCTTCCCTCATTGTGTTGCGGACCACTGTCAGCAGAGCAATTGCCTGCTGGCCGGGCGTCTGCGGCGTTATGCGCGCCAGCGCTACGTTGACGGCCTCGCCCAGTTTTTAGAGGCACCCTATTACATCCAGACACTACTGCAAGCCGGTTGGCTGTCAGGCACAAGTAAGCCGCAGGGTATATACACGGCCAATCAGAATCGCGTGAACATTTTCTATTGCGTCGATAAATTTTTCCACTCATGAACGGCCCGAGTCACAATATATAAAGCTTTTGCAATGCTGATGGCAACCGGGACCAAAGCATTGACCAACGCCAATGACCAGGGCCTCTCTAAAAACCCGGGCCAGGCCAGCAGTACAAGGTAAAAACAGGCCAGCAACGATCTCCGGCATTGCGGGCAGCACTGGCGATAACTTGCGCAGTTAACCCCCCCCATATTGCAGCGCCTGACGCAGCCGTGTGGCGGACTAATGCACAGCACTAACGGTACTTGTCAACAACGTCCAGAGCGGCAAATACCGGAAACAAAGTGGTGAATCCAATCAAGATTACCAAGTTGTTCGGAAAACCGAATACACATCCGGTTTTCCGAACAAAGTTAAAGAATTATTAATTACCGCCTGACGGCCTGCCCACCGGGGCCAGCGTATGCGAAGCTGGCGTCAGGTGCGTGATTTGCCAAATCGGTCGCATTTTCAGATCAGCGGGCGCGGCACGGAACGGCGGCAGCACCCTGCCTCGGAAAAACTGGTCATAAATCAACCACACAAACCAAAGCCTCTGAAAATAAAGCATTCAGCGAGTTATCCACAGACATACCCACGATTTTCGTGGACAACTTTTGACAGTTTTCGCAAACCCATATGACCAAAAAAAGCAAGCGCCACCCTCGCGCCTGCTGCCGCCGGCACTGTGCATATCACCCCATGGGTTGATTTTGTCGATGGCTGGCGTTGCAATGGCGTATTTGCGGACAACCCACCCAGCATGCAAGAACATTATCAGGTGGCCGTGCTCGGCCTGGGCGCGATGGGCGCTGCAACCCTTTATCAACTGAGCAAGGCCGGCGCCAACGTCATCGGCGTGGACCGCCATGCGCCGCCCCATACTCAAGGCTCCAGCCATGGCGATACGCGCATCACCCGCCTATCCAACGGGGAAGGTCCGCAGTACCTGCCGCTGGTGCGCAACTCTCATCGGATCTGGCGGGAACTCGAAGCATTGTCGGGCGAGGCATTGTTCGAGCAGTGCGGCGTGCTGGTGATGACCTCAAGCAGCGTCTACGACCCGCACGATCCTGCGGACTTCACCCATCGCACCATCGAACTGGCCAAAACCTACGGCATCGAGCACCAGGTGCTGGACGCGGCGCAGATTCGCCAGCGCTTCGGCCAGTTCAGCCCGGTGCTGGACAGCGCCATTGGCTACTTCGAACCGCAAGGCGGTTATCTGCGCCCGGAACGCTGCATTGCCGTGCAGCTGCAACTGGCCGCGCAGCAAGGTGCGCAACTGCGCCTGAACGAGACCGTGCTGGCGCTTGAGAATGAAGGTACAGCGGTCAGAATCAGTACCGATCAGGGAGTGATTTATGCCGACAAGGTAATCGTCAGTGCCGGCATGTGGTCGGCCGGACTGCTGGGCGCGCCCTTTGATGCTCTGCTGCGGGTCTGTCGCCAGACGCTTTACTGGTTCGAAGTCAGCGAACCGGCACGCTTCGCGGCGCAGTCACCGAGTTTCATCCTCACTCACGGACCGGCATTCAATGATGTGAGTTACGGCTTCCCGCCCCTGCCCGGCGAAGGCAGCATGAAAATTGCCACTGAGCAGTACGAGACAGCATGCGATCCAGACCTTCTGGATCGTAATGTCAGTGACCAACAGATCGAGCAGATGTACCGCACTCAAGTTGCCGGGCGTTTTAGCGGGGTGGGTAGCCGGGCACTGAAGACCTCGGTGTGCGCCTACACCGTGACGCCCGATTACCACTTCATCATCGACGAGCACCCCTGCCTGCCTAACGTGACGGTGGTCTCGGCTTGCTCAGGGCATGGTTTCAAGCATTCGGCGGGGCTGGGCGAGGCGCTGGCTCAGCGCTGCATGAGCGGACGCAGCGAAACGGACCTTTCGGCGTTCAGCCTGCAACGTTTCAAGCGTTGAAAAAGCACAAAGCCCGCACGAGGCGGGCTTTGTTTTTTACGCGACAAACGATCAGTCGTCGCGGCTCATGATGCCGAAGATCTGCAACAGGCTGATGAACAGGTTGTAGATCGATACATACAGGCTGATGGTCGCCATGATGTAGTTACGCTCACCACCGTGGATGATCGCACTGGTCTGGAACAGGATGCAGGCCGAAGAGAACAACACGAAACCTGCGCTGATCGCCAGTTGCAGACCGCTGATCTCGAAGAACAGACCGGCCACGACCGCTGCCAGCAGGACGAAGAAGCCTGCGGTGATGAAGCCGCCCAGGAAGCTCATGTCCTTGCGGGTGGTCAGCACGTAAGCCGACAGGCCGCCGAACACCAGTGCAGTCATGGCAAACGCCGAGCTGACCACTTCTGCGCCGCCGCTCATGCCCAGGTAACGGTTGAGGATCGGACCCAGAATGAAGCCCATGAAGCCGGTCAGGGCGAAGGTCGAAACCAGGCCCCAGACCGAATCACGCAGCTTGGCGGTCAGGAAGAACAGGCCATAGAAGCCGATCAGCACGACGAAGATGTTCGGGTAGCCAACACGCATTTGCTGGGCCACGAACGCCATGACGCCGCTGAAAGCGAGGGTGAGGGCCAGAAGGCCATAGGTATTGCGCAGGACACGACTGACTTCGAGCTGGTCGGCTTCCTGCACGCCGGTTTTAAGTAGGTAATCCTGTTCGCGCATCGCGAAGCTCCTCACTGTTGATAGCTTGCTGAAATGACAAGTTGCAAAGATCATATCAGAGGCGCCGCTCATCACCACCGGCAGAGTTTGACAGCTTGTTACATTCGGGTATTATGGCGCCCGCAACACATGTGGAGGTATGGCCGAGTGGTTTAAGGCAGCAGTCTTGAAAACTGCCGACTGTAACAGGTCCTAGAGTTCTTATCTAAGGCTGATCCTGGTTGCATACTGACACCTGCGTTGCGTAGTGATCGTAAAAATATGGAAGGTTGGCTGAGTGGTTTAAAGCTCTGGTCTTGAAAACCAGCGTGTGAGAGATCGCACCCGGGGTTCGAATCCCCGGCCTTCCACCACGACTTTCAAGGCTGATACCCTTGTAAATCAAGGGCTTAGAGAAATCTAAGCCCTTTTTTTATGCCTGTTTTTCCACAACTACTAAGCCCTGAAACCCCAGAGTGCGGCCCCGTAAGCTACCCCGCCGCATGCCTTCCTCAAAGCATGCAACACGCCTAGCTGCGCCCTGTTGCATCCTGTTGCACCCTGAAGACACAAACGGAACGCTCCGTTCCAGTTGCATCCTCAGGGAGATCGCAGGCTGACGAAGCTGAACGTACCAGGTAGGTAGGAGCTGCGACCTTGCCTTGAGGAGCATCCGGGCGCAGGTGTCAGGGGAGCAGGTGTCAGATTCGACGCCCGCAGCGAACGAGCAATCTGGTGGAGAAGCCTGACAGCGATGCCAACAACCCTCACAAATTGCATGCGCACGTTTTCAGTGCACGTTTTCAGTACGCGCTTTCGGTGCCCCCGCCACTGCCCTACCTCAGGTGCTCTGTAGAAAGATGCAAGAATTGCCGAGGTTTCACAGACAGGGATCTGGAGCCACGATGCCATGAGACGGATCTAATATGTACGGCTCGACGCCCCCTGATCCTTGATCTCAGCCTCCGTACGGCTATCCCCCTGCCTGCTGCTCTGCATCAAACGCGTAGCTACTGGCCGCCCTGACGCATCGACTAGGAGATCCGTACCAAGGCCATTAAGCTGACGGCTGAAGTAGGTTGGGGTTGAACCCGAAGGGGTCTGCCATTAGAACAGCGGAAGTGATGAGAAAATTACACGAATGTCTGATTTGATAGTTTCTGCAAACGGCCCAAACCTGCGGCCGCCGCATAACTCGAGAAAAAAACCTGCCAGCAAGGACGCATCTGAAGCGCAAGCAAGCAAGGCACTGGAGAAGCGCCCCATTTTCCTGGCGCTCCAGGGTGGCGGGGCCAGAGGGATTGTTCATGTGGGTGCATTAAGTGCCATTAACGACCTGCAGCTAGAAATCAAAGGCGTTGCAGGAACCTCAGCGGGTTCAATCGTAGCAGCGTTAATTGCCGCCGGTTACAGCGGCAATGACCTGCTGGATGAAGACCTGAGTAACCCAACTCATCTTTTTGATCGGCTGTCCTCAGATCAATCACCTTCAGACACGGCAGCGACGAAACCGACAGCGAAGAAACCGACAGACCTGTTTTCAAAAGCAGGCTGGCGATGGATGCGATTAATTCGGCGGCTGTCGAAGCCTCAGCACCCTGCATTCACGTTGACGCTGGCGGTGTCATTGATTGGCGCGTACGCCTACCTCAGTTTTGTGCTGATGACGGTTCACGTGCTGCTAGGTCTTGCGGCAAATCTAGCAGCGGTAGGCGCACTCGTGTGGGGTGGCTTTAAGTTGACCAAAGGGCTTACTACACTCAATCGAGTGCGCAATTTCGTTGACAGAGCCATTAGACACAAATTGGGGACTGCCCTTGAGCAGAATCACGACGGTAGCCAGCTGCCTCTCACATTCGCTGATCTCAAGCGTGCGCGCGGGATCCCGCTGAAAATCATTGCGACCAATACGTCCAGTGAAAGCGTGGAGGTGTTCTGCGCCTACAAAACGCCAAATGTCTCAATCGCAGATGCCGTGGCGGCGTCGGTATGCCTGCCCATTATCTTCAAACCTTGGGCGATCAAGTTCAGTCGCCGCAATGAAAAAAATGAACCTGATACTCATCAGTTCCTTGATGGCGGATTCGTATCAAACCTGCCGGCATGGCCATTCGACGAAGAGCGTCTTTTGCACCCTGAGGTGCCTACTATCGCAATGAGCATCGCTACGCCTGGAGCCCGCTCAAAGCATTGGATGTCGTCCATAATCAACACCATTGTCAACGGCACCGCTGAGATCGATACTCGCGCTGTCGGGCGCTTCACCAAGATCCCGCTCAGCACCGACTGGGGGATGCTAGATTTCGATAAAAGCTTCAATGAGGTCTACATCCAAGCATTGAAGGCTAAGCAGACCACAGTTAAGCAGCTATCGAATGAACTCATTGAAACGCCCAGAGTGCTACGAACCGCCGCTCAAGCGATACTCGAAGATGTCTCTCAAGCGATGAGTCTATACTGGGGAGTTCTTCACTCTGAGATTGATCTGGGCGGGAAAATTCGCGTAGCGATTGCATCCCCTCGCTCCAGCAGCCCAGGATTAATGTCACTGGTATCCACTTCCGGGTACTCCCGAGACTTGGGATATGGAGCAGTACTTCCAACGGCGCATCCTGGGATGGCCGCATGGAAAGATCGGCAACCACTGTTGAAACGAGTCGATGCCGGTGCAATTGCTTTTCGTCCTCATTTGGACGACGCGCAGTGGATACTGTGCGTTCCACTCCGGCCGCAGGAAGCTACGAACGAATCGCCACTCAAACCCTGCGTCGTTCTGATTGAGTTTGCTATCGCGTTCGATCTCAGCATCCACTCTAGTCATGATCATTTAAGTGACATGGCGACTTGCCTTGCGGGAATCGTCAATGACTACAATGAGTCAAAGGGCATCGCAACTTTTGTGCAAGGGGCCAATGCATGCATCTAGAAATTGACTACGGTGATGGAGACGTGGACGTTATTGATATGTCTAAAAGAGATATCGCTCACCTCATTCCAGCTAAGCACCGCGAGCGCGTGGCGCAGGTGTCTTCCCTCATTCAGGAGGTGTTGCAGCGTCGTGAATTTTTCGAGAGCGCCAACGGTGTCAGCGATACTGAAATATTGACGCCTGACTCTCCTCATCACAAGCAATTGCGACGGCATATCCAGGATCTGCGAGATATCCCTTACGACGGCTATCACACGGACTACTCCTTGTGGGCTTCGAGGTTCCACCACCAGTCTGCGGACGGGGCTATCACGGATCGGAGTGAAATTGGGCGTCGGCCATCCCAACTCTCATTTTTACCCTCGGGCTTGAGCGGATTGCTGGATGAATCAAAGGATCCACATGGCTCTCAGAGTGAACAGTTGATGCTCACCTTTGAACAGCCACCCAAAGGTGCTAGCGCTAGTTCGGGCCATAGATCTGATAAGCCGACAGATAGGACTGAACGAGATCCTGACGAGCCGTTTAATTCGTAAGTTGCCTTCGTATTGACAACATGAGGGCTGACTTTTTGGGAAGTCGCTCAAGCTTTTCGGGGCGTGCCCCTTCGGGTACGGCTCTTGTAAACCAAGCCCCACCTGCAGCGGGGTCTTGGCCCTACGGGCTTCGATCCTCACGCCTCCGGCGCTGCCTGCGCGCTCCGCTTGCCAGTGAGAACTGAGCCCAAGTTAACGTAGGGTCGCAATGATAATGTGCCAGGGCCTCAAGCCCTAAGCCAAACCTTGGTCTGGTCGAGAGTTCAATATGCAACGCTATCTCTGGCCGCCTGCATCGGTTAGATCGACGGGATCATTCCGACCCCGACTTAGAGATACCTAGGTGATCTGCTGTCTGTGACAGGCTGCCATTGAACGTCCTAAGAGCATGTGCACCGTCTGACCGAGGTCGGCAACCGTTCCGACGCCCCTGTGGCATCAACTGAGATACGAATGCATGTACTCCTTGATTCAGAGAATCGTGCTGAGGCATTGAGTAACACTGCTCGGTATTCCATCGAAAGCCTTTACTCGAATCCCCGCCTGAAAAGCACGTCTTATGGGAATCTGTCCTTCACCTACCTTTGGCTGCGAACGCGTCTGGCGCGCATCCAGTCAGCCGTAATTTCGAACTCTCGCGTCACCGATTCCGACGGTCTTGATGAGCGGGTGTTGTCGACGCAACTGACTGGAAACTATCCTGAAGCAACCGGTAATTGCACGTCTGCGCGCTCCGCTTGCCTTAAGCAAGAGAGCACTACCCACGGTGCGCTTTGATAGTGGGCGCCCCCGCAGCCGATCCAAACGCCCACTTTCCCCAAGGGCGTGAGCGGATTACCGGATGATCCAGAGAATCCGAATGGCTCGCATTGTGCGATAAAGCAGTCACTGCTCGATAAGCCTTTCTTTGACTGCGTGCCCCTGCGGGGACGGCTGGCGTGAACCGAGCCCAGGCCTGGCGGCCGTGTCTCGGCCCTGCGGGCGCTCATCCTCACGCCTGCGCGCTCCGCTTGCCCTCACACCTGTTTTTTGATCTAGCATCGCAGAGTTACGTCGCAGAGTTACGTTACAACGTTGCGCTCTCTAGTCAGTTACTCTCCCCAGGTGGCTGCTGCGAGAATCCTCACTCTGCCACGGCTCCTAGACCTGCTTGGTAAGAAAGTGAGGTAGGTCGTCGATGCTCAAAAACTCGTTCGGTCGAGTCACCATGTCCTCCTGCCGCCCGCCCAGGCACATATGAGCGTCTGTGAACGGAAATAGCGCCACACCTGCGTTCCACATTGATGTCCAGAATGCAGCCCTAGCCGTCAGAGTGTGGCCCGCCTTGGATAAGACCCTTTGCCCCATTGCGTTACTCTGCGATCAGCCCGCTCGTTCTCCACCGCCGGCGAACGAAGCTTTCAAACAGATAGTTGTCCTGGAGCGGCAAATGGTCGGCGTGGTCGCATACGATGATCTGCGGCATCACACCCGTTTGTTGCTGGGTGACATCACAAAACCGTGCGAGACTGCTGAACATCTTCGAAACGGTACTCACATCCTCATCGACCGTCTTGGTGGTCTTCCTGTCCCCTCGCAGCTCACCCGCTTCGAATTCTTCAGCATCATCGTTCGATGGAAAGTAGACCTGGGTCGGCTGATCAAGGAAAAGGATCGGTGGCACCTTACACTTGGGGTGCGCGGCGAACTGGTAATGCAAAGCCAAAAACAGGGTCAGGTGGGAGTAAAGCCAGTTCGCGCCGCTACCCATTGAGCGCAGGAACACTTTTTTGACCCGGCCACCCTCGATTGGCCTTTCATGCCAAAGATCAAAGGTCTCCACGTCAAACTTCAAGGAGCCGGACTTATACGAGTCCTCGAAATCGAAGCTCTTTCCAAGCACCTTCATCTTTTTGTTGATGTCGTTCTGCAAGGCCCACAGTTTCGACTCAACGTCGTACTGGGCCATCTGACCATCAAACCTTTCGACCTCCTTCTGCCAAAACTCCACCATTCCCTTGGCTTCAGAAGGAGGGTTTGCGATCCGACGACGCTCAATCGCCAATTCAAGCTTAAGCTTCGCCTTCTGGGCTGAAGCATCTGCGGATTTCGACTTATCCAGCCGATCCGCTTCGTCGTCGAGAGGCTTCAGTGCGGTTTCTACCACCGCGAGCTCCTTACGATACTTCTTCAGATCATTGTCGATTGCGCGGCGTTCCTCTCCAAAGCCCTCCCGCGCATAGGTCGATACTTTGAGCTCCCCATTCAACCAGTGGATCGCTGCAGACAATTTGTTCGCCTCCTCCTCGGCTACATCAGATTGGGACGCGCAAACAGGACATACTGCATGATCCAGATTGGTCGCAGTAGGGATCGGCAACGCAGTCAGGGACTCAGCGAAGCCCGACGCCTGTTCAGTAGAGACCTTGAGAAGGTAACGGGTATTGAGTGCCTTCTGGATCTTGGAAATCAACCCGGCTTTTTGCTCACGCAGCTCTGCTCGTCTGGTATCAAACGCATTTGAAAGGCCGTCAACTCTTACAGAAATACCTGTCAGGCGCTCAAGAGCTGGCTTGGGCTTCATCCAGATGTCCTCAGGCGTAAGCTCGGTCAGCGGCATGCCGGCCAACGCTTCGTACTCTTTGAGGAAAGTCGCAAATTCGGTGAGGTACTCGTCCTTGATTTTCTCCTGCTTGGGAATCTGCGCTTCAGCACGCTTGAGCTCATACAGCGCCTCGGTACGCAGCTTCGCCAGATCGAAGTAGTCCTCTCCAACAATATCCATGAAGATCTTGAACTGATCGATGGCCTGGTCGCGTTTTCGCTTTTCTTCAAACCGGTAGAAGACCGCATGCCGGTTGGCCACGATGACGGGGCTGTGCCTATTGATAATAACTGGTGCGAGAACCAGATACGCCCGTGGGCGCTGGGGCGCAAAAACTGGCTCTTTGCGGGGTCACTACGTAGCGGCAAACGCGCCGCCGCGATCATGAGTTTGATCCAGTCGGCCTGCAACAACGGGCAAGATCCGTATGCCTACTGAAGGATCTACTGACACGCCTGCCAACGCAGCGAGCGAGTGAGATTACAGAGTTGCTGCCGCATAGGTGGCGCCCGGTTTACTTGTACAAGACGGGTTGCCCGGGCGCTGACGCATATTCGGAGTCAGCACGGCGTACGTCACACCAGGCTTTCGGTCTATTACTGCCAATACCTCCTGGCTAGCGTCGCATCTGAGGGCACGAAGAGAACCGCATTCACACCGCTGGCACGCGAGTTCAACGCTAGTGTGCTGCATCTAACAATGTGGCATTGAAAATGACCATGCCAGAACCCTGTTCTCGCGCGCCGTTCATTTACTTGGCGCCTCTCGCTGTATGAGGCACTAAGCAGGTGGTAACTCAGCGGGCAACTCCCCTACTCGCTCACGATCCGCCACGCTCACTACGCAGCGCTCGATAAACTCAAGCTCCTGGATGAGTTCAATAGCGCGCTTTTCCAGCGCCTTCAACACGGCCTGGTGGTCTTTTTGCACCTCGTCCGGCGCCCTGGCGAGGCCTGCCAGCTTCCTGTGACCCTTCTCGATTTTTTCGTTGACCTCAGCAAGATATCTCTCACCGGACTCCTTCTTTCTGTCCATGAAAAGCTGGCATTCCAGGAAACGGATGGCATCGTATATTTTCAAGACCTCACCACTGGTCTTGGAGTGCACGAAGTTCAGGCTGCCTTCATCAAAGGCGTGGTGCTCCTGGTTTTGGCCGCCCCAGTTGACCAGGTCGTTCTTGATGAAATTGAAGTGCGACAGATCGTAGTCAATGAACGGCTCCACCAGCTTGAAGGTGTGCTCCAGGCTTACCTGCAGGTACATACTCTTCTTGAGCTGCGACTTGTTGAAGTTCGCAGTGACCTGCACGCCGTTCTCGACGCAGAACTCCAGCACCATGGACTCGAACCAGATCCGGCAATACAGCAACGCTTGTCGAACGTCGAAAACCGAAAGCGCCACGTGCACCTTTTTTTGAAAACCGCCCGCGTGATCAATGACTACGATGCCCTTGTTCGTATAGCTGAGCACATGGTTCGCATGCTGGTCGGATTGAGGATGACGGTCAGCGATGATGCAGAAGCGTTCCCAGAAGAGGCGATCGTGGGTCGTCACCACCATCTGGATCCGGCGCAGGTAGTCATCATTGAAAAACAAGTCGATGATGTTGGATCGGTGATCCGTATCGATCGCGTTGACGACGTCATCAAAAACGATGAGCGGAAAATTGTTTTTCTCAGCCATCGCCAAGAGAATCGACAAGCCGAGTGCCCTCAGATGCCCTTCGCTGAGCACAGCAAACGCATCCAGCAGGGATCCGTCCACGCTGGTGATCTTGATCCGGTAGCTCTCCGCAAGCGTTTCAAACGCCAGCGTCTCTATCTGCTCATGGTCATCGTCGTGGTTATTGATTGCTCGGTAGTACTCGGCAGCCTTGGCTTCGATCCCTGTAATGCGCGCTTTTTCAAGCTCCAGCTTGTAGTCCAACAGGTCGCCGTAAAGCGTTCGGTATTCAGCCTCAAGATCCTTGAGCAACTGGTTGAAGTGGCTGTTATCCACCGAGTCGTTGAGCAAAGCCGTTCTCTGCCCTATCAGCGCAAGCATCCTGTCATTGGCGTTTGTGAACCCGGTTAGCGCCTGGGTTTTGAGGTCAAACTGTCGTTTCAGCGAGTCATCAGCCTGCTTGAGGTGTTCAATGAGCGCATCCAGACGAGCCGCTTGAACCTCCGCCTGATCAACCTCCCGTTGCTTGCGCTCGCAGGCACGCAGATAGGCCTCGATCTGGACTTTACTGTCAGCACAGAGCGCGATGAAAGCATTGAGGACAGACGCCGCCACGGTCGAGCGGTCAGTGGCAGTATGGAACTCTGTGAGCACCTCTTCCAATGCGTCCATCGCCAGTGGGCAGGGTACATCGGCATAGGAATTGGCCTTCACGGAACTGATCCCCGTCGCGATCCTTGAGGCCCAGAGGACAACTTGAGCATCATTTTTCTGTTTGGATTGCTTGAGGGCCTCCAGAGCCCCGAACGCCTTGATCTGATCGCGAGCCCTTTCAAACGGGTTCACTGTGACTTGGTCAAGGGGCGTCAAACAGGCGGGACAGGTCTGCTCAGACGGGTGTTCAGTGGCTTCCAACGCTTCCAAGGCTTCAAAAACAGCGCGATAGTTAACGTCACTGGCCCTTTGCAGAAACTGTGTTTCGATCTGCGTTTTGCGGTCGAGCAACCGCTTGGCGATGGCAGACGTACGTGCAACATGCTCGATAGGAATGACCACCGGTGCTTTGGCCGCTCGCAGTCGCTCGGCGCCACGGATGTGCATGTCTATCGTCTTGCGCAGCCGCTGTACCTTTGGACGAATTTCGAAATCTTGATCGGCCCGCAGCCCCAAGAGCTGACAGGTTTGCGAAATCGCAGCGTACAGATCTACCCTGTGCTTGCTCCGCACTTGGCCAAGCTCTGTTCGAGCGCGTTCAAGGTTCGTCAGTGCTTCGGCCTGGTCGGCACGCATGAATGCCTTGAGCGTAAAGCTGTCAGGACGCACGAATCGGGAAATGACTTCCTGAAGCTCTTCCAGCCCAAACAAGGTCGCCAAGACATCACTTTCGCCACTGCCAGTGTCCTTGGAGCCCAGGAGCGAAAACTCCTGAAGGCGATTGCGATCAATGAAGCAGCTCGACCAACTGATACTGGGCGCAATTTTGAGCTTATTCGTTCCCAGGAGAGCGAGCTGGGGCTTGGTTTCTCCTCGCGCAATGTACTGCTTGACCTTGGTCTTGCGCCTAGCGGCTTCCTTGATGTCCCCGGTGGTGCAAATTTCGATGGCTTCACAGAGCGATGATTTACCGCCGCCATTGGGTGCGT
Organism: Pseudomonas sp. 21LCFQ010; assembly: GCF_024129905.1. Taxonomy (NCBI): domain Bacteria; kingdom Pseudomonadati; phylum Pseudomonadota; class Gammaproteobacteria; order Pseudomonadales; family Pseudomonadaceae; genus Pseudomonas; species Pseudomonas sp. 21LCFQ010. The sequence continues at coordinate 32,567 of NZ_JAMYDZ010000002.1, read as the reverse complement.
AGAAAAGGTTTTTCAGCTTACTGAATCGAATGAACGTGCCTTTGTCGTCGGCACCAAACTCGCCAAAGCCCCGGAAATTCTTGACGCGCAGGTAGTCCAACGCCCCCAAGCCCGAGGGGGGTATCCGATCCAGTTCAGGCCTTTTATCGAGCACTTTCTTGAAGCGAGCGGCGACTCGCTGGTAGTTGCGACCCAGCAGTTGATCCGAAGCCGTGGTGATGTGTGACTTGATGTGGTCGGAGTAGCGGCCCTTGCTTTGGTTGGCCTGGTACATACACCAAAGAAGCACCAGGTACGCATCAGTACGCCCCTCAAGGTTCTGCCTGGCAAAACTTAAAAGGTACTGACTCATTGCGCCTCCTCCCTGATACACATCAGCGTAACCGGACTGGCATCAGGAAGCCATTACCGGGCGTTGTGGATGGTCAACGATACAGGTTGGCAGCCGACCGGTGCCGATGACCTGCGCAAGCGAGTGCTTTTACTAGATTGGACAGCACTGTTAGTCCTTAACGACTTGGGGCTGGTCGTGCAGTCCCTCTCCAGCCAGCGCAGCGCGTTTCTAGTAGTGTCCATTTCGATGGTATCGAACACATTTGGCGAGCGGGGAATCGAGTGGATATGGGCGCTTGGAAGACTGTGCGATCCGCTTGAGTCGGGTCTTGGGCAGCTTTTTGGACGGCACCGTGTACAACAGCTGCTGGACGATGGTCACTTCGATTCGATTGATGAGATCTGCCACGGGCGGGGCTTCTGCCTCAGCAGGTTTACCGACGCCTCCGTCCGCGTTCTTTTGATCTCCTGAATCAGCTAGCTCATCCGCGCCATGAACGTCGCGGGCGCTTGGAGGGTTCAACGCAGGTACGGAATCGTTCTTGCTGAATGTCGCCAGGGAAACCAGCGCATGTGGGAACTCTGGGTGACGATCGAGAAAGGTTTTGATGACGCTGCTTGCGGAGGGTACAAGACCAGAACTTGTCGCTACTCATCCTCAAACAGGATCAGCCACTCGTAGTCAGCCCCTTCAATGCTGTCATAATCCAGACTTTCCAGTGCCAAGCTGGGCGAAATGTAAAAACCCATCCCTCGGAAGTGCTCGGCATGCTTAACGGGGATTTTGATACCTGAGGAACCATCATGGCCTGAGCCGTCAATATTCACCGAGTAGAGCTCTTTGCCTTTCCCCCCTTTCTTGGCGTAGACATGCGCATGTTTCTGAACACCGTGGGTACGCGCTGCATCCAACCGGAAAGAGTTGTTGGTACCTGGGATGGTGGGATACTGCTCGTGCTCAAGTGCAAGCACCAGCTCACCAAGCCTGCGGGCTCGCTCCTCCTCCAGACGCTGTTTAGCGGCTACGAACTCTCTGAACGACATCATAAGAACCTCGTCGGGTCAGTTACTCTTGTGGGGATATGGCTCACAAGGACTGGGGCAGAACATCTCGATTTACCGCGATCGTAGCAATGATGGTGCGGCCCTGCGGTTCAATGGTAGCCCGACATCGTCAGCTCTTCGTCACCAGGAGACCCAGAAAATCCTCAGTGCTGACGGCAAGCCGTTCGAAAAAGATGACCTCCAGATACCCGCCGACGCCTATGACGCCAACGGTTCCAGACAGCTATCCACCTTGCTCCACCGACCACATCGTGACCGTCGGGCGAAGCCTTATGCGATAACGCTCAACACCTCACTACCCCGCATCCGCCTGACCTCAATGACGAAACGTTCTATGTCCGGTACGGCGTAATCAGCGACGAGCTCTACAACCTCCTTGACCGGCGCGCCAGAGGGCTTCGTGGGATAGTCAGGAATTCTGCAGAAGATACCCCTGCCACGACGGTGTGGCATCGGCCATGTGTTTCCGGAATTCATGTGACACAGCCAGATCTTCTCGGCATAAGCAGGGATGAACGATGCGGAGTCCAGCGTCAGCACATCGTGCTCAAGGCTCTTATAGTCACGAGCGCCGAGTAGCACGTGCAGCCGTTCCTCCTGTGCCCAGAAGAAAACCTTGTTGTTGATCAACTCATACCACTCGCGAGGGCTGGTTCCATCAACGATCGCCCTAAGCAAGCGTTCCTCTGGCATTGGTTTCTGATCGCGCAGCATAATGTCGGAAGGATCACCGGCTCTCACGCCCATTTTCATGAGGCGATGCTCGCTTTCAAACCGCGCCCGGTCGCTGCCCGCTACTGAAAAATGGTCAAGAACGGCGCTGGTGCTCATCAAGCCACGCTGTTTAATGCTTTCCCAGGTACCGCGCTCTGCCATGTGGTAAATACGTGGGTAACGCTCAATCAACTTATCCAGATCCATCCGTCATCCTTTACCCGAGCGGGCCGTCCAGTTGCGTCTGTCGATCAGTGATCTCAGATCACTGGCATCGGTGTCCCGGGAGAACCGGGTATTGATCAAAGATACAGGGGCCTGGGAAACACGTTCCAGCTCCTCGACGAATTTGATGGTCTCTGGGTCGAGCTGCTCGAATCGGCGGGCCTGGCGATTTCCTGCTTTTAGGTAGTCAGCAAAGGTGAGAACAATATCGGTAGGGGCATTGAGTGCGCAGGCCTTGCGGAACTGATCCCACTCAAACCACCCTACTCGACGGCTGCGGCGTGTGGTTGAGGTCTTTTCAGCCGTATTCAAGGCAGTCGCGTCAAGGCCAGCGAACTCTGCAATTTCGCTGAAGGTCGTTGCATGCTTGAGCGTCCCTGAGGTATGCCCCTCTTCACCATCAGGATCACCAACTCGGATGGGCATCGGCCTTACGACCATCAAGATCTTTCGTATTCGACTGGGCGAAATGCCGGCCTCAGCAAGGCAACCCGCGACGTTGGTGTCTCTGGAGGTTACATGCGGATAATCGCCATGAAAGATACTCAGACCACTGCCTTGGGTGCCCTCCAACAGAATTGACTGGCCACGACGGTAGGCCTCCTCTAAGCGGTCGGACGTGCATCCATGATAGTTGCCAGGTGTGCCTACATAGGGCTGAAGCTCTTCGACATCCTTGGCGAGCCTGATTGTCTTCCCTCTATCCAGGATACGCCGCGCGGCCGCTGCCCCGTTCCCGCTCCCCGTGGACGCAATGGTCGAGACCAGATGCCCTTTCTCAGCCGTGATGTCCTGGTCCTCGATGATCAGCGCTTGAGGATCGATGAAAAGGCGGTCATCACCGATACCGCAATCTTTGATCTCACCCAACAGGTTATTAAGATTGATTGTCATGCCAGGGCCGAGAAGCAATCGCGCCGTTACATCTCTCGACCCAGAGGGCAGGTGGTGATACGTATACGGGCCTGCGGTGCTTGCAACGGTGTGTCCTGCATTGGGCCCTCCAACGCGAACCATGACGTCATACTCGCGAGCCAAGTAGGCAACGATGTTACCCTTGCCCTCACTTCCGTACTGCCCACCGATGAGCACGTCAACGCACCGAATTTCCGGCGGTGTGTATAAATGCAAACGGGCGGCAACCCTTACGAGGGTATCAGCTGAGTCAGATCGCTCGGTGTAAATACGTACATCTGCATCAGCTTTGAGCGCCCGAATTTCTGCGTCATCCCGCAGTTGATTGATCTGATCGTAAGGCAAAGCCTCATCATCACCTTGAGTTCGCGTTGCATAGCGAGAGCGCAAGGTAGGATCACTGGCATAGAGATGGACGTGGACTAAATTCGCACCAAAGGCCTGCCGGAACTGCGTGACCTGCTCGACCGAGTCTAGGTGATCAACGACTAAAGGCCGCCGATCTGCCCGATCAGCACAAATTGCCTTCGTAGCAAGCAGCATCCACTGCGTCTGTTCAACTTCATCCAGCTCTCGCCGGCGATCAATCAACGCAGGCGGTGATAGATGCATGCGCCAGCCGTCATCCTGGAGCGCCCGGCGGTCGCTCACCACGCAGAAACCGAACTCCTTAACCAATAAATTGGCCAACCCGCTTTTTCCGCTGCAGGTCTTGCCACTGATGACCACAATCTGTCGAGTTTCCATTCTCTAAGCCTCCCAGAGAGTAACAATCTCGCCCGCTATGGCCAGTGGGGTCAGTTCTTGAGTGTCAAAGACCTTGTCGGCGAGGCCTGCAAGTGAACGTGCGCTCTGCTCATTCGGGTGCTCCAAAATCGCTTGGTAGTCCGCCAAATCCCTACCTTGGTCAAGATGTCTTTGCCGTAATACAGGGTCAGGCGCGCAGAGATGTACGTGTCTGACGGATCCGCCGTAACGGTGTTTGAAAAGCTCAACTTGGCGGGCCTTGCGGACAGCGTCCACTAGCCAATAGCGTGTATTGGCGTCGGCGCTCATGATCGGGTCAGCGACCGACTCGACCAGCCACGAGAAATCAGTGACACAGTCCAGTGTGTCACCGAGTTCCTGGAGGGCGTAGCGATTGAGCGCCTTGTTTTGCGAGGCCAGTTGCTCACGTAGAAACGCGCCACTGCTGATAGGGGCGAAGCCATAGCATTCTTGTAAAGCAGCAGAAACAGCCGTCTTACCGCTTGCGACTGGGCCGCTCAAAAGAAGTAGTTGCTGCACAGTACTGACGATTCCTGTCCTGAAAATGCAATATCAGGTCAAAGCCTAGCTTGTTTTCAGAATAACAGTTGGACATCTCTCAGTTGTTGTCATCCGTATCGAATCAACGAACAACCACATGTGAGACGGGGATGACTAGGTACGGCAATCATCCGCTGCCCAAACCTCTGAATGGTCGAAGATGACTAGATTGAAAGCACACCGATCGAACAGTCGTCAGCTGTTTTTGCGGAAAATGTACGCTCCAGATTGGCGCCTAGCACCGCTCGCATCTCGGATGGCGGGATGGTTCGATTCCAGTTCAAAACCTGTCCGACAGCAGTCGCAGGTGATCGGTCAGACCTGCGGTACAAACTCTCCGCCGTTCCGTCACTCATGACGACGAAACCCGCACCCATCGTGCATTCACCCTGGTAGACGCGCAGCCTATTTTCGGCGGTGGCGTCTGTTACGAAAAACGTGGTGTTCGCATATTCGCCATTCTCAGGATGGGACAGAACGACCAGTTGGCCGCCCTCTTCTTGGTGGACAATGCATCCATCCCCCAGATGCCCCGCCAGATACCGCCCCTTGGAATGGGCAACAAACAGTAGAGTACTTGCAAGGTCGGACAGCTGGCAGTCTAGCTGACGCACTTGGTGCTGCAGCGCTTCGAGGCAGTGCTGTAGCAATTGCCCAGAGACCTGCGAAGGATCGTCTCCGGCTAGCCGCCATAGTTCATCGAAGCGATCGGACAGGATTCGCGTCACTGCTTTAACTACAGTACGAGCCCCTTGTGCCGAATGCGTCTTCGAGCCGGCCCCATCAGCCAAGGCTACGCACGCAAAATCTCGCTGAACACGGGCCGCAACATAGTCCTGGCAAGGAGTCCCATCTTTCTCATGAGACCTCCCGATGATCTGCGCGCAGGATGCCCGATAGGAGTGGCTGCGTTGCGTAGCTTCTATCAATTTACACCTGCCCCCAAGCGGCGATGCCAGCTACATCCAGAGCAACAGCCTCACCCGGAGTCGACTGCGATACCCGCGAGACACTGCGGCTCAGCCACATGAAGAACTCTTTGAAATTGAGCCCCTTCAGACGCAGCGGAGGTCGGCCGGGAGATAGCGCTGAGAGCGTTTCCATGTTTGCAGCAGCTCCAATCGCAATTGGGAATACAGTCAGCTTTTTTTCCGTGGTAAGCGCGCGGATGCGATCGCTGGCTTCGCTGATATCGTCAGTGGGCTCGCCGTCTGTCATAACCACCATCCAAGGTTGGTAGTAATCAACACCTGCGCGCTGGTAATCAGCTTTGCGTACTTCCAGGAGATCCAGAGCAAGGTTCACCCCGTGCCCCATAGCCGTTACCCCTTCCGCCACCAGCGCAGGAACGTCCTGCCGCTCGATGGCCATGAAGTCGACCGTTTTCTTTGCCTCGGTGGCGAAAGTGACAATGCTGATCTCCGCAGCATACTGTGCAACGTCATCGGCGCGGATGGCCTCGTAGAACATTTGCACCCCTTCTTGGAGCTCCCGTATCGGCTCACCTGCCATTGAGCCACTCACATCGAGCACCAAACAGATAGGAACGCGGGCGGTTGGGTTGTCAACCAGGTCTTCCTGGCTGAGGATGTATTCTTCCTTCATGGTCGATGTCTCACTTACCGGATAAATTGGGTTAGTTAAAAAACAGTGCGTGCCAGAGCCGCCGTAGCAGCTGGCCGACACCCGACTGTTTGGGTTTTCGAGCAGGTTGAGGTGCTGGTCTTGGCTGAGGTCGAGGTGGCGCAATGGGTTGCGGCTGCACCTTGGGAGCAGTGGTCACTTGCGATTGCGGATTGACTCGGGGTGGCGGTGCTGAAGGCTGGACACTCGGGGCTTGTGCCTGGACTGTCGGCCGGCTGGGTGCCGCGCGAGAGGGACGCGCCGAAGCGACCTGAGGCAAAGGCTGAGGTGGAACCGCACGATTGACCTGAGGAACTCGAACAGGGCGTTCCTGGTGCTTTTTCTCGGCCTCCTGGGCCTCCTTAAGGCTTTGCTCTGCCATCTTCTTGAGCCTGTTCTGCTTATGGCAGTCTTGGCACCAGACCTTCATCCCCCGTTTGGCCTGAGCATCAGCATATTTTTTTGAGGCAACAATACTGGTTTTGCACTTACCGCAAACCACCTCAATCGGATCTCGAATGAAAAAGTAAGACTGCGGGAAAATCTCATTCCCCAAGTATTTTTTCTGGATAGAGAACTGATATCTAGTTAGCAAGGGCAACCACTGATCCACCGTGAGCCGCTCGTCCCGACTGAAGGTTCGATGGAAAGCGGCGCGCAAATCCTTTGAAAGGTGATTCCAGATAATCCCCCACGAGCCCTGTGGTGCGTTCTCGCCTGAAAAATTTTCTTTGTCGTCAAAATCGCGGTACGGAAATCGCTTGCCTTTGATATTTTCAGCCGGAGAGCCGCCACCCTGTTGGGAATACGGCGGTTTTCCGGGGAACAAAATCATGAATAGCATCGTAGCGACTGCGAAATCCTCGTGCTGAATCGTTCGTAGGAAGCTCTCGTAGCCTAAGCCTTGGATTTCGGGAGCAGTGAAATTGACTGTCCCGACTGGGCAGGGGAATACTTCAACTTGAAAACTATCAGTGTCTACCAACCACAGCTGGGTGCTGTCTTGGGTCACGAGTAGATTTTGCGGGTTGATATCGCCAACTATGATGTTGAGGCTATGGAGGTACTCCAGGTGCCGTAAGAAAGCGACACAGAGGTTGACCAAATCGATCCGTTGCCAGCTCGGAAAGGTTTTAAGCAAGACGGGCTTCACAAACATTGAAGCCTGCATCGTTTTGCCTTGCGCTAGCGGCATGAGATAGCCGACGAACTCTCCGTGCTGATTGAACACAAGCTCTGTCGGCCAACAGATGCCCGGGCGATCAATCTTGCGGCTGACCATGAGCTCAATCTTTTGTCGCTTGAGTGTCGTTACCTTGTTCGGGTGATAGATTTTACAAACCAGCCCTGGGGTGCTGGTCTTGTAGATCACCCCCTCGCCGCCCTCACTAAGCTTCTGGCCGAGACGTACCTGCTTACCCGCCGGGGTTGATACGGTACCACCCTCACTTGGGAAAGCCCTGACGGCCATCTGCACATCCGCGCTGGACAGAGGAGTCTTGTGTAAGCTGAATGGGATGAGCTTTACGGGTTCTACCGGGTCGGCTGCGCCCTTGCGGGGTACGCGCGTATTTTCTTCGAGCGGCCATTTGTAGGATATGACCTTGGCAGCCTTGGCCAAGCTCCTGGTGGTTTCATCGCAGGTTACGACGGTCATTCCATAATGAGCCGCGACCTCTATCAGCCGGTCAGCAGCCGAGTGACTACTGAATACCTGGCGCTTGAACAGAAACGCAGGTGCTCCGTCATATCGAAATTCGGCAAGATGATCGCCGAGTTTGAGTGCGTCGCCGGTAGGAAAACACTTGACCGCGTAGGCCTCGCTACCTTCGATCTGTCCGAGAATGCGCTCTGCATTGCGCGCATGCAATGTACGCTGGCCACGCAGCTGCAGCATGGAAGTCATGGCCTCCGCCAAGACTACAGGCCAATGCTGCTTCTCCCGAATACTTGTGATGATGTCTGGGTGCTCCAGGAGCACACCTATATCAATCAACACCTTCTGCTTTTTTCGTTCCGTCATGAGTAGCTGATACAGCAGTCCATTTTATCAGGCTGGCCACAAGCTTATGGCGAACCCCAAGGGCAGATATGGTCTAGATAAACTGAGTCATAGGCTTAGGTCTTCACGACCCAACCGTCCGTGACCCATATCGCATTCAACCTACCATGGTTCGCCTTGCAACGCAGATGTTGAAGTGGTTTTTCGGACGTAGGTCGCCGCTTTCAACCTTTTTTTGGATTGGCTGAGGCAGACTTGCTCCGTCAGCAATCAGGTCAGGCCATGACGTCTTAGACAGCAGGAAACGGCCGCCATAAAAGTCGGGGCCGTTCACGCTTCGCCCCCGCTCATAACCGCATTTAGACAACGCGCTACGCTCCAAGGACTCGCTTGCAATAGACCACAATCCGCTTGTCTTCAATCTTAGATTTACCGACGAAATCTCGCCGAGTCAACGATGCCACCAAGCGCTGATCTTCTAGGGAAGGCGGAAAATATGCACGGCCTTTCCCGCCTGCCACTACCAAATACTCATCACCTAGCAGGCTTAGAACGGGGGGCAAATCAGCCCACACGCAACCCAACTCCAACGCCTGGATGATCATTTCGATCCGATCCGCATGTGAGAGCGCCGCGTCCGCGATGACCTGCAAAATCACTGGGAGATATGCCTGATCAAATCGCACCCCAGCTGCGTTGGCTCTCCGACAGACACTTGCCAACTCAGTCGCTGAGCCAGCGTGAGTGTCGTATGCATCGAAAGGTATACCGGCCCATATGACAACTGCGTCATCGGCGGACGCAGTATTTGATCGGGTGAGATGGTAAGCGATCGATATCGGAAGCTCGGAGAGCTGGAGCTTTTCACGAGCCTCAGCCCACCGGCGACTGATGTATCGGCCTAGGAGATTGAACGCCCGTTCGAAGAACGCTTCCTGGATAGGCTTTGAATAAGGTACGAAATCGCTATCCGCAAACAGAGACCAGCGTGTGGGTGGCAAGCCGGCCATGACCACCACCGACACATCAAGAATCTGGCCATTGAAAAGCGTCTTCAGCGTCTCGTTATCTACAGATTCTACGCTGACAAGAAACGACTGGAGCCTCGGCGTTTGGTCATGCCCGCCAGACCACAGTGTCGAGGCCAACTCAGTTGCATGCAACGCGATGTACGCAAGGAACGCCCGCTCCATAGCCAAACCTTCACTTTCCGATCTCGCATTGCTCTCATCTAGACCGATCAGAATCTCTTCAAAAAATGTCCAAACCGCTTCCGCACGGGGCATTACTCGATCGCCATCCAACATGCTTACCCAGACTGGCACAGGGAATGCCCTCAAGTCCGGCACCCGGCAGTCAGTACGCTCGACAAGTTCCGTCATCAAGTGCTTATCTGGAGATACCTTTGCGACCAGTTCTGCAAGCGACTCTACGGTCTCTGGCAGAAGGCCCTCCTGCATCAGCAAAGTCTCTGCAAAATCAGCGGCTTCCTGATCAACCTTTTCAGCAAAGCCTGGCAATCCCAAACTTTTCAAGCGATCCATCGACACTGCACCTGGAGTGCTGGCCTCTTCACCAAATTTGGCCCAGAGCAGCTTTAGCATAGGTAGAGAGAAGCTGAGGCAGCCCCACTCCACCAATCTGCGAAGATCACCGGGCGCTACCCCCTCGTCCACCATCTCGAACTGTGCTGGTTGCTCACGCAGCCATGACCAAGCACCAGCCTTCTGGTCAAGGTGTGGCATTAATGGCGCGATGTTCGAGATCTCATTCACCGCCCGCAGGAAGAGGCCTTGGCGATCGTGGAGCGTTTCGGCCTGCTCGGCGGAAAGGTTATTCAGGATCGCCATCACAAGCGTCTGACGAGCGTCAGGCGCCTTGAACCGATCAGACTTAAGCAGCTGGAAAATGAGGTTAGGGTCGACTCCCCGAATAGCCCGTACAACGGCACCACAGCTCGGGGTCGGCAAGATGATCGTCATGGCCTCAGCAAATCGATCCATGTGCCCGTGAGCAGTTTTGAGCACCAAGGCCAGCTTCATCTCTGCCTGCTCAATCGCTCCATCGTCTGTGCTTTGGCGTGGGCCTGATGCCAAGTCAAACTGATCCTGCGCCAACGCACTAAGTAACCCCGCTACCAGCCCCCTGCCCCCATCCAACCCGTCCAAATCTAGCTTGCCGGCAACACGGTCTGGGTGACTCAATTGAGTTGCCACATCTACCGACTCACCGCTGTTCAACGCGAGGATCACATTCTTGTCGACCTGGGTGATCGATCCCTCGTAGAAATACCCGAGGTAATCGGCATAGTCCGTATCGAACAAGCCACGGCGCATGAAATAGCTGACAACGCCGTAGCCTTTCAGTCGTTCAGCAATATGATCACCGTAGGTAGTACGGGCGCCCTCTCGGAACGGGATGGTTTTCAGTCTGGCAATTTTCCTGAGCAGGTCTTGACGCTCTTCATCGACCTCCGCCAAGGCAGTCTGAAGTGTTGCGAGTCGAGCCTGGTAGTCACAGCCCGCCAATGCTTGGTCTACCGAAACGTGCTGCCCCGCCGATCGGTTGTAGCTTCCCTGCAATACTGGCACGACTCTCTGGCTAGTCAGAAAGGCTTCAAACTGTGAGTCCTCGACAAACTCAAGGAGCTCAACATCAGTGTTGTTGCGGAGTCGGATATGGTTTGCGGTGTTGAGGCCTCCCAGCTTGACGACCTCGTACCAGACCACTGCACGAAGGTGTGCCACGTGAGTGGCCACGTCCTGGTCTCTTTTTGCCTTCAACTGATCCAATTCGGCGATACGCTGATCTGCCGCAGCCGTCTGCTCAGAGGCCCATCCCGCATACCCCATCAGTACGTCATAAATCACACCTGAGCGCTTGAGCAGTGCCGTAAACGCCCCTGGATGGAGGTTCTTGATAACGACGATTGCGAAGAGCTTGTTCGGGTTCAGCTGAATGCCACCATTTGCCAGCAGGCTGGCGTACATGTCGAACTCATTGACGATGTTCTTGATGAGCCTCATGTCATCGATGTAGTAGCAGACGTTCTCAACCATGGAATGGGTCAGCCCAACTTCAAGGCTTCTTCCATTGATTTGACGCTGGGCCAGGAGCTCGAACATTTTCTCGCGAGAGTTTTCCGAGTTGATCACTGGGATGACAGGGATGATCAGGTCGAAAAATTTGGTCTTATCCGTCAACGTGAACAGCTCATCGCGGATCGCGTAGATGAAGTGCACGGGCCGCTTGATCTGCGGCGACTGCCGGATGATGAAGTTGATTTCCCGCAACCGGAAAAAGATGTCCTGCGTGTCGAAGCGATCAAGGTCTTCAATAACGACGACCTGGATTTCACTGCGCTCAAAGCAGTAGATGATCTCATCAATGTTTTTGTGAAGGACGGAACCGTGGTTGGTCGCCTCAAGCTTTCCGCCTTTCAGCGTGAGGCCGTCAATACTGAACAGCGACCAAAACCGCAGTGCCTGGAAAAGAGCATAGGCGCCGAGCACCATGGTGGTACCGATGGCTAGCCAATGAGGTATTAACCCCAAACCGGTAAGCAGCCAGCCAATATCGACGTCGGCCAGCTTTGCCAGCTTGGGAGTGAAGAAAGTCAGGACACTGACGAACAATGCCGAAATCCAGCATACCTGTAAGGCGATCTCCCGCATGGAGGACTGAGCGATCCGCTTAAGCCGCGTCTTTGGCAGCTTTTTAGACGGCACCGTGTACAGCAACTGTTGGACGATGGTCTCCTCGATCCGATTGATCAGATCTGTAGTGGGAGGCGTTGCTGCCTCGACAGTTGTGGCGCTGCTTGCATCTGCATTTTCACGATTGTCCGGATTACTGATCTCACTCGCAGGAGTCAACTCGCGCGCACCTGGAGGGCTCAACGCAGGCACTGGGTCGTTCTTGCTAAAGGTGGCTAGGGAGACAAGTGCGTGCGGGAACTCTGGATGTCGATCAAAAAAAGTTTTGAGAACACTGCTTTTACCGGCGCCATAACCTCCCGTGAGGGCGATGTTCAAGACGTCATCATTGTGGAGGGCCTTGAGCAATTCCTGCTCGTAACGCGTAAACCGCCCATCCTCTAGACCGACGGGTATCAGCGGCTCAAACGATCCATGGCCACGATCTGATTTCGCCAGTTTGAACGCTTTAAAAGCAGCTTTCGCTGCCTTAGATACGGCTGTCCAGTTACGCTTGAAACTTGAGAATGCTTGAGACATCGACCCTGACCCTGAATGCTGACCGTCCTTGCCGCTTGCGAAGCGAAGCACAGATGATACTGTTTTTGAACATAATGGCGGCTATATGCCATATATCCGCTTCGGGGGCTAGATGACCTACATGATCAAGTGGCTCTTCCGACGACCACATACCGCCCAGATGGTTTTTCAAATGCGTAGGGCCATCGATGACAACCAGCCATTGTAAATGCAAGCCAGAATTCTCAGTGAGTGGTGTTTGCCAGGCCTGTGAGGGCACCAAGATCAAAAATCCGAATCGAGAGAAAACGCTGAGCAGCAACCTCCGCCGTCGGATACCCACCTGGGACGAGTATCTCGCTTTCGGCGGTGCTCACTGCGGCAACCTTTACACCCAGGTAGGCAGTCATTGGCGCTGCCCTTCCTGTCACAGGACGCGGTATGAGTTACTTCGCTGGACAATGCTCTATCCGAACAAGCCAAGCAGACGAGAGGGATGGGCGGTTGGACTTCATACCCACCACGACCATCAGACGGATTCGTACGTAACGAACCCAGGGCCTGGCCAACCTCGTCGTCTCGCCAGCTTCGCACCGGAGATAATCTGCGAGCAATGCAACAGCGCCGATGGCACGGTAAAGAGGCGTCTGGGACTACCAGACTATTTCACGTTTTCCCCCGTAGAAATTGGTCAGTTTGTAGTTCCGACGCCTCACGGGAAGCACATCATTCGATACGATGTCGCCCAGATCCTCTTCGAGCGGGTTACGACCCGAGGGCCGCTATTCTTTGGCGGATAGGTGTCAGTACAAGCGCGCTCGGCCCAACCTCAGAATTGATCAGCCGAGGAAAGGACAAAATGCGCTTGGCCGATTAATCCGAAAACCGCTTCCCTGCCTACCGTTGCGATACCCGATTTTCCAAGTTTGAATGATCGAGTTTTTAAAGCGTGCGCCTTCGGCGACGGCTGTCGTGAACCAAGCCATCGGACTTGGCCGATGTCTTGGCCCTTCGGGCTTTCATCCTCACGCCTGCGCGCTCCGCTTGCCAATGGCGCTCACGCACTCAACTTACTTGAGCAATAGCGAGCGATTGATCAGGTACAGACTGCAGTTGCAGATCCACCTATGGAGGCTGGTGCAAAATAGCCAAAACGAACAGCAGGCCAATGAACGCTGAAGAGGCCAATGCGATCGACACCGTAGTGGCGCAGTCAGGCAATCTGCGCGATCAGCTCATTCTGAAATTGATGATGTCGGGACTTAGGGTAGGTGAGATTCGAGGGGCCATAATCAACGCCGCAGGTGAAATTGTCATCACATCGCTGAAAAGTCCTGACGGTGAATTCGTTATCAGCCCGAACAAATCTCGCACGGCGATACTCCAGGCGTATGTGCAGAAAAATGGTATCAAGCCTGGAGACTTTCTCTTCCCATCAAAGCCCGACGTAAAGTCGCCAGAGCCAGCTGCCAGCTTTGCGAAGCGCTTCAAAAAATGGGCATCACATGCTGAAGTAGATACCGGCCTTACGCCACACAGCATGCGCAAGCTCGTGATGTCTCGGTTAGTGAAATCACTTCAACCTGCTGATATTCAGCATGTTCAGAGGCTCATGGGCCACTCCAGCCCGAAGATGACGCAGTATTACGCCTCAAAAATCATCAGCGACCTCGACAATCAGTAGCTGAGCTAGCCAAGGAGAGCTGCAGGTGATTTCCTGCGGCCCTTCTCGTCAGCGAACCAGCATCCCGGCGTCAGCGCTGAGTACCTGCGCCCCTAAAAATGCATGTGTTGGGCAGCTGTTCTATACCTCGACACAAACCAATCTGCCCTTCCCAAGCGACCGAGTGATCTCATGCCCAAGCCAGTAGAGGATCTGACCCCAGACGGTGAACCCGTTAGCCCTGAGCTCGATTACCCAAGGCTTTGCGGCACCATGCTCCTCTATGCCGGGGTAAGTTGTCTTGATAAAAAGCCCGTTGAACCAGCGCCAGAGGGAACATTCAGAGTGCCCAATTTTCATCTAAACAGGTACCGCCTGTGGAATGCGAGCCATGTGCTCACCGGATCAACAGCCAGCTCGCTCGCCCCATACACAGGGATGTGTGAGGCGGTGCTTTTGGGCAACGCGTCTCACATTGGGAACAGGTCAATTGCTGAGATAGTTGTCGAAGCGCGACGTGGGTGATACGGCAATCGCGGCGGGAGCGTTGCAGACATATGCTCCTTGAGGTGCGCTTCAACGACCTCATAGACCGATAGGAAAAACAACTCCAACGCACCTATGGAAGCACCTTCATGATCCTCGAAGACGTACGACAGATACCCCATACCGTCTCGGTCAGTGATCACAGCGCCCTTGCTTAAGAGATAAGAGGAATCGAGACCGATAATTTCATCCGGCAAAAATTGGTACGTGTCGTGATCGAACTCTTTGTGAGGCCCCGGATGAGGGTAGGTTTGAAACCAGTTGCTGACTAAGCCCAGGCTAGGCGCGTTGAACATGAAAAGATACGTGCGCCATCGCCAGCTCTCAGACTCGAACGACTTGAAATACCGCATCACATCAATGAACCGGTATTTATTGATGGAGGTTTTTACCTCGATCACCGCAAGCACAGCCTCAACAGGGACAACCACCTGCTGACCAGCCCGGTAGAAAGGGGCATATCGGTGAGAGTCGTAAATGATGATGTCGCATTGCTTGGACAGCCACCCCTCGGAACTGATGATGAAGCCCTCCTCCACGCTCACCCCGCGTGGCAGATGATCCTTGAGAAAGTCGCGTAACACTGCTTCGGCGAGGGCGCCGGTCGTAGGGTTGTGCTTTCTGATGTAGACCTTGGCCTGCTCAATCTTGCTGTGAAGCTGCTGGGTCACATGATCAAAGTACTGGCTCACTTAAGCCACCTCCTGTAATTGCCTTCGACTCCTCTTCGCGCTCAATGCGCGAGCCCCGGAACCCCGGAATTCCAAAGTTCGATTAAGCTGCCGCATCCACCAACAGCTCTGCTAGGCTGGCTTCAACGATTTTTTCTTCAGGATGCCCCATGCTGAATAACATCAGATTTGACCTCTCTGACTACCTCATCCATTTCTTCAGGGACGTCGATCAATCGAGCTCCGAAGGCATCCTTTTTCCAGAACATGCTCGATTTAACAACATCGCCGAATCGGATGTCCTGGATTCATTGTTCCTTATGCGCTGTGCGCTGAGGCACCAAAAAATCTTTGCCACCTGGTCGTACCGAAACGGGCGCCCTACGATCTATGGCACTTCTCCGGCGATATGCTTCACCGATATGCCACTGGCGGCCTTCGTCCACTCAAGCAATGAGCGCCTGTCACGCGGGGAGAACGTAGGTCGCTATGCCTTCATGATTCCAAAGCCTGCGATGTTTGGCCTTGGTGCTCGGCCAGCCATCTATGGTTTGAGCCAGGATGTCCAGGAGCGCCGTAATACACTACCGTTCAGGATCATTGAGACCGATCAGCTCAGCCTCGAAGAGCAGTACCGCTATGTCGCCTACAGCCTCGGAAGTGGCCGAACCATCGACTGGACGCATGAACGTGAATGGCGGTGGCCCTACCGGGGCAACCAATCCCATTTTTCCTCTGAGGAAGACGACTTCCTCGTCGAGACCTTGGAGGAGATGCCTGGGTTAGATTTCGGCCGTACGGCTATTAGTGGAATGGGTGTACTGGTGCAGGATCATGAGGACGTTGCGAAAATCGTTCACGATATCCTGACGCTCGTAGACGCCGGGAGCATTCATAGGTCGATGTTCCATTTCGTGATCCCGCTCCACGCCATTGAGCCGCACGGCGACATCCAAGATCCGACTCGGGTATCAGACCTCATCAATCAACACTCGATCGACCTAGCGCCCTACTTCTCCATTCCACAGGCGCGCGCGGATGAGATTAACGCTAAGGTCGACGCCCTCATCGAAGCGGTTTTCGCATCAGGCGATCATCAATGGGCTGATCGAGACGACGGGTACGGAAAGTCCTGGGTATGGATTCCTGATAACGGCTCTGAGCTGGTGAGAGCTTTACTGGCCAAACACAGGATCATCGTTAGCACAGAAGGACGCTACCTTCTGGATATCGAGGGCTTCGACTCGTTTCCCGCAGGCTTCGAAGAGCACTTTTGCAAAAAAGTTGCGCAACGCCTGGAGATCGAGTTTGAGGTTAATGCTACCTATTTCACTGTGCGCCAGAGCAGAAGCTGTGACGGCATACCTTTCTATTCAGACTTTCACGATGACGGCCATCCGTTCTACAACTGCACCAAGCTGTGCGAATAGCCGTTGGCGTGCCAAGCATTCAGGCGTAGCGATCAAAGCCCTCTCCTCGACTGTGGCCACCAGGCTGTGGGGTTAACCAACCGCCTGGCGTTATCGCAGGTGCTTGCCTGTCTTCCGGTGCCAGTTGTTCGATAGTCCTACAGATAGCTCCCGAGTACGTACGTGCCTGCTCGCAAAGGTGTGTGATTAAAGAGCCGTGGCAGGCCCTTACTCGGTGACGTTACAGCGCGAGTAGCAGCCCTCTGGAATAGACATGCTCGGCGCGAATCGGTATCTTCCTTGAAATGTCGAGCTACCCTTATACCGGTTGATAATTTCTCACGCGGGTTTAGATGTATTGATTCAGAAATCGGCGTACCACCACGCCCCTGGACATACGACTTTACTGAGTAAAAAATGTCAACACCTCAACCATAAACCCACTCACAACTTACTGACCTCCGCTGAAACGTAAGGAAGCAGGAACTTCAAATGTCCGTTAGAAAAAAGAAGTCGGAAATTAAACGACTTATCACTGCCTTCGAACGGGAGGCCGATCAGTTCCACGATATTTCGTTTAGTATACTTTATATTGAAAATGAAGGCACGATAGACCCTCGGATATTTAATCCATCTAATCACGCCGTCATGCTATGGCAATATTACGGAAAAATCAACCTCAAAACTGGCACTGACAAGTTTATTGAGGACTTACAAACCAGCAATCTTGAGTGGGGTCTTAAAGGCGCAAAATTATCAGCCTATGCTGTTATCGAAGGGCAAGCTTGCACTTTATTTAACCGCATGGCCAAAAGAGCAGCAAGCCTTTTTAACGAAAGTGAATCAAGTGCGATAAAGTCTAGAATCCTTGACGAAATTCTTGAATCCGAAATAGATGGCACTAACCCGCCAGCCTCAGCAGTAAATTCAGACCAAATGGCAATCTGGCTAAATTTTCTACTTTATTATATTTCCAAGACCCACCCCGGTAACGAAAGAAGACTCAGAATTGAGCCAGACCCTTTCACCCTGTCATTGTTAGCACTGGAAGACCTCTTGGAAAATCCAAAGGTCGAAAAAGTGGACAAATCCCTGAGCAGGGTTGGTGAAATCAATTTCAAGGTCGCCCTATCGTTTCCGGGAGAACACCGAGGTTTTGTATCCAAAGTGGCAGATACCCTGAGGGAAGAACTTGGGAACGATCAAGTTTTTTATGACTATGACTATCAGTCTCAACTCGCCGCCCCCAATCTAGATGTACTTCTGCAGAGAATATACCTAGACAACTCCGATCTGATTGTCGTATTTCTTTCTAAAGAGTACTCGGAAAAAGAATGGTGCGGACTAGAATGGAGAGCAGTCAGAGAGATCATCAAATCTAAGGACTACGACAAAGTCATGCTCATCCGTTTTGATGATGAGAAAATAGATGGGATTTTTTCGACTGACGGCTATGTCGACGCAAGAAAACACTCTGAAAAGGCCATTGCTCGATTCATTCTTGAGCGCACTCAACTCTCGCCTATTGAACCTCATTGACTATCTAAACAGGGCATTGCTGCGACACTCAAAATTCAAATAGCAAAGGGGAGCGCCAAAGCACATACATTATATGTTGAAGCCTAGCTCCCCGCAAAGCTCTATCAGTGTTCCACAAGAATTTCATATGTGAAGACCACATGCTCGGGAACGAAATTTCGATCATTAACTACACGCTGAATTTCTTCAATGGTGATAACGCACATTATTCCGTATTCGTTCAATAGAACGACACTCTGCCCTATCAATGGCACGACAACATCGCCCGGAGTCATGAAGGCATCTACGGTGAGCGGATCATAGCTCTCAGCGACAATCAGCCCCATATCTTCGATGGGGCTATCTTTGTACACATGAATACTGTTGGGCGAGTGTCCACTGAAGCGTATTTTGAACTTAAACTTGCCTTGGCCAATCGTAAAATGAGAATGCTCACGATAGCGAAAGGTTACACGCCCCTTGAGAGCAGGATTTGCATACAGAGCCGGGTCACGTCGGGTAACTGCACGCTCAAGCCGTGCAGCACGGCGGCGAACCACCGACAACGGTACTGCGTGAGACTTGTCAGCTGGTAGCCCCTCAATCCATCTCCAGACTTCATCAATCTGCAGCGATCCAGGAAATTCGTTCTTTTCGGGGATAGCGGTAAAGTCAAAACCCTTGGGGTTATGATCAATTAGCCAATGAGGCAATAGGCAATCCGGGTTTCCTACGAACAGGACTGACAGCCACGAGCTCGGCTTGTCGGGAAAAGCTCCGCTCATCCACCGAGTTTCAATGCCTACTCCAGAGTCCGGGAGATTGTTAGCTCGGTAAACATAGTTTTCATCAACCACCAAAAGCACATGGGCGGCCTCAGTCACCGATCGCATGAAGCCACTCACGCTTGATCCGTAGTCGACTACCTCATCAATCTTCACGTTATAGCCAATCAGATGAAGCTGGCTTGCAAGCAGGCGAACCCATTGCCGATGGGGCCCCGAAGTCCAAGCGTAGGAGATGAATAGATCGGTACCCATGCAGTCGCTTCCCATTTGCCTAGATGAGCTTGAAGCTCAAAAGTGTTCCTGAACACATCCCGCTGCTCACGATCTCTCACCCATAAGTGAGCCTCGGGCAAAGATGCTGGATGTGAGGGTCAGCTAATCACTGTACACAACTCGACCTGACCCTGCCTATTGTCGCAAGCGGGGACAAGCAATCTGAGGGTACCCAAGATTAAGACTAGGGCTCTTAGAACCCCACGATTGAGACGTCCCCACAGGAGTGCGAGAGTCTTGCTCTCAACGCCCTAGCAAATACGGGCCCTAAGCCCCTATGTAAAAGGCTAGTCATGACTCTCTCTGACGCCGTCTTGGTACTGCTGCTCGCCGAACGAATTCACGGAAACGATGACGCCGTGAGAAGGGTTGCGAAAAGCCTATCCAAAAAACTTCCTGGGCGGCAGCGTCAGATCATGTATGACTTGCTCACCGCCAAAAAACCCTGCGAGCTCGTTAGGCATATCGCCATTCACATTGACGACTAGCCAGCAATGCGTTTGACATGCTGCAGCAGCACGCATCCCAACCTCACAATGTAATATCCTGTCAAACAGTGAAGCTTAGGTTTGGCTTATCGAGAGAGCCTTGAGCACGTAAGTGCTTTCCAAGGCTCATCCTCAGGAGTTAGCTATCCGAATGCATCACGCTAAACTTAGCAACGGTTCACAGAATGCTTGCTGCGGCAGCAATCGAAATGATCACAGCGCCGTGAAAAACTAGTAAGGTTTTCGAAAAGCAGGCATTCATGAAATCGCGATTTCCATTGGCGACAACCAGAGTCATCGCGAAATCCACTTGATCTGGGGTCAGTTGTCTGACCTCGTCGTAAAGCTTTCGATAATTACGCTCAAGAGCGAGGAAATAACCGTCCAGTCCCCAGAGCGCAATCGCGGGTGCAAGTGAATAAATCGCAAAGCCTTTATTGTCTTGGGCTGCGGCCAGTGCAAAGAGACCAGAAATCAACAGAACCGACCATCCCTTGAGCAGGAATGAATTCGTGGACAATCGGTTGATGACGGACTGCACAAATTCAAGGTGTTTGAGTTTCCTGTCCACCTATCGAGCCCTGCTGGAAGTCTGATAAAGCTTCTCGGCGGCGTTTATAAATTCCCATCGGTTTCCGGGGTTTTCCAGAGTACCCAACCAAGTAGAAAAGCTCCTGTATCCAAGAGTCTTCAAGTGTTCAGTTTCTGCTTTGTGAAAAATCGAGGGTGCCTCGGTAAGAGACTCCATCCCATCGAGCATATTTCTACCGCGCTCCATCCCCCACAGCATGTGGCTGAACATCAATTCCATATGGATCCAAGCGGAATGCGTTTTTTTCTCATCCTGGATAGAATGCTTTGTGGAGATCGAATTCTCGGTACTGAGAAAAATAAGCATTGAAGAATTCATAATCATTTTTTGCAGTGCGGTTGCAAGAATGATATTGACATGACCAGCTGAGCGTGTGACTCGCTGATAATCATATTGGGTCTTACCTTCCGGAATTGAGTATTTATTGTCTATCGCCCGGAGAAGATCATACGACGACCCCCAAAAAACAGAGTCAATAAATGCAGTAATTCCATACTGCCCAAGATCATGCGCTAGTTGAACAGCCTTATCCCTATCATTAAACGAATGAGATATGAAAACATCACACTGCATCTGAGGAAAAAGATGCTTGGCAACTTGCTCTGCATCAATACTACGACCATCGCTCAAAAAATATTTCTTTAAATTTACAACTCTATTACTCAAATCCAGTTCATGCTTCTGCAGGACAACGGGGTCTATGAAAAAATCACCCTCATCAAGCTTCATTTCAAAACCGCAATGCATTATCACATCCCTTTAATGTAGGTTGCCCCGTGCGACTTCCTCGGCACTGGCATCTCTTTTAAAAATTTTTTACTAACGTTCAGACTTTTTGAAAACAACTTGTCGTAATCCAACAGCTCGTCATCCTCCGCCATCGTAGCGCCAATGGTCGACGCGGCCCCGCCCGGGGTTTTTAATGCAATTATTTTGGAATCTGGATGTGCGTTTTTGAAGAGTCGATGTTCTTGGACTATGCCTTCCTTGCCCCCGATGAAAACAGCCGAATCGTAATCAAAGGCAGCAAACATTTGCTTCCTCATTACCGCTAGGCTTTTGTCAAGCGTATTGGCAGCAGGTGTAAGTATAAAATTCGCAAACTTTCGACTTTCAGCAGGAAAGCTGGCTTCAAAATACTGGCTTTGAAATATGGTAACCGCATTTTCATTCTCCACACCCAGTTCTTCACACACTACCAGGATCAATGGGGAGATTGATGGATGCCCGCCAAAAACCAGATGCTTGCGGCCGATAACACTGAAAAAGAAAGAACGTAGCGCGGACTGGATCAATACAGGGTTGCACCCCTTGTAATAGTCGCTGCTGGTGTTGGGGACGCTAGCTGAGAGGAATACGCTTTTCATAAGCCTGTTCTCTGAATTCTTCGATACAACATGATGACGCCATGTCATCGACCTAGGTCAAGGGCGATGTGTAAGCCCTATACCCCAGGCCGATGCCACATGCTGAACTCCCAAGCAGCGTCATCAGTAGTCACCAAGCGTACATGGTCGACGACGTAGCTTCCGAACCAATCCATGTGAGCACGCCATTTCCTCTCTTTGATCCCCACCGCGTTGTAAACAACAGCCACCGGTGGCTTATGCAGATTCAAAGTAGCTTCGTACAAAGCGTGGCTTGTAGGCACACCAAGCTCTGGATAAACCGCGATGGTTCCGCCAGTCATGGACACAATTAGGCTTCTACTAAGAGAGTGACCGACGACCTCTCCGCCATACTCCTCCAGCGAATTGCGCAGCTTGTTCACCACCTTGGCGTATCGGGTTGCTACGCTTTGTGTCCGGAGCAACTCGACCTTGTGGACTATGCCTTTAAGGTCGGCGTCGGAAACTTTTCGGTCGAGTGCCAGTTCTTGGCATTCGCCAGTACTCGAGCTGATCGCTCGCCCTTCACTAGGCAGGAAGGACTCGTCGGACAGCAGGATTTCGCCTCCGATTATCTGGCCTAACCTGACTTTGACATCTGGCCAGCCGACGCGGAGCACTGAAAGACCGCGGATGGTGGCCCTGGCGAATTCCGCCTCCGTCCAGTGACTGTCGAAATACCCGGGTGTGTCTAGGTAGATCATCACATCCGAATCACACAGGCGCTGCCATAGCACCTCCTGGAAGTGCTCTCCAGACTTGATGCCATGAGTGTCGAGGAAAACCTCATATTGGCGAGCAGAAAGCTCTGCGAACAGTTGGAGGGCCAGCTCCGTGGACTCTACACGGCGGTAGCTGAGAAAAATACGGCGGTGCTTCGGCACCAGTGCAGCATTTTCCAGCAACGCCGTTGCTAATGCCACAGCACCATTTGAGACCTCTAGGCCATTCAGGGATCCAAGCTTGCCGGGGAACTCTGACGAGAATTTGGTTTTGACGCTGGCCACAGGGATGAGAGGAACACGACGGAGTATCAGCTTCTCAATCGCCGCCTGATCATCGGGGGCAATGTCGAAGCACAACGCTGCACTGCAACGCTCAATGGCTGGATTGAACTCCAGAGGGCTCCCCTCGAAAAGATGGACATCCCTGCCCAACACCAGCCCCAAGTCCTCCAAGCCGCGAGTGATCGCAGCGTGAAGCGTCGTTTTGAGGCTTTGCGGAATATTCCCGAGAAGCCCCAACGAGTAGAGGGGTGCGTGGTCGTCCATGAGTTTACCCAAAAATCGAACTGTGAAATTGATGGCGATAGGCTACCAAATATGATTCCAGATGGCATGTGAATCTTGCTTTCTAGAGCCTTCGCCCGCCCAAAAACGTCCTGGAGTTGAGCGTGGTTACGGCAGCTACATTCGTTACTGCTTATGGAAGGGATTGCCTGCATTGCTGCACTCATAGAAGACCTGGCCGGCCCTGGACAAGCAAACGATGAGAGTAAAGTCCCGGCAAAGAATGAATTCGTGCACCCACTGCAAGCGGACAGCTACATCGACTCCACTGAGATGACTTCTATATACCGGAATTTTTTCCTAGCCGCCTTCACCGATTCTTGTTCCGCCAACAGCTTGCTGAGCGTGTTGGATTCGTGGATCAGCTCAAACGTTTTGCCCTCAAACTCGTTGCCCACCCGGAGCGTGACACGAAGCCTAGGGGTGAAAGCTTTCGCAACTTTCTTTTTAGCCGGCGCCACAGCCTGCCTGGTGAAGACCGCATCAGTAGCGGGATCCTGAAGTGCTGGCGTGAAAGATGGTGCAGCGGGCGTAGTTGTGCCAAATAGCGCTAGACGCATTTCTTCTTCAATCAAATCTGAGTTCATTCAGTATCTCGGGACGCAATCAGGCTGCAGTTTCAGCGGTTGCAATCCTACCAGCACTGCCCTGCCTTTGTGAGTAAATGCTGCATCCGTTCGATGCGCCCAGTTGACCGTGCACACCTCGCGCGGCCCAGCGTATCGTCCCACCGAGATTCACGGAGAGAAATACTATGGATAGCAGACAGCACATCATTTCTTGGGCATCCAGGTGGACTTTAGCGACCGGAGTGGTCACATGTAATGGCTACAAAAAAAGCCAGCAGATCACGAATACCGCTGAACCACTCCCTCACGCCCTAGGCTGCCAACCGACACATGAGACTCTCATGCCCTGAATGGCACTCCACGAAATCCTTGATAGCCAGAGAGGCTAGAAATCTCACAAGCGCCGCATACGTGCCAAAGCAGGTGCGGCTTAGAGACCTAGGTCGCCTGCAAAGTGCTCATCTCTCATTGGGGCTGGGCATGACCATCATCCACCAATTTTTGACGGAGAAACCACAACAGGTACCCCCTCAGCCCAAGCCGGATTTCAACGCCACCGTGCGAGACATAAAACCGGCCAGTTGCATGGTGCACCAGTGTATCGACAAGAACCTTTAACCCGTCCGCGCCAATGTTTTCAGCGTAGATCCTGGTGAGTCCGTCGAGCCCTGGTGGACGTTTGTACGATCCGATCGCAGCAGCAAGAAGCTGCCCCAAGCCAGCGCCATAACATTCGGAGGCCAGTTTCCAAACCAGCACCTCTGCCTTCGTGTTCAACCACAGATCCTTCCATCGTCCGCATAGCATAATCGCATAGCCAAAATCCCAGACAATCGGATCGATGGCAACACCACGCCCACGACACATCGTAAGCACGGAGAGGATTGATGCTCATAGATTTAGATCTGAACAACAACGACCTGGATGCACTGCTCAGACACTGCCGTGGCCATCAACCGGGCAGTGGAGATCCTTGGGAAGACCGGAGGCTGATGGATGCACTCGAAACCCTGACAAAAGCGATCGAACTCGCTCGACAATCCAAAGGGACTGATCAAGGCTGATGCTTACTTGTTGTACGAAACCGTAACTGTCATGGGTAGACCTCTCCCGCGAAAAAACAGCGGTTTGATCTCAAAGCCAAAGTAGCCGCCTACGGCGGCTAACACCGATCTGCCCCAACCCCATGGCATACGGCAAGATCGGCGTTGACTGACAGTTCGGCTCAAGGAAAAGCAGAACATCGAAGGTCAAAAGCGACAAAAGAAAAACCGGGAAACGTGTTCTTGCCTGCACGACGGAGGTGTCCAGACCTACGCTGCTTTTTCTTTGCCCTCAAATATATATACTCCGTCGTTTTTTAAATTTTTTAAGGGGGGGGCGCAAAAAATTCTGCGCCTAGCCGACGAACGGTAGTCTCTCCCCCGTGGAGAAAGGCCTGATTTCAGCTTGCTTGGTCGGTGTCTGCGGTCACAGTCGTAGCTTGATCGATAGCGGGACACCGAGTTTGGTAACACGCCTCAACGGTCACATCAGCCGCTATCCCCCGCCACACGATTTCTTTTAAACCCACCGATCGATATTCACGACACCAGACGAGCTCAGGAAACTGACGTTGGAGCTATGAGACTACCGTCACAAAGCACCACCGCTCATAAATCTCCCATGTTGGGCTGGCCCACAGCGTCTCATCAGGATCCTTTCCAAACCACCCTGAACGCAACGCGTACCAACCAAACCGATAAGCTCGCGCGTACGCAGGGTGAGCAGAGATCGCATTCAATCCAGCAGCCGATAGACGCCTGGCAGTCACGATGCAGAAAGGTATCGCGCGTTTAAGCCGTTCAAGCTTGCGAGCTAGTGACTCGATGAACGCGATTAGACGTACGAGCCTTGGCGTTAACGCTGATCGGGTATCGCTGACCACCTCAGTTGCAGAGGCATGATGAAGCTTCCTCACCACCTGCCAGCAACGCCTAAGGACATCGAAGAGAACAAGTGCAACGGCCTGATTCGCGGGATTGTCCTCTTCCTCGTAAGATCTGCTGACCTCAAAGCGAACGGTGTTCAAGGCCGGACGCTGAGTGCTAGCAGGATGCAACAGTGCCTGTCCCGTCGGCCCTCTCAGTGCTTTATGCACGGATGCGGAGTCCAACCGCTTGTTCTAAGCCAGATGGGGACATTGCTAGTCCACCGCCTTACCAATGACCGAGATCACGAGGTGGTCGAACGAGCTTGCGGCGAAATCGATCGTTCTGCGGCTGCATTTCTGCCCAACCTCAAGCAAGGTGAGGTCGCGCTAGTCGGTGTCGACTTCCCAATCCCGGTGACCATCCAGATCGGGCGCCCTATTCAGCCTCCAATCTCGGATGGGCCAAGCTTTCAGGCGCGGTGGACAGTTGTATAGACAAGGCGAGTTGACGCACCAACGGAGAGCCTGGGCGTCAGGCCTCCGAGGGGCTGATACCCCGTTATGGTTGCCCCCTCCATGGCTTGGGCTTGTACAAAAATAGCTTCAGCTTGATGTCAGAGCCAAGCGGGAAGGCTGTGCTGTGTGGATCCACGCCCTAAAAAATTAAATTGTATTTTGTTGTCAACAAAGCCAATTTATGTAGAATCGTTTTACGCTTCCTGCACCACAGATGACAAACCATCCGTTGCAGACTCACAACAATAATGAGGAGCCACTGGCTCCAAACGTCAGGAGTTTCTCCATGAAATCTGCGTTCTTTCGCCCTCTGAAGCCGCTGTACATTCAGGTGTTGATAGGCGTCATTTTAGGAACCCTATTTGCGCTCTTTGATGCCAAAGCTGCCGTAGAGATGAAGGTTCTGGGTGATGTATTTATCAAGCTGATCAAGATGGTCGTTGCACCCGTCGTATTTGCCACGGTGGTGGTCGGTATCGCCAAGATGGGGGACATTCGAGCAGTTGGCCGCGTGGGGGCAAAAGCACTGCTTTACTTTGAAATTGTGACCACAGCAGCGCTTGTGATCGGCTTGCTGGTCGCACACCTGATGCAGCCAGGCGCAGGCATGAACATCGACCCCAAGACGCTGGACATGTCGACCGTCGCGGGTTACGCGAAAGTTGCCAGCGAGCAGTCTCTGCGCGAGTTCTTCCTGCACATCATTCCAGAGTCGATCATGGGGGCATTCGTCAACGGCGACATCTTGCCAGTCGTATTTCTAGCCGTTCTCTTTGGCTTGGCATTGGCACAGGGTGGCAAGCGGGTCGCGGCCTTTGTCGATGTCATCGACCAAGGCCTGATCACGCTATTTTCCATCATTGGTTACCTGATGAAGTTCGCTCCTATCGGCGCCTTTGGAGCAATCGCCTTCACCGTCGGTAAATATGGGATCGGCAGCCTGGCGACACTCGGCTATCTGATGATTGCGTTCTACGCCACCTGTCTGCTGTTCGTGTTTGTCGTGCTTGGCGTTATTCTAAAGATGTGCGGCATCAACATTTTTGCATTTCTGCGGTACCTGAAAACAGAACTCTTGATCACATTGGGCACCGCGAGCGCCGAACCAGCGCTGCCTGGCTTACTTCAGAAACTTGAACACATGGGTTGCCAGAAGAGCGTTGTGGGGCTGGTCGTTCCGACGGGTTACGCGTTCAACCTAGATGGCGTGTGCATTTATCTGACGATGTCAGTGATTTTCATCGCTCAAGCCACCAATACCCCTCTGACGTTCTCTCAAGAACTCACCATTCTCGCGATTGGCTTGTTTACCTCCAAAGGCATGAGCGGTGTACCTGGTGGCGGGTTCGTTGCCTTGGCGGCAACGCTGGCCAGTGTGCACGTACTTCCAATCAGCGCGATTGCGTTGCTGGTCGGTATCGACCGGTTCATGGGGGAGGCACGTGCAGTCACCTCGATCATTGGTAATGCCGTCGCCGGAGTTGTGATTTCCAAATGGGAAGGTGCTCTGGACACAGAGCGCATGAATCACGTGCTGCGCGGTGGATATGTCGAACCTAGCGCTGACATCGAGCAGCAACTGCCGCTTCAGATGCCACAAAACCAGAGCGCACCAGAAGTAATTACCACGCAATCCTAAACCATCAACTCGGAAATTGAAAAAGGGCGCTATGGCGCCCCTTTTCTTTACTTGTCACTACTCGCTGGAACGTTTGATCTAAAAACCGTAGAGCTTTGCAGGATTAGTCACAAGAATTCGTTCCACCATTTCATCCTTCTGCGCCCACACTTTTAATAGATCAAACATTGAAGCATCATCGGGCATCGGCTTTTTCTTGGTTTGCAGACTAGGATGTGGCCAGTCAGTACCCCAGACAACGCGCTCTGGTGCAAGTGCAATCATGCCTCTGGCCAAATCTTTCACATCATCGTAATCGGGCCCGCCCAATACCGAATCTTGGTAAGCACCTGAGACTTTGACCCACGCTCGATCTTTGTCAACCAACCGAGCAATCATCTTGAATACCGGATGTTCATTGCCTACAGGCAACGGGATTCGCCCGAAATGATCAAATGCAATCTGCACAGGCAATTGTGTGAGCAACTTATCCAACTGAATCAATTCGTCCGGCCGGGTATGGATTTCAATATGCCAACCTAAGTCGGCGATGAGTTTAGACAACGGTTCAATCATCGCCACAGTCGTGGCGCTGCCGGTTCCCAAGTTGAAGCGTATCGCACGCACACCATGCTCATGCAATCTTCGTAATTCGCTGACTTCGACAGTGTCATCGACCACAGCAACACCTCGGGATTGCGGCCCCAACTTTTTCAGCGCAGCCAACAAGCAACGATTGTCAGTGGCATAGGAGGACGGTTGAATCACCACACTCCGGGTCAATCCCAATCGTTTTTGGAGGCGCTGATAGTCCTCAACACTCGCCGTTGGCAGGTTTCGATCATCGTAATAGGGGAATGCCCGGTCATAGATATGATGGTGGCAATCACACGCTAACGCAGGCACACGCAGACGTGGCGGCTGTGTACCCGCGCTATAAGGAAAAGCCTCATCAGCATAGCTGGTAACCCCGTGGCTAGCAGCAAATGCAAGCCCGCCCAGCACACCGACATTTTTTATAAACTGACGACGATTAGATGATTCGAACATTTCATTTCTTCCTTATTTTTATTGTGTAAAGGTGAAGCGTTTATTCATATTGCGCAGGTATCCAGCCACAGTAGCCACCGTCCATCGTCAGGCATCTGGTGTTTACCAACGAATTTCAACAGGCCCTGGGGGCCGATCTCGAAGAATGACAGGCATGCCAACAAGCGGCGATCGGTTGCACCCTCCTCTATCCATACGCTTTTTTGGTTGGCCACAATCAGCATCTGGCCGCTGGCTTCAATACTCAGCGTTCGTGCTTCCACACCCTGTGTCTCCACGTGCTGAATCAAGCGTGGCTCGCCACTGGCCGGATCAAGCGCAAACACCGCCAAGGTATTTTCACCACCCGAAAACACATCTTGGCGCTGCCCAGGGTTTACCGCATCGGATCTGTTCGATACATAAAGATACCGACCATTCGGATGGATCTTGACCGCACCACCGCGCTGCTTTTTAGAGGTGATGTGCAGCGAATCGCGCAAGGTTTCAACTTGATAATTGGGTGGACACTGGACAGCCCCATCTGCACTCAAGCAATGCATCGACAGCTTGTTGCCCCGTTCAAGTACGATATATACCCAAGGTTGCAATGGGTGAAATGCCAAGTGACGCGGGCCAATCCCCGCTGGAAATGACTGATCGCTGATGGCTTTTAACTGCCCCGTGTCAAAGCTGAAGGCATGCGCGCTGCCGAGCTCTTCAGACCTATCCTCCTCCTCGTCATTGCCGCGAGCCAAGGCAATGACGGACGAACGATCTGGGCACACCATAACCTGGTGAGTGAAGGTACCGGCACTGGGGGGATGCGCATGCTCGACGGCAGCACCGACGCTGCCATCTCGTGCGATCGGATGCATACCCAGAAAAGCAGATTGGTTGTACGCAACAAACAGATAACAGCATTTAGGATCAATCGCGAGATGGATAGGGCGTTCCGGCAACGGCACGCTTGTGCCCCATCGTTGCAGCAGACCATTGGCAAGGATCTTGAAGGCGTACAGCCGATGCACAGTACCTTTTGCACCCGACTTTCCAGCGCCAGCATCGCTGGCAATTACGTACAGATGCTGCCGTGCGGAATCGACCACCGCATATTGGATATTGGCATCCAGGCTGAGCTCATCCATCAAAGTAACGCGAGCGTTTACCTTATCGAGCTGATATTGGAGCAAACGCTCGCCATGCGCCGCATACACCATCGTGAGGTTCGACATTGTAACTCCGCTTCCATCAATGGGCGAAGGCACCGCGCGCATACGGAATGCGTGCGCATGCCCTGCCTGTCTAAATAATCTGCAAATAGCGCGTTAGAAAAGTGGCATTGAATAGCTGACGATCAGTCGGTTTTCATCCTGATCCCGCTGACCGGGAATATTGTTTCGCCACATGGCGTTTTTCCAGGCAAAGCCAAGGTTCTTCAACACACCAGACTGAATAACGTAAGACACACTCAGATCGCGCTCCCACTCACTGGCACCAGTGCCAAGGGTCGAAACCTGAGAGACGCCCACCCTACCGACGGTGTCGACATCGAACCCGCGGACATAAACAATGCCGGCGGTCAGACCAGGCACACCGAGCTTGGCGAAATCGTAGAAATAGCGTGCCTGCCAAGAGCGCTCACCTGCGCGCACAAACTTCTGCAACTGGATGTCATTAATTGTACTGGTGGACGCTCCATCCCCTTGGTTCAACCAAGGAAAATCACTTTCACCATTACTGAACTGATAACCACCGCCGAAAGTATGGCCATCCACTGAATACAGGAACAGCGCACTATAGAGATCGTTATTTACCTTGCCCTTGATCCGAGTGGCAAGGCTAGCGTGATCAGGGTAATAGCCCGACGTAAAATAGGCAGCCTCGTCACCATTGGCCCCATCATCACGGCTGCGATAATAGCGAAAATCACTTTTGAGGGTACCAGGCCCAATTGCCCAGTTGTGCACTAGACCCAGAAAATTCTGCTGGTAGAAATTCTTCAGCTCACCGAAGTAATACGAAACGACCAGATTCTTCCCCAG
Organism: Pseudomonas sp. 21LCFQ010; assembly: GCF_024129905.1. Lineage (NCBI taxonomy): Bacteria > Pseudomonadati > Pseudomonadota > Gammaproteobacteria > Pseudomonadales > Pseudomonadaceae > Pseudomonas > Pseudomonas sp. 21LCFQ010. The sequence goes on along the minus strand of NZ_JAMYDZ010000002.1, from coordinate 1,854 downwards.
TTTGTAATCCGCACCACCGTAGTAGAACTTATTGCTGAGTGTAGCTTTTGTGTAATCGGAGCCACCGTTTGCGCCACCGATGGATAGACCTTTCTCATCGGTCGAGTTACGCCCCTTAGCATGCTCAAGTTGGCCGGCGGTCAGCGTCAGGTTTGGAATATCGTTGGAGACTAATTGTCCCCCTTGATACGTCTGCGGAAGTAAGCGCCCATCGTTGCTCATGACTACTGGGTTCTTTGGCATCAACGTGCCCAGACGGAGCTCAGTTTGAGAGACTCTGGCTTTGGCTGTCAGGCCTAGACTGGAAAAATCATTTTCCGCCTCGTTTCCCTGGCTGGGGAATACACTACCGCCTGCAAGCGCACCCGTTGGGTTGCCATGTTTGGACTCGCTGGAATCTAGGCGCACCCCCAACAGGCCGATGGCATCAATGCCAAAACCAACAGTACCCTGAGTAAAACCGGAAGTGAGTCGTAGGTCGAAACCCTGCCCCCACTCGGATTGATAGTTCTGTACACCGTTAGTCTTGGCTATAGCCGTACCAGCATCAGAGTCGCGGTTATCGTTATTGATATAGAAATTTCGCGTTGACAGCGTAGCCTTGCTGTCCTCAACGAACCCCGAGGCAGTTACTTGCTGTGCTATCGCGACAGCAGCAATGGTGAGTGCCAATGTTGATTTTTTCATAACGCGCTTTGCCTTCTTTTATTTTTATTGAGGGAAACCACACAGCGATGAATCACTCACTGCCTTCGAAAATCATGGGCGAGTGGAAAATCAGAGGCTTCGCTGTCGAAGCCATTACCGAACTTTGAGCTGCACCATGTTTAGATCACAGCCACAGTAGAAAAAGCGTCTCCATAACTAGACCTACGGCCTCCACTCCCGCGTTTCTGCTGAATTAACTTGGCCGTTTCAGCAGGAATGGGTAACGCAGGCACGCCAATCACTCACAGAGTGCCCCGACCACACAAAGGAAGTAGGCGTTTGTATAAGGATTGCGTCCAACAACCGGCATCCCAATTATGCCGTCCGCCTGCATCAACTTATGATGACCTTGGCTACTTCTTCGCCGAAAGCTTTGGTGCCCAGCTTGCCGCCCAGATCGGGGGTACGTTTTTCCGGGCTTTCCAGAACAACGTCGATAGCACGATCCATCTCGACAGCAGCAGCCACCAAGCCAGAGTTATTGCGCTGCTCGCCCATCCATTGCAGCAGCATGGCCACGGAAAGGATCATCGATACAGGGTTTGCGATGTCCTTGCCTGCGATGTCCGGTGCCGAACCGTGTTGGGCCTGAGCTGCGCAGTGCACGTCACTTGCCATGATCGAACCGGCCAGGCCAAGGCTACCGGACAGCTCACTGGCCAGGTCACTGATGATGTCGCCGTAGAAGTTGGTCGCAACCAGAACGTCGAAACGCTCTGGGCTACGTACCAGGTGAGCAGTAGAGGCGTCGACCAGCAAATCGTCCAGTTGAACTTCAGGGAAGTCTTTGGCCACGTCACGCACGGCTTCAAGGAACAGGCCGTCGGTCATGTGGAAGCTGTTTGCTTTGTGGATTGCTGTCACTTTCTTGTTGCGTTTCATCGCCAGTTCGAATGCGCGACGTGCAATACGCTCGCTGCAATGACGGGTGATTTTGCGGGTCGACAGTGCCATGTCCGGGCTAGGCATGACTTCGCCCCAGCCACGGCTCATGTTGCGGTCTGGATAGAAGCCTTCGGTGGCTTCGCGCATGATCACCAGATCCATGGTCTTGCCTTCCTTCATGTTCGAAGTCAGGAAAGGGCGAGTGCGTGCAGGGCGGACGTTAGCGTACAGATCGAGGCCGATACGGAAACCTGCGGAAAC